>JAHQXC010000085.1 GCA_029856525.1 Candidatus Odinarchaeia archaeon
AAACCTACTGAAAGATAAATTACATTTATAAGGGGTGTTCACATGGATGTTAAAATATAAGCTTTTTCTCAGAGCGGGGGTAGCCTAGTGGTATGGCGCAGGCCTGCTAAGCCTGTGGCGCGTATGCGTCGCGCGGGTTCGAATCCCGCCCCCCGCGCCACCTCATAATTAATAAATATTATAATAACACTCTAATTAAATATTATTTTTACAATCCCGGTGGTTTCATGAATAAGACTGGTATAGTTATAAGCTACAATTATATGAATCATGATCCAGGTTTAGGTCACCCTGAATCCCCTAATAGGATTAAAGCAATATACGAGTCTCTTCAAAGCCGATCGCTTTTAAACAATTCAAATATAAAATTATACGAGCCGTTAATAGCTTTACAACCTGAAGTTAAACTAGTACACACTGAAGATTATATTAATAAGATTAAAGTTTTATGTGAATCAGGCGGCGGCCCGCTTGACTTAGATACAGTCGCATCCCCGGATACATATAAAACAGCGTTACTAGCAGTCGGCGGAGGTTTAACAGCTGCGAGAAAAGTTTTAGAAGGAGAAGTGAAAAACGCTTTCGCTTTCATACGCCCTCCAGGCCATCACGCAGGTTTTTCAAAGGCGCGAGGCTTCTGCTTCTTTAATAATATCGCTGTTTTAGCTGAATACTTGAATAAGGTTAAGAAATTTAATAGAATCATGATAGTCGACTTAGATGTTCATCACGGTAACGGAACGCAGGAAATATTCTACTCTTCTCCTTATACTCTATATTTAAGTCTCCACCAAGACGGTAGGACACTCTACCCTGGTACAGGCTTCCCAACAGAGATAGGGATCGGGGAGGGGGAGGGTCATATAGTTAATCTCCCTCTCCCCCCTGGGACAGGGGATAAATCATATATTGCCGCTTTAAAAGAGATTCTCTATCCTTTAACTGACTTATTTAAACCTGAGATTCTCCTAGTTTCATGGGGTTTTGACACCTACCACAGAGATGGTTTAGCGAATTTACAGTTAACTTCACAAGCATACACAGAGATTACCGGTGTACTCTTACAGGCGGCGTCTAAACACAGCTTCGACCGGTTAATCATATTACTGGAAGGCGGTTACAATATATCAATGCTAGGAAATCTTACCTCTAACGTGGTGGCGGCGCTGGCTGGTTTAAACAATGTATACAGGGAGCCTGAGCTTGCAGAAGATGTGGGAATTGAAAGATATGTTAAAAGAGTTATTCAAGATTTAAAAACTGAGCTTAAAAGAATCTGGGGACCGTTTTAACTAGTGGTGGGTCGGGTGGGATTTGAACCCACGAATTTGCGAGTTTAAACCTTCTCGCGCGATCTGGCTTATAAGACCCCAGGCGCGGATCCTAAGCCAAGCTAGACCACCGACCCGGCTTCTCAGGCTTAGAATATTAGAGTTCAAAGCATCATATATATGATTTGCTTTTAATCTTATCGTATAAGCTGTTTAAATATTTTAGATTTTACGGTTTATTAGAGGATTCTACGATCGCCAGCTCTGTGAGAAATTTCGCGAAATCACTGTTTTCAACATATTTGTCTAATATTTCATCCTCGAATAATATTTCAAAATCTTCTCGAAGCATCTCTCTTAAATTTTTACCTAAACTTATCATTTCAAGCCTGCTTTTAAATTTGCTTTTTAAAAAGGTTTTCAAATCAATTTCATCTCTTTTAATTAAAGCCACCCATCTCCCTTCTTCAATATAAAATGCTTTAACATTATCATTACACTCGTATTTTTCACGGAATTCTCTTTCACCTATAGTATTCACAGGCGGCCCGATTTTTTTCACATTTTCATCTCTTAAAAATTTTCTCATTTTAAAAACGAATACAACCTCTTTTTTTTCATCTGACCAAACATAAGCTGAGTCGACTTCAAAATCGTTGAGCTCTAAAAATTTTTTAAACCCGTTTAATGAGCGATATAACTGTCCCCATAAACTATCCACCGGTATTTTAGGGGTTTTAGTAATTATGAAAAACATATTTTTTAGTTTAGTTTTTATTTCAGAAGGTTTCAGCGGTGTAACTTCATCTGGGAAAAAGAATTTTTCACTCGGATTTTCTAGAAAGCTCTTAGCTACCTTAATAAATTTTTGAAGTGTTTCCCTGCTGACTGGTGAAGCCACATTCCTATTATAATCAACCGGGTCTATTACTATCAGCGGATCTGTAAACTGTTTTTTAATGCCTTCAGGTTTCACATCTTCAAGTATTATAGTTTCATGATCCCCCCAATTCAAGCAGTGTTTAAGAAGGTTTAGAAACGTTTTATAATATAATATCAGAAGCTCGCATAAGTAACCTGAGAACCCTTTCGTTTTAATCTCAGCGCCGTATAATTTCTGCGCTATTAGAAATCTTTTTAATAATCTTATCTCACCTATCATTTCACTGTTAACCTTAGATAAGATGTATAAAGTATGCAGGGGGCTTCTATCAACAGCTGTTACCTTTTCACTTGAATCTCTGATTTTCAAAGCCGGTACTATATCAATATTTAAACCTTTATACACTCCGCTTATATAGGGGTGTTGAGCGTGTCTATCCTCCCAGCGCTCGAATATTCTTTTAAAATATTCTAGGTCTGAGCTGCTGCGTTTCACAATATCTTCTTTCGAATTATACATTAAGAATATGTCTACTTCTAATTTCTGGGGGAGCCATGTGCCCTTCGCATATGATCCTGTCACAGTTATTTCAACTGGTATGTTATTCTCTTTTATCGTATTAGTTATTAATTTTTTAAACTCGTTTACTATGCCATCTATTTTAGCGGTTAATTCTCTGCTAGGTGTTATTTTCTCTTTAATCTTACTTAAAAGAAGTTGTATGTTATCTTCTTCAATATTCAAATTAAACCCCTTCTAATCTAAACTCTTTGATAGTCTCATAGATCGGGCCGTTAGGTGTAAGCGTGCTTTTCTTAAGTTTAAAGCATTTAATAGTCATCGACCCGAAATCTAAGTCTTTTAAAGCTTGAATTTTCTCAATTAACTGGCTTTTATTTTTCACATATTTCACTCGGCCGATAGTTAGATGAGGTGTGAAATCTTTTTTTTCTTCTCGGAAGCCTAGTCCGCTTAAATTAACATTAATATTAGAGGCTAACTCAGCGAGATTTGAAGCTCCCCTTTCCACTCCTATCCATAAAACTCTAGGATAGCTTGGAGTGAATACTCCTATATTTTTAAGCGTGATTGTGAAAGATGAGGCTTTAATATTTAACATTTTTTCCTCTATCTGAGGGATTAACCGTTCATCGACTTCTCCTAAAAATTTTAATGTAAGGTGAAGGTTTTCATCTTCAACAAATTTGATTTTAAAATTATCGCCTGTTAAACTTTTTTTAACAACGCGTATTTTATCTACTATATCAGGTTCATCTATATCCGCTGCTATAAACGCTCTTATATAATTCATTTAATCACCTGTGATGTATTTTAAAAAAGGGAATATTTAAATTGAAAGTTTAATTATTGTAGTTAGTGGAGGATTACGGTGGTTTAATAATGAAGCATAAAAAAGACGCTGTTGATATAGTTAACGAGTCTAGAGTAGGAGAGATGGTTTCCACGGATAAAAATACTGTTGAGCCGGTTCCAGTGGCTAAAAAAGTGGTTCTTAGACCGGTGGGGTATCCTTTAAGAACCGTAGAGGAGGGTAGATCACCGGAGATTACAACAGATGACGCTGAATTATTCAGCGCATATGCAACGGATCAATGGAATGGAACTCTTGTGAAAAAGAATAGCTTCCTGTTCGATCAGTATATTTACCCTGACTTCGCTTTTAAAGTAGTTTCCTGTACTCCTAAAGAAGGTCATATAACATATAAAACAAAGATTATCCTTGAAACTACTGTTAAACCCAAGTCTTTTAGTCGAATTAAAGTGAGTTCAGATGATATTATAGGCCAAACTAAAGCTAAAGAGAAGTGTCTTATAATAAAAAAATATTTACTTGAACCCGCCAAGTTCGGGGAGTGGGCTCCTAAAAACGTATTATTCTACGGTCCACCTGGAACAGGTAAGACGATGATGGCTTTAGCTCTTGCAAACGAGACTAAAGCCTCTATATTCCTCTCCAAGGCAACTGATTTAATAGGCTCTCATGTAGGCGGAGGCGCGTATCGCATACACCAACTTTTCGAGAACGCTGTAAGTCATGCTCCTTCAATCATATTCATAGACGAGCTTGACGCTATAGGTTTAGATAGAAGATTTCAATCTATTAGAGGCGATGTTTCAGAGGTAGTTAACGCGTTACTATCTGAACTTGACGGTCTTAACCCTAATATAGGTGTTGTGACAATAGGCGCAACTAACGCGCCTGAAATACTCGACCCGGCTCTTAGAAGCAGATTCGAAGATGAAATAGAGTTCACTCTACCTAGCCGAGAGGAGCGTGTGAAATTAATAGAGCTTTACGCTAAACGTCTACCTTACAAGATAGAACTGGACGCGGAGAAGATAGCTGATCTTTTAGAAGGTTTCTCAGGTAGGGATATAAAGGAAAAATTTCTTAAAGCACTTCTACATAAAGCTATAATCGCCAACCGGTCATTTATCGATTCAAAAATGGTTATGGAACACTTG
>JAHQXC010000027.1 GCA_029856525.1 Candidatus Odinarchaeia archaeon
GTTGAGTAAAAATCAGGTAAATAAGATAATTTTTATAAAGGGTTTTAACTTAAAATGGTTATCGCAAAAGTTTATAACAGCTTTTGTAATCAGTTATCTAAATTTGATAACTATGATTGATGAAGGCTGAGCCCTGAAGGAGGAGTTATAGAATGGTTAAACCAATTCATGTAAGATTTGAAGTTCCGGCTGATCTAGCTGAGAAAACGTATCAAGCATTAGAGATAGTGAGAGATACAGGTAAGATTAGGAAAGGCACTAATGAGACAACTAAAGCTATTGAAAGAGGCTTAGCTAAACTAGTCGTCATCGCAGTTGATGTAGACCCGCCTGAAGTAGTCGCGCATATACCATTACTCTGCGAGGAGAAAAAAGTCCCCTATACTTACGTGCCTAGTAAACAGAAACTAGGCGCTTCCGCGGGCATAGATGTAAGCGCCTCAGCTGTAGCAGTTATCGATGAAGGTAAGGCTAAAGATCAAATAATTGAAATCACTAAAAAAATATCTGAACTAAAATAATCTGAGGTATTAAAATGAGCTCTCAGGAGGATACAGCTACACCGGCGGAGGTTATACAACTAGCCGGTAGAACAGGTATAACCGGTGAAATCATCCAGGTGAAGGTGAGAATATTAGCCGGTAAAGATAAAGGTAGAGTGCTAACCCGCAATGTTAAAGGTCCTGTAAGAATCGGAGATATCTTAATGCTACGGGAGACTGAAAGAGAGGCTCGGAAAATAAAAATACGTTGATAAGAGGTTTTTATATGAGAGTTTTTAAGTGCTCATTTTGCGGTGAAGATATTCAAATAGGTAAGGGGCTAACATACTTTAAAATCGACGGAACGCCTCTTCATTTCTGTTCCTCTAAATGTAAGAAGAGCCTATTACTTTACAATAGGAAGCCTAGACGTGTTAAATGGACTAAACACTATCCTAGGCAGGCTCAACGTGAGGTAAAGTCGAATTCTAACCCTTCTACGACTTAGAAAAACTAATCACTTTTTCCGTTCTTGAAGATTATCAGCTATTATTCTAACAAATTTTTTTATAATTGTTTCATCAGAGTCCACGCACTCCTCTTTCAGTAATTTAAAAAACTCCTCTTCACAGTCTTCAATGCTTCTCTCCCCGGTAGCTATCAAGCGGCAAATCCCTCTAAGTTTTAACGTATTATCTATCCTAATCTTAGACCATCGTTTAATATAATCGTCGATAAGAGAATTAACAGTATCCCCCCCGGTTTCTTCGACACCAGCTTCTTTACGCCAAAGCGAGATCTCATATTTAGCCGTCTCCTCACCGTCTGAAGCATGTACTACATTAATTCCATTCCATATTCCATACTTACCTCTAATAGTATGAGGCTCAGCTTTCTCACTGAAAGTGTTACCGAGCATTACTCTTATTGAAGGTATAACGTTTTCTCCTTCAATCACCATTGCTATAACAGGGCCTAGTGTAAGGTAGTCTACTAGTTTTTTAAAGAACGGCTTCTCTCTGTGAACTGAATAATGCTTCTCCGCTAAACTTTGAGAAGGCGTTACTTCTTTGAAGGCTTTTATCTTAAATGCTTTATTATCTCTAAACTCTTTTAAAACACAGGCGCCCACGTAACGTCTCAGATACGCGTCAGGTTTTAATAAAACTAGCGTATTCTGTATCATATCAACCACAGTTTTTATTAGTAATGAAATTATTGTTTTAAATGTTATTTAAAAATCTTTTAGTAACAGGTGGTTATATTGGTTAAAAGACAGCCGATTATAGCAGTCTTAGGTCATATAGACACAGGTAAGACATCTCTACTAGATAAGATTAGAGGTACAGCGGTTCAGCTTAGAGAGGCTGGTGGAATAACTCAGCATGTGGGAGCGAGTTATTTACCGATAGAGACGATAAAAGAATTCTGCGGTAGTTTACTTGAAAGACTAAACGTGGAGTTAACTATCCCTGGTTTACTTATCATCGATAGCCCAGGTCACGCTGTATTCATGAATTTAAGGAGAAGAGCCGGGAGTGTTTGTGATCTAGCTGTTTTAGTCGTAGATTTAACAGCAGGATTCCAGCCTCAAACATACGAGTCTATAAGCATACTTAAAGAACGTAAAACACCGTTTATAGTAGCAGCTAATAAAATCGATCTCATACCAGGGTGGAAGTCTACTCAAAACGCATGTTTTTTAGACAGTTTCAAGTTACAGGATAAACAGGTTATAAAAGAGCTTGACGCTAAGATATATGAAATAATCGGTAATCTTTCAAATCTAGGTTTTCAATCTGAACGTTTTGATAGAATAAGAGATTTTACAAGGAATATTGCGATAGTCCCTACTAGCGCTAAAACCGGGGAAGGAATCCCTGAGCTTTTAATGGTTTTAGCCGGTTTAGCGCAGCAGTATATGGCTAAAAAATTAGAGTTGAAAGATGAACCTGCGAGGGGGGTTATCTTAGAGGTTAAAGAGGAAGCAGGGCTAGGTGTAGCGGCTGATACCATAATATATAATGGAATTCTTAGAAAAGGAGATACCGTGGTTGTAGGGACTTTAACAGAACCTCTTGTTACAAAGATTAAAGTTATACTTAAACCCAAGCCTTTAGATGAGATACGGGATCCACGTGAAAGATTTGATTCAGTCGACGAGGTTTGGGCTGCAGCCGGTGTTAAATTAGTCGCACCAGGTTTTGAACATATTATAGCAGGCGCTCCTATTATAGCTGTGGCTACCGAATCTGACATCCAGAAAGCTGTCACTGAGATTAAAGAGGAGATTAATAGAATAATAATAAACACGGATAAAACCGGTGTAGTGTTGAAAGCTGATGCTTTAGGTTCATTGGAGGCGATTATAGGCTATTTTAAGGAGCGTGGCTGTCCGATTAGAATAGCAGATGTAGGCGATGTCTCTAAACGCGATGTAATCGAAGCTGAAGTGGTAAGAGAAGAAGACCCTTACTCTTCGATAATCCTCGCTTTTAATGTGAAAGTTCTCCCCGATGCTAAAGAAGAAGCTGAGAAGAAAAACATCCCTATTATTAAAAGCAATATTATCTATGATTTATTCGATAGATATGATGAATGGGTTAAATTAAAACGGGAGGAGGAGAGGAAAAAAATATTTGAAAACATAACATTACCTGGTAAATTCGAAATACTCCCAGGCTATGTTTTTAGAACAAGTAAGCCGGCGATTGTAGGTGTAAAGGTTTTAGCAGGTAAAATCTCAAGTAAAGTAGGTTTAATTAACCAGAACGGTGAAAAAATCGGGGAGATTCTTCAAATACAGGATAAAGGTCAGGTGATTCAGAAAGCCTCCGCCGGGCAATCCGTCGCGGTCTCTATAAGAGGGCCTACAGTCGGCCGTCAAATAAACGAAGGTGACATACTATTCGTAGATGTTCCTGAAAACGATGTGAGAATCTTAAACACTAAGCTTTCAGGCGAGCTCACCTCTGATGAAAAAGAGGCGCTTGAAGAATTAATTAAAATTAAAAGAAAAGTAAATAAATTCTGGGGTGTCTAAAGTTTTAACTAAAAATCATAGTTAAACGCAAAGTTCTTTATCAAAATAGTATAATTTAAATACGCTTCAATAAAACTCTTTCATAAATTAAATCTAGTTTAAGAGTGGAGGTTTATTCAATGCCCGAGTTTAAACTAGTTATATCAGATAGAGAGACTGGTAAAACAGTTCAAATACCGGTTAAAGACGCTAAAGCTAATGCTTTAATCGGCCGTAAAGTAAACGAGATTATCTCAGGGGATTTAATTGGACTACCAGGCTATGAGTTGAAGATAACCGGTGGAAGTGACCGAGATGGCTTTCCTATAAGACCCGGCGTTCACGGACCGGGGCGGAAAGCAGTGTTAATCTCCCAGGGTCCAGGTATTAGAGATAAAGAGGTTAAGCGAAGAAAATATGTTAGAGGGGACACCATATCCCAGGATATAGTTCAAATAAACATGGTTATCACTAAGAAAGGTAAACGCTCCATAGAAGAGCTTGCCGGTTTAAAAGAGGAAGGGTCTTAATAAAAATATAATGAGGCGCGTCTTTAATGAGTTATGATATTGAAAGTAAGCTAGGTCAAGCCGTCGTTAACGTAGGCGTCGTCGGCCATGTCGATCACGGTAAAACTACACTAGTCCACGCTATAACAGGAGAGTGGACTGACCGGCATAGCGAGGAGATCAAAAGAGGAATCTCCATTAAACTAGGCTACTCTGATGTTACAATTTTCAGATGCCCTAACTGTCCTGAGATGGAATCATATACTACAAGAAATCTATCCCCGGCTCTGAAATGCGCTAAATGCGGGGGGGAGCTTACCCCTGTGAGGAAAATCTCATTTGTAGACGCGCCCGGTCATGAAGTGCTCATGGCGACTGTAATATCCGGCTCCTCTCTGATGGACGGCGCTCTACTTATAATCGCAGCGAATGAAAAATGCCCTCAACCCCAAACACGCGAGCATTTAGCTGTTTTACAGATAACAGGTATAAAAAATATAATAATCGTCCAAAATAAAGCGGAACTAGTGAGTGAACGAGAAGCCTTAGAAAATTATAAGCAAATTAAAGAATTTGTTAAAGGCACAGTCGCTGAGAACGCGCCCATTATCCCCACATCCGCTATTTTAAAAAAGAATATAGACATCGTCCTCTACGCTATTCAAAAATATATTCCAACACCTCAAAGAGATGACAGTAAACCACTGTTAATGTATGTTACAAGATCATTCGACGTTAATAAACCGGGATGTGAACCTCAAAACTTGCAGGGTGGTGTTTTAGGCGGTTCAATACTTCAAGGTAAGTTAAGTGTAGGTGAAACGATAGAAATAAGACCGGGTATAAAAATAGATAAACCAGGCGGAGCATCCTACACTCCTATAACCACAACTGTGACAAGCTTGAAAGGAGGCGGTGTTGAGTTAAAAGAAGCCCGACCTGGCGGACTTATAGGAGTTGGAACAAAACTAGACCCGTCGCTAACAAAAGCCGACGGGTTTATAGGTAACGTGGTTGGAAGAGTTAACAGTTTACCACCCGTGGTTGATGAAATCACAATCTCCGTTAATTTAATGCAGAGGGCTGTAGGTACTAATGAACTTGTTCAAGTGGATGAAATCCAGTTGAAAGAACCTTTAATGGTTAACGTAGGAGCAACAGTTACAGTCGGCTTGGTGACGAAGATTTCAAATAACCAGGTTACTTTAAAGTTGAAGAGACCGGTGTGCGGTGAATCCAAGCAGAGAGTTGCTATAAGCCGTCAGATAAAAGGCCGGTGGAGGCTTATAGGATGGGGTGAACTATTAGGATAAAGCTTATCTTATATTTTTGAAAATTTTAAACCTAATTATAAGGCGTTCAAATGATCGCAAAATTATTAATAGACACAAACTTTCTCATTCTACCTTTAAAAATGGGTAAAAATATTCGTATTCAACTCGATAACTTACTAAAAATAAAATATACTATAATCGTTTTAGAGGATTCGATAAGCGAGCTTAAATATGTGGATGCACGTTTTCACGAAAACCTCTCCTCTGATAGCTCTATACTCGAACAGTTATGGCCTGGTATAAAAATAGTTAAATTCAACTCTCCAGCCGCCTATAAAGTAGACGATAAGATACTCGCTTACGCTGTGGAAAATAAATGTATAGTTGCAACGAATGATAGAGATTTAAGAATCCGGTTAAGAGATAAAGGTGTAGCAACCGTATATTTAAAGCATAGAAGCCGTCTAGCACTAGACGGAGATATTCCTTGATTTTTCAAAAATAAATTATTAAACATAAATATTTATAAATAAAGAAAATCATTCAATGCCAGCGTTAAATTAAAAATAACTGAAAAACTTATTAAACCGGAAGCTAAAACTGTAAAAATATTAACAAACATATATAAGGTAACTTATATGTTTATAGATTATTCGATACCTATCCGCTAATCTTATTGAGAGGCTGATTTCATGTATAAACTGTTAACTGTAAGAGATAATATTCGCATACCCCCATCCAGATTCGGCGAGGAGATTGAGAAGGTTTCCCTTGAAATATTAAGAGAAACATATGAGGGGGTTATGACAGCCGAGTTAGGTTTCATAATCGCTGTTATAAAAGTTTTAGAACTCGGTCCAGGTAGAATAATACCAGGAGACGGTGCAACATATCATAATGTAGTTTTTGAAGCTTTAGCGTTTAAACCAGAACTTCAACAAATAGTTGAAGGAGAAGTGGTTGAAGTAGTCGACTTCGGTGTCTTCATCAGATTAGGACCACTAGACGGGCTCTGTCATGTAAGCCAGGTAACCGACGACTTCATCAGCTACGATCAGAAAAGATCAGCGCTACTTGGAAAGGAAAGCGGCCGTGTTCTATCTGTAGGCGATCACGTGCGAGCTAGAATTATCGCAGTCAGCTTAAAAGGCGGCTCTAGAAGCGGTAAAATAGGGTTAACTATGAGACAGCCATACCTCGGTAAAATCGAGTGGATTAAAGAGGATGCTAAAAAAATTATAGAAGCTAAGGAGTCTAAAAAGTCTAGTTAAAGTAACGGTGGTGTAAATGAAGGAGCGCGCGTGTAAAACATGCAGGCGAATAGTGAAGACTCAGATCTGCCCTAATTGTAAAACATACACTTTATCATATGATTACGACGGTCTTGTAATAATAAACGATTATCAGAATTCTCAAATCGCCGAGAAATTAAACATCAATGAAAACGGTAAATACGCTTTGAAGGTAAGATAGTGAAAACACGGAAGATTACACCCGAATTAAGAGACTACTTGAAAAAACCGTTAGGACAGCTGATAAAATTAGAAGGCGATGCGCAGATAGATCTGTTAATGAGAGTGATAACGGAATATAATCCTGTGAAAATAATAAGTGTAGGGGATGTGATAACGGAAACCCTTTTAAAAAATAACATCACCCCAGACCTGTATATTATAGATGGGAAAACTTTAAGAAATAAATTCATCTCCAATCTCATATCTAAATGCGATCTAAAAATAGTTAATAAACCTGGAACCGTTGATTCCTCAGCTTGGTCGGCTATTGAAACCTGTTTACAGCAAGGTGGAAGGAAAGGATTATTGGTTGAAGGTGAGGAAGATTTATTAGTACTTCCGTCTGTTATACTAGCACCGCTTGGGTCAGCGGTACTCTACGGGCAACCCGGTGAAGGCGTCGTTATTATAAAAGTCGACTTTGAAACTAAACAAGCTTTTCGAAAAATTCTAGATTTAATGGAGGAGACAGCTGATGAGTAAGGAGATTGAAATAATAAACGATTTTAAAAACCCGTTACTTAGTAGAAGAGAATTGACATTGATAATAAGCCACCTCGGCGGCGGCACACCGAACCGTTTAGATATTAGAAAGAAGATAGCTTCCAAGTTTGGTGAGGAAATAGATAAAATATACGTTAAAAAAATAATTCAACAAGCTGATAATACTTGTAAAGTCCTCGCCAACATCTATGAGAGTAAAGAGATCGCTTTAAAAATCGAGCCTGACTATATTATAAAAAGGAACTCTGAGGTTAAAGAAGAGAAGGCTCAGGCTGAATCCGGCGAAGCAGCTGGTGAAAAACCAGCAGCTGAAACCGATAAGGAGGAATAAAAATGAGCGTTAAAGATTATTTTAAAATAGAGGGTGATAAACTAATTCGTTTAAAAAGGAATTGCCCCCGTTGCGGTCCAGGTACATATATGGCTGAGCACAGTGACAGGTTTTCATGCGGTAAGTGCGGTTGGACTGTTTTTAAAAAACAGGATAAAACATGATCTTAATTTTCAGGAGCATGTAAAAATTGTTTAAAAAAATAGACGACGCTTCACTCCTAGCTTTAGCTCAGCTACTAGAACTTGATGCAACTGCAGGAGTGTTAAAAGTATTCAATCAAAGAGTGGGGATATTCCCAATTAACGCTGTTCTCCAATTATTCGATGAGATTAAAAATCAAATAGATTCAAATAACTTTAATGAGATAATTAAAAACGCAGGGGTTAAATTCGGTGAAAAACTTTTAGATACTATTCTCTCACTGGATAAAGAGGATTTAATCGAGTTTAACCCTCTTCAAGGACGTGAAGCCCTATCAAGGATTCTATCATTTTTCGGGTTTGGTAAAATAGAGTATCTAACAGGCTTCAAAGATAACACCGCGATCCTCAACTATTATAATTCTCCTGCAAAAGAAGTGGATAGTGATACTTTCTGTCTACTAATATCAGGAGTTTTAGAAGGGGTTTTAGGCAAATTATATTCGAGGAAGGTTAAAGTTGAAGAAATAAAATGTGTTAAGCGTAAAAATAAATTCTGCTCTTTTAAAATATTTTTCAGCTAAATTTTTCAACCAGAACTCTGCGGGATACTTACAAGCTTACTTTTCCTCACTTCACATTTACGGAGAGGAACTATCTTTTTAGCTTCATTATATATTTCAGACGCCACCTTCCCTAATACAGCTTCTTGCACAAACTGTTCAAAGTTAAGTTCACTAGCCTTCCTATAAACTACCTCTTTCATTATTTTTCTAACAGCCTGCTCTTGACTTGTTTTAGCCCTATTATTAGTGAAAGCGATAGTTGATACTATCATCTTATAACCGTCTTTAGTGGAAATACTGAATCTCCCATCTATTCTAGTTGTCCCTCTTCTAATCAGGCTTCTTAAATAATCTCTCGCTAGATCATGGCCTTTAAAAATAGTGTAAGCTTTATTACCGTCAACGCTCGTTATTTGGAGAAATATTTTAACATGGATCAACGATATATCACCTGTTATATCATAGAGAGTGGTTTCTACAACTCTCCCTATCACCGCGTCTTTATTATTCGCCAAAGTCTGTCCGACTTCAATATTTCCAAGATATTTCGGGGAGACAACTGTGAAAAACTCTTTCATCGCCCATTGATCTTTCGAAGCCGCGCTTCTCGAACTAGACATTTACGCATCCTCCAAACACTTTAAGATTAGATTTCCAAATACCTCTTTATAATATTTTTAAAGCTCCAACTTCAACTATTACCATTAAAGTTGGGGTAACTACTTAATTCGTTTATCAAATACTATTTATAAATATACTTGTTTTACCTTAAACCTATTTTTAGACTATCTCTTAAATAAACTATGATGTTATCTAGTATTGCGATTATATAATCCATTCCATAAGTTAATGGAAAAGTTATTTCAAAATGATTTTCAGAAAATATTTTAAATTCGATCTCATTTAAATTAAATTTTTCTTTTAAATATTCTTTTAACATGTTTACGTTAGCTTTAACGCTATCAATAACCGATAGTTTCAAATTAATTTTCTTTAACATTTCAATCCACGCCTATTTGGCTTTTTATAATCTTATTTAAATAAGATGCGAATGTTTCCTCGCTGCCTACAGGTATCTCCGCTCCAGCTGCTATATCATGACCCCCAGCTTCAGACTCAGTTAACCCCATTTCAGTTACCGCTTTTCTCAGCGCTTGGTTCAGATTTAACCCTTTTTTGACAAGCGCATCTGTTCCTCTAGCTGAAACCTTAACACCATCCCCTTCACTTTTATAAGCGAAGCATAAAAGTACCTTGTTTTCAGATCGCGCTGTAATTCTAGAATATATCGAGGCGATTGTAGCTATCATCCGGTCGTCTATAAGGTCTTCGCCATGTATTATTTTCAAGTATTCGTATTCTTTTACTCTACCAGGCTCTTTCAGCCAGCTTATATATTTTGATATTCTCTGTCTGTACTCGTTTATAATATTCTGAGCTTCTAAAAGAGCTTTATCCCGGTCTCCTAAACACAGGGATACCGCTAGACCTGAGTATCCTAGCCGACTGCACGCGTTAAGCGTGTACGCGTACTCTCTTATATCTTTGAGAGGTGACCCGTCTTCTTCGCTTGTGATAATATATTTTGTTCCTATTAACTGTTCAGCGCTTTTAGTATCGTAGCCTATTTGAAGCATGTAAGTGACTAGAGCACTGTAGAGTTTCACTTTCTCCTCCTGGTTTAAATCAGATAAAGTCCGCCAATCCCCGTCTCTTTTTAACTGTATATCCAGGTTAGTTAAAAATGCTATACACTTATCCTCTTCACCGGTTAAACCCTCTATGAACGGGTCGCTCGTATATTTTAGCGCTAAATGAACAGGGCGAGTCTCAGAGCCGAATAATAAAATATCTTTAACAACTTTCACAAGCCCTCTGTTCACAGCGTCGCTAAGTATAATATCATTATTTAAACCTGTAAAAGTGCGTTGCGGTCCTTTATCTTGAATATCCCCAATCGCCCCCACTAAGGCTAGAGGAGATAGATCAGTATTCTTCTGGTTTAATGATTTAGCTAGAATATAGGTTACGCCGGCTCCGCTGATTTCACTTGATCCGTTTAATCCGTGCAGGTGAGGGTTTAATTCAAGTATTGTATCAGTCTCTCGGCGAGTTAATATTTCATGATGATCGATTATGAAAACAGTTGTTTTATCCCCTAGAGTCTGCGATATTTTTTCAAACTGACCGCTCCCCATATCTAGGAAAATATAAGCTTTCTTTTCACGACCGTCGCTTAACGCTTTAATTTCACTAGCACTTAAACGTTTAATTATTCGAACATTGAATCTGGCGTTCTCCCTTATAAGCGCCTTTGAAATTATACCTGCAGCTGCAACGCCATCAGCATCTATGTGTGATACTATTTGGAAAAACTTGTTTTCTTTTACCAGCTCTCTCAACTGTTTGCTTATATTATCAGCGCTCTTTAATAGACTAGAATACCTGTCATTCATCATAGTTTTTTTAAACCGTTAGAAAATTTATGTAAAAAGGTTAACGAGCGGTGCTCGAGACCGCTGCGTAAGTATACTTCCAGTCTAATGGCAGAATCTTCCTATTTTTATAGTATTTTGTTAATCTGTGAATTTTACTTTCAATTAATTGTAATCCACGTTTAGAGTGAAGGTCTTTAGGGTGCTCTTCTAAATGAGCTTTAAGTCTCTGAGCTTTTCTGACCAGATTCATTAAATCTTCAGGGTATTGCGGGGCTAGATTCTTCTCTCTGAGTATTTGTGTAATCCTTTTACCTGTTATATTTTTAACTAATGGGATCCCATGCTGATCTCTTAAAATTAACCCTATTTTAGACGCGCTTTCACCGCTTCTAGCATATTTAACTATTAGAGCTTCCACTTCTTCAGGTGTTCTCTTACACCATTCAGGTGCTTTTTTACTAGCCGGTCTAACTGACTTCGATTTCCCGTGTCTTTTAGAGTATAGTCGAGCCATATTACTCCACCAAATCAGAGATATGATATAATTCAAACAATCTTTTTAAACTTTTCTCAGAAACTCCCCTAATAATTTTAAAGCTTTAAACCTGTGTGAAAGCTTATTTTTCTCCTCTAAACTCATCTCCGCATACGTTCTACCATCCCCCTCTAACGGGATGAACACAGGGTCGTAACCCCACCCCTCCCCTCTGATATCTTCAGCGATAACCCCTGATGTTTCACCTATAAATATTTTAATAGGTGTTTTATCTGACTCTTTGAAGGCTATAACTGTTTTAAACACCGCTCTCCGATTATTCTCCCCGCGCAGTAGTCTTATTATCCCCTTATTCCCTAAAGTTTTAAAAACATAGGATGAAAACGGTCCCGGGAACCCGTTTAAACTATCTATAAATAGCCCTGTGTCTTCAACGAAAACAGGTTGTTTAAACTCTTTAACAATCTGGTTTAAGCTGTAAGTTGCTATATCAACTAAATCCGGTGACTGAATTTCTATTCTCTGAATATTTAAATGAGCTAATTCCACGTTATAATTTCTGAGAATTAGTTTAGCTTCTTCAATTTTATGAGGATTACCTGTTGCGAAATAGACTCTCCGCATTTCGATCATCTTCTATCTTGAATATACCTTCCCCTCTTCTCTATTAGAGTTATTCTTTTTATAACATCCTCAGCATCTTCACCCGCGGTCTCACGATAACCTTCTAGCACCTCTCGAAAACTCGCTGAAGCGATTCGGAAATGCGTGCTCTCTAACGCTCTCTTCATCAAATGTAAATCCACGCCTTTATTTTCAATATCGGTTGAATGCTCGCATAAACCGAAATCTATGAAGTAAATATTTCCGGAGCTTGTTAACAACATGTTTGAAGTGGTTAAATCACCGTGTATTAAACCGTTTTTATGAAGTAAACCGATTAAAACCCCTATTCTCTTATTTAATTTTCTTCTTTCTATTTCATTTAGCTGTTCTAATATATTTTTAACTTTAACACCGTCTATGAATTCGTATATTATGCTAGTCCTCTCTAAATCTACATCATATACGATGGGTGTTGGAACCCCGGCGGCTCTAGCTTCATTCATCATTCTAGCTTCTGAAATTGTCCTGTAAGCTCTAAGCTTATAGTCTAAAATAGGATGACGGTAATTTTTCTTAATCCTCTCTTTTACGATGACATCGAAGCCGTACCATTTCGTTTTATAAAGACACGCTTCCGCGCCTTTCGCTATCAACATTTAAATCTCTCTCCAAGGTATATCCACTTCGTCAAGTCTCCATTTAGGTTTAATACGACTCTCAGATAGTTTTATAGTTTTACCGCTCTTCATGTAAAGTATACCAGTCCACGCGATCATTAAACCGTTATCTCCAGCATACTCTTTAGGGACTACGTGAAACCTAGCGTTATGTTCCTCTGATATTATTTTAATCATTTCTTGAAGCCGCTTATTTGCGGCAACACCTCCAGTTAATAATACATCCTTCTTCTCGGTATGGGCTAAAGCTCTCTCAGTAACCTCAGCTAGCATCGCGAAAGCTGTCTCTTGTAGACTATAACATAAATCCTCAACCTTATATTTTTTAATAATACCTGATATTGCTGTAAGCAAACCAGAGTAGGAGAGATCCATCCCCTTCACTATATAAGGCAGCTCTATTAGTTCACCGCCTTTTTCCGCGTAAGCCTCTATCTTAGGACCTCCTGGGTGTTTAAAACCCATCAATCTAGCGAAACTGTCTAGAAGATTTCCAATCGCTAAATCTAAAGTTTCACCGAAAACCCGGTATCTGCCTGAATCATATGCTGCTACGATCGTGTTACCTCCTGAAACATATAATGTAAGAGGATCCTCTGTGTTAGTGGCTTTCCTCCCTATCTCAATATGAGCTATACAGTGGTTCACTCCGATTAAAGGCTTTTTTAATATCATTGAAAGCGTTCGAGCCACTATTGCGCCTGTTCTCAGACAGGGCCCTTTAAGCGCTTAATTTTTAGAAAAATTTAAGCTAAACCCGGGCCCTGAGAGAATGCTATAAAATCTAAATCTGAAAGATTGAGTTTAACACTGTTAAGCGCTTCTTTAATAGCTTTATCAGCGTTTTCAAGGTGGTGTTGGACAGCCTCACGGGGGTGTATCCCACCTACAGCCGGAGTATATGTTTTCTGTACATTCGCTTTTATATTAAACTCTTCATCGGTTATCCCTACACCGAATGTGTGAGCGGTGGCTTCTATCCCCATCCCTAACAATTCAGCACACTCCCTTCATATATCTTCTCAGAAAGATAGAATTACACTGTAATATTTAATTTTTGATTAATATAAGCGACCTTGTTAAAATTTTATTTTAATAATTAAACCGGTAGGTGTAAGTAGAATTCACAGTAACCTTTTGTAATCTACTTATTAAGCTGAGCCGGAGACTCCGATACACTTGACAACAGGTCTTTTTAGATTTTCTAATAGGCTTCATCACTATGCTGTGAAAGATGCCGGCTTACATCAAGTAACTCATGGATAACATTATATATATTTAGGAGTAAATAATTGATAATAACTTAAGCTTCAAACTTAGTCTACTCAGGGAAGTAGGGGGTATTATGGCATCCTATAAGTTTAAAATACCTTTAGTAGGCGATGGAGCTGTTGGGAAAACCTCCCTTATAATAAAATTCGTTGAAAACATGTTTAAACACGAATATAAGTCTACGATCGGCGTTGACATATTCACTAAATCTGTGAAAATAGATAAAGATGATGTTTTAATAACTTTATGGGATATAGCAGGCCAGGAAAGATTTAAAATTATTAGAAAAGGTTTTTTCGAGGGTGCAGCCGGAGCTATAATAGTTTACGATGTTACTAGAAAGGAGACATTTGAAAACATTGAAAACTGGTTGAAAGAAGTTCAAGAGTTCACAGGGCCTATACCTATGATTATATGCGGTAATAAAATAGATTTAGCCAACCAGAGGCAGGTTTCAACTAAACAGGGAAGCAGCTACGCTTCTAAACTTAATAAAACATTTATAGAGACTAGTGCTAAAACCGGTGAAAACGTTGAAAACGCGTTCATAGAATTATGCAGTGAAATACTCTCAACACGTAAAAATTGAGCTTCGAGGTATGTTAAATGTCAGCTGCAGGAAACACTGAAACCCATTTCGTGTTCAAGGTCCTCTTACTAGGCGACGGAGCGGTGGGTAAAACCTCTCTTATATCTATGTTCACTAAAGGCTTCATTAAACAAGATTATAAAATGACTATAGGCGTAGATATAATGGCTAAAACAGTTAAAGTTGATGATAAAATAGCTAAATTATCTATCTGGGATTTAGCCGGTCAGCAGAGGTTTAAAGCTATAAGAAGCGCCTTCTACGGTGGTGTAGCTGGCGCGTTACTCGTATTCGATCTAACTAGAGCTTTAACCTTTAAGAATTTAGTTAACTGGCTTCAAGAGCTATACCAGTTCGGTAACCCTGAGTGTCCGACGATATTAATAGGGAATAAATGCGATCTTGTAGAGCTTAGAGATGTTAGACAAGAGGACATAGACTGGTTTGTGTCTGAAATCGGAAGCGAGTATATTCAGACTAGTGCTAAAACCGGTGAAAACGTTGAAAAAGCATTCATAAGTTTAACTAGAAAAATGATTGAGAAGTCAACCGGTAAAAAAATAAGAGTTGTCAAAGATCAAAGTGAAGCTAAATATTATACTACAATCGACTCTGAAAATATTAGATCCGAGTCTAATAACGTTCACCGAGAGTCTGAAAGCAAAAATACTTTAAATTCAAACCCTCATAGTTAAAAGACTACTAGCTGATTCCACTTTACACTCTTACAATTAACTCAGCTATCTAATAACATGTTAATGTGTGATATTAATTGAAAGCGGTTGTGTTAGCGGCTGGTAAAGGTAAACGCCTTCAACCTTTAACTTTAACTAGACCTAAACAGCTTCTCTCAGTCGCCGGCGCTCCTTTAATAAAACATGTTTTAACCGGTTTAGAATCAGTCGGTTTAACTGAGATTCTCATCATCGTTAAACATATGAAGGAGCAGATAATCGAATGGTGTTCTAAACAGAATTTTAAAGTTAAAATCACATTTAAAGA
>JAHQXC010000086.1 GCA_029856525.1 Candidatus Odinarchaeia archaeon
GCTAGTTTTGTTAGAATAAACGGCGACAGCTTAGGCTTTGATGTAACTCTTAAAACAAACTGGGTTCACGCAGGGGAATACTATCAGTATAGTGCTCTAGTATTAGATGAAAATCATATAGAGGGAGTAGATGATGCTTTAGAATATATTCGAAACTTCACTTCAACAGATTATATTACCGGATTAGCTGAGACGCGTAAACCGGCTTTAATCTCGGAGCCAGCTTCAACCCGCAGCGAATCTGTTAAACCTCTAAAGATAGCTTTAATATATCCGGGTGCTGCGCATGGAATATACCATTATGTCCGTCATCTTAGAAATATACTGGGGAAAAAGAATGTTATCTTCAAAGGCTTCTATTTCCCTGAAGAAAGGTCTACTAAACCTATGATTTCATCTGATAGAGCTTTAAGCACTAAACTGAGAATCGGAGAGTTCTACTTTGTTTTACCAGATAAACAGGCCTCTAAAACCATACTTGAAGAAGAATATGAGAAGGATAAATTCGATATAATACACCTTCACTGGCCTACAACCACATGGGATAGCTATGTGTTCGAATTCGCTGAAAAATATGATATACCTTTATGCGTGAATCTTCACTACGCTCTCTCTCTTAGAGATGACGCTTACGGGCTCCTCTCTAGGTTAATGTATAATATTAGTAAAAGTTATCTTAGAAAAGCTGATAGGATAATCGTCACATCTAAAGCTCAGGAAAACTTTGTTAAAAGTTTAGGTTACCCATCAGTTATTCACATTCCTACAGGCGTGGATGTAGACTACTTTAAACCAGGTGTTAGAGCCCCTAGTAGAATTAAAACCATCCTATACGTAGGTCGAATATCACCTGAGAAAAACGTTGAAGCCTTGATTAAAGCTTTCATAAAATGCGACTTTAAAGATACGCGTCTTGTAATCGTGGGTAAAGGACCGTTATTGAAACCGCTTCGGAACAAGTATAGGGGGGATAATATTATATTCACCGGTTATATATCCGAAGCTGAGAAGCTTAAATACCTGCAGAACGCTGATTTATTCGTCACCGCTACTAAAATGGAGTTGATGAGTATAGCGGTTTTAGAGGCTATGGCTACCGGTCTACCTGTAATCACCTCAAGGCTTGAAGCTTTTGAAGAATTTGTGACGAGAGATGTAGGGCGTATGATTGAGTTAAACAAGGATTTCGAGGATAATTTAGCTAAGAATATGATAGAGCTTCTAACCGATAATGATTTGAGAAGATCTATGGGGTTGGCGGCGCGTAGAAAAGCAGTGAATCTATGCTCTTGGGAGCGTGTCGGTGAAAAAGTTAGACAGGTATATGAGAGTTTAATCTAAGTTTTAGAAATATAGGATTCATTTATTAGAATAGTTTACTCCATGTTTTTAATTATTTCAACAGTGAACTCTTTAGTGTTTAATGTCCCCCCGATGTCAGGTGTCTTCTTACCTTGAGCTAGGGTTGTGATCAGCGCTCTCTCAACTTTTTCCGCGGCTTCAGTAGCCTGCTGATCCCCGTGTTTTAAACCAATCCACTCTAACATCATCTTCGCGCTGAGAATCATAGCTGTAGGGTTAGCGTAATTTTTATTTTTCATGTTGAAGGCGGCTCCGTGAACCGGCTCAAACATTCCTTTCTCATCGCTGAGATTAGCACCAGGGCAGAGGCCTAAGCCTCCTTGAATCCATGAAGCTAAATCGCTTAAAATATCCCCGAACATGTTCTCTGTTAATATCACGTCGAATTGACCTGGGTTTTTAACTAGTTGATAAGCGCAGTTGTCAACGTACATTTCGTTTATCTCCAGTCCAGGATAGGCTTTACCTATACTCCGGCAGATATTCCGGAAGAATACATCTGAGATTAAGACATTCGACTTATCGACTATTGTAAGCTTTCTTCTTCTACGGAGAGCGTGCTCGCAGGCTATTCTCATAATTCTCTCCGTCGCCTTTCTCGTTATCAATCTAGTGTTGAAGGCGAACTCCTCTTGCATGGTTTCTATTCTAGAGTATAATCCTTCAGAGTTTTCTCTAACTATTAAGAGATTAGCCTCCTCCCCCTCGTATAATCTAGATTTAACTCCTGGGAGGCTTCTAGCAGGTCTCAGATTCACGAATAATCCTAACTCCTGTCTAAGCGGGAGAACCACCTGCTTCGCAGTTTCCCCTGTAGGCCCTTTTAGTATAAGCTCGCTTTGAACCGCTGCCTCCATAGTCTCCTTAGGCATTGCAACCCCGTATTTATTTAAAGCTTCATCACCAGCTTCATAAAATATGAATTCGAATCTTATACCAGTATTTTTTAAAACCTCTATCGCTGAATCCATTATACTTGGACCTATTCCGTCTCCGGGTATCACCATCACCTTATATGTTCGCATTTAAACCAGCCTCTCACTGAATAATTTATTTTTAAGATAGTTTACAAGACCGCCGGCTTTTAATATTTCCATGAGAAATCCAGGTATAGGCTTCGCGTTTAATACTTTACCGTTTGATAGATTTTTTATTTCACCTGTTTCAAGGTTAACGGTTAAAATATCGCCTTCACTGGTTATACTCGAGATTCCTTCAGCTATTATCGCCGGTAAACCGATGTTAATAGAGTTTCTATAAAAGATTCTAGCTATTGAATCCGCTAATATCAGCTTGATACCTGACTCTTTTAAAACTTCAGGTGCTTGCTGTCTTGAACTGCCTGCACCGAAGTTTCTCCCCGCGACTATTATCCGAGCTCCCTGAGCGATTTTTTTATGGAAATCAGGGTCAACGGTTTCCATAGCGTATTTAGCTAGGAGGCTGATATTACTGCCGTGAACAAGTCGATGCCCTGCTATTATCACATCAGTGTCTATGTGATCACCATACTTGATTACTTTACTTTTAATCTCCATTAAAGATCCCTCGGGTCTGTTATTCTACCAGTGACGGCTGAAGCCGCCACAGTGGCAGGTGAAGCTAAATAAACCTTTGAGGTTGCATCCCCCATTCTACCTTTAAAGTTGCGGTTAGTGGATGCGATAGCAACCTCGCCTTTACCTAGAACGCCCATATGACCGCCTATACACGGTCCGCATGTAGGTGTTGACACAGATGCGCCTGCTTTAATAAAAATTTTTATTAAACCGTTTTCTAAGGCTTTCAAGTAAATTTTCTGAGTTGCCGGTATTATTATCAATCTTACATTGGAGGCCACTCTCCTATTTTTAAGGATTCTAGCCGCGATCTTAAGATCAGAGTATCTGCCGCCTGTGCATGAGCCTATAAAAGCTTGATCTATTTCAACATTATTAAGCTCTCTAGCGCTTCGAATATTGGATGGAAGATAAGGCTCAGCTACAGTCGGCTCGATTTTATTCGCTTCGATAGGTATAATCTCCCTGTAAACCGCGTTTTCATCGCTTTTAAATATTTTAAAAGGCGTGTTAGTTCTACTTTCCACATAGTTTATTGTTTTCTCATCCGGGTTTATTATACCGTTTTTCGCTCCAGCTTCAATCGCCATATTACATAGGACGAATCTTTCATCCATTGAAAGATTTTTTACAGTGTCGCCGTCGAACTCCATCGCCATGTATAACGCGCCGTCCACGCCTATCCGCCCTATAATGTTTAAAATCACGTCTTTAGCGTATACGTGGCGTTTAAGTCTGCCTGTTATATTAAATTTAATTGTTTCAGGAACCCTGAACCAGCATTTACCTGTAGCGAACACAGCAGCCATCTCAGTTGTACCAATACCGGTGGCGAAAGCGCCTACAGCTCCGTGAGTGCATGTATGACTGTCTGTGCCTACGATGACTATTCCAGGTCTAGCGAAACCCTCCTCAGGTAGCATGACATGGCATATCCCATGGTTTCCTATCGGATAATAGTTTTGAATACCGTATTCTCTTACAAATTTCTCCATTTCGAGATAAAGATTCGCGGCTTCAATATCTTTAGCTGGAATGAAATGATCCGGTGTGACAACAATCTTACTTCTATCCCAAACCTCTTTTAAACCGAGTTTTCGAAACTCATTCGCCACAGGCCCGCATAAAGCGTCATGTGTTAAAGCTACATCTATTTTCGCATTTACAATATCTCCTGGGGAGACTCTTTTAACCCCTCCGGCTTCAGCGAGAATTTTTTCCGTTATCGTAGCCATAATAAATACACCTGGAAATAAGATCATAATATGAAATATAACTTTTAACATTAACCTTACAAGTTTTAAACTTAACTGTAATCTTATAAGAAGTTAGCTGGAAATATCTTTAAATATATTTTTTCTAATTTTATTAATATTAAGTTTAAAAATCAATAACATGTTATAAATAGGAGGCTTCCGGGTGCCTTCATGTAAGAAGGAGAAGAAGGAAGAAAAGAAAGAGGAGAAGAAGAAAAAGTGAAAATTTGAAAATTAATAGCTTTTAACTCGGATTCTGCCTTTTATTTTTTTATTTTAACCGGTGGTTTATGTGGGTGAGTCGAATAGGATTCTGCTTAAAAACTATATTGATAACTTACTGGTTGAAGCTGAAAAA
>JAHQXC010000028.1 GCA_029856525.1 Candidatus Odinarchaeia archaeon
TATTTCATAATTAATAAATTATAAACACACATAAAATTTTTGTTAACAGCTGATAACCCACACTATCCGGAGAAGATCCTCGTATTAGTTAAGCTTTTGATTTAGCAAAAATACGTAGGAGGCTCCGGTTTCAGCTGGCTTGAAGGTTGATTAGCAGGCAGCTTCCTAGATTGGCATACACTTCAACTATGCTTCAAATATTTTCAACCATATTTATGAGATATTTAATTTCAGCATAACACTCTTTAAGTGAATAAATAGTCTCTGAATTTTTCTTCGACTACACTTGTAAGCTTTAGGATAACAATGAATAAGCGCTTTCAACGTTTAGACGCTGTTAAGCTAATATTTAAATCTAATGTGATTTATTTCTAGTTAAAACTAAAGTTCTTATTGTAATGTTACTAGGAAGATGAAAGCTTGAATTATCTGAAAATTGGACAGGTATTTGAAAAATATAAAAGGCGTTAAATATGGTGTTAGAGTCTCTGGGTAGAAAATTAAGTGAAGCGGTACGTAAGCTTGTAAGAGCTCCCTTAGTTGATGAGAGAGCGGTTAAAGAGTTTATAATTGAGCTTCAAAGAGCACTTTTAGAAGCTGATACCAATGTTGAACTCGTTTTAGAATTATCTAAAAGAATCGAGAAACGCGCGATGGAGGTGGAGCTCCCTCCAGGTATAACTAGAAGAGAATACGTTTTGAAAATGGTCTACGAGGAGCTTACAAATATTTTAGGTAGGAAAAGCGAGCCTATCAGATTAAAACCAGGCCAGAGTAATGTGATTATGCTTGTGGGAATTCAAGGCTCAGGTAAAACAACCACTGCAGGAAAGCTAGCTTATTATTTTAAGAAAAGGGGTGTAAAAACAGCGCTTATATGCGCGGACACTTTCAGGTTAGGAGCCTACGAGCAGCTTAAACAATTAGCGCAACAATTAGAGATTCCGTTCTACGGCGAACCGTCATCTAAAGACGCTGTTAGAATCGCTAAAAACGGTATAAGCCTTTTTAAAGAAGAGGGGGTTGAAGCTATTATAATTGACACAGCTGGCAGGCATAAAGAAGAGAGAAGCCTATTCGAAGAGATGATCACACTTTCCAATGAGATAAAACCTCAAGAGATTATTCTAGTTATAGACGGTTCATTAGGTCAACAAGCATATATTCAAGCTAAAGCTTTCGCTGAAGCTACAAATATCGGATCTATAATAGTCACTAAACTAGACGGTTCTGGACGCGGCGGCGGGGCTCTCTCAGCTGTAGCGGCGACCGGGGCGCCTATTAAATTTATCGGAACAGGAGAGAAAATAGATGATCTCGAATCGTTTGATCCCCCTTCCTTTCTTAGTAGATTGCTTGGAATGGGCGATTTGAAAACACTAGTAGAGAAGATAAAAGAAGCTGAGGCTGCCCCTGATAGAGAGGAGGCTAAAGCGTTTCTTAAAGGCCAGTTTACTTTAAAAGATATGATGGAGCAGATGGAGAAGTTTAAAAAAGTTGGTACCTTCAGTAGAATCCTGAGCTACTTCGGCCTAGGCGGGAAACTACCTGAAGGATGGGAGTCAGAAGCCTCTGAGAAGCTAGATAAGTGGAGGATTATAATGCAATCAATGAATAAAAAAGAACTTGAAGAACCTAAAATAATAGACAGATCTAGGATAAACAGGATAGCTAGAGGCTCAGGTACAACACCTAAAGATGTAAGAGAACTCTTAGACCAGTATAATATGATGAAGAAATTCGCTAAAAGCATAGGTAAGACGAGGGGAAGGGGTAAAATCGGAAAAATGATTCCTAAAGGATTCAATTATGGTGGTTGAGTGCGCTATATTTTGATAGGAGTCAACTTCACCAATATCACAGATATAAAAGAGGATATCGACAGAGGCTTAATCACAAACCAGCTAGATCTTCTATGCAATTGTATTAGATTCGCGTTATTTATAAGCGACGGGGTTAGAAGAGACACGAAGACCATTGTCTTCGACCCTGATTTTAATAAAATTATAGTCATAGACGGTTTTAAACTAAAATATATGGGACCGGATTTAAGATCTATCAGCCTTTTAATGGTTAAAGCGTTTAACAAACTAAAAAATGATTTAAAAAAACACGTATACCAGTCAACACCAGGGATATACATTATACCGCAGAGTATCATTGAATATCTTACAAATATCGCGAAAACAAATAGTATAATATATTACGCAGAGTATTCTCCAAGCGAAACTGTTATAAAAATTGATAGTAATATTCTGATAATCTATTTTGAATCCTCTATAAAAGATAAAATACTAAGGAAATTAGAGAGATTCAATATTAAACCGCTTAAATTTGATAGTGGAGTTCAGCTCACCCCATATGAGTTTATAATAATATATCAACATTATCTTGATCTGATGTTCAGCCGACCACTACACGAGTAGAGCTTGGAGTACCCTTAGGTGATCTTATGAGCCTTAACATATTAGATAAAACAGTAAAAATTCTGCGAGAATACAAGCTTTGCAGTAATTGTTTAGGTAGAATGTTCGGTATGCTAGGAACAGGGTTAACTAATAAGGAGAGGGGTGAAGCGTTAATAATCGCTTTAATGATGCTTGCAGATGAAGAGATGAAGAATGAAGCTGCGGATAAGCTAAACGAGATAATCGAGGCTTTAAAAAATGTTGCCGGATTCAAAACACTCTATAAATTTCTATCGGAGAGACTTAGTTTAAAACAGAGTGAAAACGTTTGCTACATTTGCGAAAATATTTTTGATCGACTTGAAGAATTAGTAAAGAAAAGTCTAAGTGAAATCAACTCCTATGAGTTCAAAACCTTCTTAGTCGGCACGAATATAGATGAGAAGATAATTGAAAGAGAAGACAATTTCAGAGCGAAATTCAGTTTAACATGGGGGGAATCTATTAAAAGCGAATTAAACAGGGAGATAGGTAAAATAATAAAAAAGCATTTCCCCGATGTGGAAACCAGTTTCGAAAACCCTCACATAATAATCGAGTATAGCATTCCTAGCTTCAATTACAAGATAAACGTCAACCCTGTTTTCATATATGGAAGATATAGAAAATTAGTTAGAGGTATACCTCAAACCAAGTGGATTTGTAAAAGCTGCAAGGGAACTGGATGTGAAAGATGCGGTTTTAAAGGTAGAATGTATGATATCTCCGTGGAAGAGTTAATTTCTAAGCCTGTTATAGAGAAACTTAACGGAGTTAACGCGAAATTTCACGGCGCGGGAAGAGAGGATATAGATGCGATAATGACAGGTTTCGGGAGACCGTTCGTATTAGAGGTGAAAGGTGTTAAAAAAAGATTCATAGAATTAGAAGAACTGAAATCAGAGATCAATAATTACGCTAACGGTAAAGTTGAAGTCTCCGACTTAAAATGGACTTCTAGAAATATGATTCGAAAAATTAAAGCACTCTCAAAGATTACAAGGAAAAAATACAGGGCTATTGTCCAATTAAATAATAATATAACAGACGACAAGATTATTGAAGCTGAAAAATATCTTTCAAACACTATTATTCAACAAAGAACACCTAAGCGAGTAGCTCATAGGAGAAGTGATAAACTTAGAGAAAAGCAAGTTTACAGCTTAAAAATAACAAGACTATCAGAGGATAAACTTGAAGTAATCGTTGACTGTCAAGGAGGACTCTATGTGAAAGAGCTTGTCAGCGGAGACGACGGTAGAACTAAACCAAGCCTATCTGAGATATTAGGGGTTGAAGCGAAATGCATTCAATTAGACGTATTAGACGTTGATCTACCAGATGACGTGGTTAAAACAGGAATTCTTGATAAGTGAGCTACTCCTCGACTAAAGTCGGGAGCTTCCAGCGTTCGTCTGAGGCTTTACACCTTCAGTTACACGTGCTGGTTCGCGGGGCTCACAGCTCCGCCATCCTGTGCCTCTCATTAAGGCATGGGCTATGTTTATGCATGCGTTCCGGTCTTCGGTTGTAGATTAACCCACATCAAGGGAATATCCCTAAAACTTTTTTAAACACCGCGCGGATATTTAAGTTTCTGCCCATTCACCCCCTAACTGAAGTTAGGGGTTTTCTGGGCACCCTTTTTTATAAAAGCTAGTTTTTTAATAGCACACCAAAGAGTTTTTATTTTAATTGAATTATTCAGTTAGTTAACATGAAAGCTAATATGTGTTTAATAAGATAGGGTGCTAGTTATGGTTAAAAGAACTAAAGGCTATAGAAATAGAACTAGAGACTTATTCTCTAAGAATACTAGGGAAAAAGGTATACCCCCTTTAAGCTACTTATTAAAAGAATATGAGCCTGGAGAGAAAGTCAGCATATATATAAACCCTACTATCCATAAAGGCCAACCACACCGAAGGTACCATGGTAGAACCGGGACAATTATAGGTAGAAGAGGGCGCGCTTACCTTGTCTCTTTCAACATCGGTGGAAAAGAGAAAATAGTGATAACTAGGCCGGAACACATTAAAAGCGCTTAGATACGGAGGCTATTATAAATGGTTAAAGAAAAAATCAAAGAGACACCGCTCACGTTAGCGGAGGTTAAAAATATTCTCCAGAAAAGAGAGAAAGAAGGGGAGCTTAGCTATGTGCAAAGAGTCACATTAGACTATGTTAGTAAGATGACTAGTTTAACTGTCCAGCAAGCTAGAAACCTGGTTAAAGAACTTATTAAATTAGGGGTTAGCGAGAATACAGCTATTCAAATAGCTAACGCTCTCCCCGAGTATAAAGAGGAGCTAAGTGTTTTCTTAACCGGTGAAAAAACCTTCACCCCTGAAGAAGTAGAGGAGATACTTAAAAAAATAAAAGAGTATAAGCAATAATCTATTTTTATTAGTACTCACTATCAATAAATATAAAATATTTTGTTAAAGAAGTGAATTCGAATGAGTTTTCAAAGCTCCAAGAAATACGAGGAATACGCATACGTGTTAGATTTTCTAAGAGACGGCAAACTAGATGTTAAAAGACAGGTTTACACACATGAACCTGTTATTCAAGCTGTGGGTGAAGAGTTTTTCACATTACTAGAACTTGCACCGAAGAAAGATGTAACCGTTAACACCCATGAAAGAGTGTTTATAGGAGTGGGGAATAGGGATAAAATAGACCATGTAAAGAAGAGAATAGAATACGAGGAGTTAACCACCACCGCTAAAATAGAGTTACCTATAGCTGTTGAAAAAATAGTTGAGAAAAGGGAAGCGGATTTTATAAACTTCTTTAATGAAGCCAGGCCTCTAACGAATAGAATGCACCAGCTTGAATTACTTCCAGGTATAGGGAAAAAACTTATGTGGGAGATATTAGAAGAGAGAAAAAAGAAGCCTTTTGAAAGCTTCGAAGATTTGATGAAAAGGGTTAGAATACCTGACCCTAAGAAGATGATAGTTAAAAGAATACTTAACGAGCTTGAAAAACAAGATAAATACCAGATATTCACAAGATCATGAAATTCTCATGATGCAAGATTACAATATTTTAGATGAAACTAAAAGGATACTACGCGAAAACGGCGTATGGTTGAAGAGAAAACTCGGACAATCATTTCTTATAAATATGGAGTATATTTCGAAGCAGTTACAGGCTGGAAGACTAAATAAAAATGACATAGTTTTAGAGATAGGCGCAGGTATCGGTAATCTTACAGTTAAGCTCGCTCCGCTAGTTAAGAAAGTTTACGCTATTGAATTAGATCACACTCTCGCAGAGATATTAAGAAAGAGGATTACAGCTTACAACAATATTGAAGTCTTTGAATGTGATGCTCTTAAATGCGACTTCCCCCAATTTAATAAGATAATAGCGAACATACCTTATAATATCGCTTCTCCTCTCACGTTTAAAATACTCTCATATAAATTTGAACTAGGGGTTCTAATGTACCAGCTTGAATTCGCTAAAAGACTTATCGCTAAACCAGGTTATGGAAACTATAGTCGACTAAGCGTTAACGCTGCGTTAAAAGCTGATGTTGAAATAATCGACATAGTACCTAGAACCGCATTCTACCCTAAACCGAAAGTCGATTCTGCTATAGTGAAAATCATACCTAAAAATATTAAATTAAAAAGTGATATAGAGGAGTTCACCAAGATAGTTAACGGAATCTTCTCTTATAAAAATAAAAAAATCTATTCAGCGATAAAACATTATATGAACAAGTTAAACATAGATAAGGAGACTCTGAAACAAATTTTATTAAATATACCCTACAGTGATGTAAGAGTCAAAGATATGAGCATAGACATGATAGATGATCTAACAGTTTATATTATAAATAAGATGAGAGGGGTCTAATATAAAATTCTCATATAACGGTTATCTTTTCAATATTCCTGAAAACGTTTATCCGCCATCAGAGGACAGCTTCCTGCTATTAGAAAATATTATTTTAAAACCAGGTGACATCCTACTAGAAATAGGAGCAGGATCAGGGTTCATAGCTATACAGCTAGCTAAAATGGTTAATAAAGTCGTGGCCACGGATATTTCACCTGAAGCGTTAAAAACAGCCATTGAAAACGCTAAACTAAACAATATTCACCATATAGATTTCAGGTTAGGAGACCTATTCGATCCGATAATGGAAGATGAGAAATTCACCGTAATCATTTTCAACCCACCTTATCTGCCTACAAGCGAATGCGATAAAATACACGATCGATTAGAGACAGCTTGGGATGGGGGTTTTAACGGTAGAAAAGTCATTGATAAATTCATATATTCAGTTAAAAATTTCTTAACAAATACTGGTAGAGTTTATTTAATTCAATCTACTCTAGCAGGAATAGAAGAAACTCTGAATAAATTTAACAGGCAAGGGTTTAAAACTAGAATACTTGCACGGAGAAAATATTTTTTCGAAGAACTAGTTGTCATAGAAGCTGAAAAACAGGTGGGGGAGAATGCCTACTAACCTGCCGCCGGAGGCACAGGTAGCTGAAGAAAAGTATAATGAAGCGACCACTCTACCTGAGAAGATTAAAGCACTCCAAGACTTTATCAGTAAGATCCCTAAACATAAAGGCACTGAAAAATTATTAAGCGTTTTGAAAACAAGACTGGCGAAGCTTAAAAATGAATTAGAAAACTCTAAAAAAGTTAAGAGGGGAAGCGGTAGAAAGACAAATATACCTAAAGAAGGGGCTGCGCAGGTTGTGTTAATAGGATTAACAAACACTGGTAAAAGCTCCCTCCTACACGCTTTAACAGGAGTGGATGTGAAAATCGCAGACTATCCTTTTACAACTAAAGAACCTGAGCTGGGGATGCTCAACTATGAAGGTGTTCTAATTCAACTAGTAGAGGTGCCTGCAATATTCAACGGATTATCAAATAGTACAATAGGCCCAACTATATTCAGTATAATCAGAAATGCGGATGCCATATTAATACTAATAGATTTAACCGAGAACCCTTATGAACAATGGAACACTATTATCAATGAGCTTGATAAAAACAGTATAAAAATAAATAAAACACCGCCTGCAGTGAAAATTAAAAAAACAGGGAGCGGCGGTATAAATTTCATAGGTTTACAGTATTTTAAAGGCTGCAAAGAAGATCTTATAGAATTGTTGAAAGAATCGGGTATATACAATGCAACTGTTCATTTCAATGACTATGTGACGTTAACAGATTTCGCGGAAGTGTTAGATGAGCGGATTGTTTATAGACCCGCGATTATAGTAGCTACTAAAGGAGACTTAGACGGGTCGGCGTATAATTATGAAGCTTTAAAAAATCATTTAAGAGGATTAGCTGAGATTATCCCCGTCTCAGTTAATAAAAATATAGGGCTGGAATTATTAAAAAACAAGGTTTTTACAATGTTAAATATTATAAGAGTTTACACTAAAGACGCTGAAAACGGGGTTTCACCTAAGCCTTTAGTTTTAAAAAAAGGAGCTACAGTAAGAGATGTGGCTAAAAGATTAAGCGTTAAATTCTTAAAAGAATTTAAATACGCGAAGATTTTCGGGCCTTCAGCTAAGTTCCCTGGAGAAAAAGTGGGGTTAGACCATGAATTAGCGGATAAAGATGTTGTACAAATATTCACATAATATCTCTCGCCTTAACCAATTAAATATTTAAAGAGTTGAGAGTTATGAAATCAACTGATATGCTAGAGAATTTTAGAGTAGTACTTGTTGAACCGGAAAGCAGCGGAAATATAGGTTTCATAGCTAGATTAATGAAGAATTTCGGTTTAAAAGACCTAGTACTAGTGAATCCTATCGCGAAAGTAAACGAGGAGAGCGTTAATTTTTCAGCTCACGCTGTAGACATTATAAATAATATTAAAATAGTAGATAGCTTGGAGGATGCTTTAGAAGACGCTGATCTGATTATAGGGACAACCTCCATACCCGGCTCGGATTATAATCCTATAAGAACATGCCTATCCTCATATGAATTATGTAAAATGGATTTCGCTGAAAAAAGTATTATAGCACTAGTTTTCGGAAGAGAGAGCAGAGGGTTAACGAATGAAGAGTTAAATCAATGCGATTTCACGGTTACAATACCGGCTGAACATAGCTATCCAACGTTGAATATTTCTCACGCTGCTTCAATAATATTTTATGAATTACGTAAAGTTAAAGCTGAAAGAGGCTTCCAAAAAAGCAGGTTAGCTAGCAAAATCGAGAAGGAAATTATACTAAATTATTTCAACGAGATTTTAAGTAAAATCGGATACCCTAGGGTTAAATTTCACATAGCGCGTAGAATAGTTAGAAACATATTCAGCCGGGCTTTAATCAGCGGACGTGAGGCGCATACTCTAATAGGGATCCTGAGACGGATTTCAGAAAATCTCAGCTAATTAGAGAAACATAGAAGCCTACCGTATATCGATTGGAATAAGCTAATCTCTAGCAGAGAAGTAACAGCTTATACTCTTAAAGCATGTTGAAAAACCACTCGACCAGTGCGCTAATTTAAAGGTGTTTAGCTTTCAAACTATACTTTAACGAATAGAAGCGGTAGCTGAAAAGTGAACTACCCCTCCTTATCGGATGGGGTTTCCTGCTTCAATGATGAAGCCTGCCGGTATTTTCGACCGGTAGAGGCCCCGTCTCAGCCCGCATCTCTATCCTTTTTTACACTTGAAAACCGTAAATACTTTTCAGCTTTCAACCCCTAGCTTTCGCAGGGTGACTTCCAGCCGATAAAGTTAAAAGCCGAGTATTTTTCTAGCTTCAGGGGACATCATTTCAGGAGACCATGGGGGATCCCAAACCACTTGAACCTCTACTTTACCGATACCTTTAATATTACTCAATTTATTACGAACCTCGTTAGCTATTAAAGAGTGTAACGGACATCCTGGAGCTGTTAAAGTCATTTTCACATAAACATCCTTGCCGTCTTTAATCTGAACATCGTATATTAAACCTAAATCAACAATATTAACAGGTATTTCGGGATCATAACAGGTTTTTAAAACTTTTATTACTTCCTCTTTTGAAATCATTTAAGCAACCACCGTTAATTTTAAGTTATTTTATAGTAGCTTAGTGAATCACTCCAGCTCTCATAAACGGCTTCCGCTTCATAGAGAAGACTCACCGCGAGCGCAACCCGGAGGGAGTTGAATGCTACTCTTCGCCGGCTTCTCAGAGCTAACACAGCTCTAATAATCCTCTATGAGAGTGGAGCTCTCACAAAATATAATGTAACCACGTCTTTATAAGAGTATCAGCCCCAAGACTGAGATGGGGATTCTAGCCTATAAAGTTTAAATATTGCAGCCGCAGCCTCAAAGAAAATTAGATTAAGCGCATAGAATAACTCTGAAGCTTCTATATTATACTAATAAACTCCGACAAAGTTAAATATAGTAATGCATAACGTTAAGAATACTTAACTTGAGTGAAAAATGGAATGCTCGGTTAAATCACTATTATATTTCAAAAAACTCTAGTAGTCAATGCAGGTGAATTTAATATGCCTAAAAGACCTGGACATTGTTATAGCAAGCTAGAGCCTAGACCATACGTGAAAAAAAAGACACGTAAGAAGAAAGAGCTAGTTAGAGGGGTCCCGGACAGTAAGATTCAAGTATTCGAGATGGGTGCGAAAGGGGTAAAATTCCCTGTTTATGTTCATCTCGTAGCTAAAGAAGCTGGACAGATAAGACATTTCGCGCTTGAAGCCGCCCGTGTCTCAGCTAACCGTCTTCTAGAGAAGCAGGCAGTAAGCAAAGAGAGCTATCATTTGAAGGTTAGAGTTTATCCTCACCATGTTTTACGTGAAAATAAAATGATGGCTTTTGCTGGAGCGGATAGACTTCAAGACGGTATGAGAAGAGCTTTCGGTAAACCTATAGGAACAGCTGCGAGGGTTAGAGCTAACCAGGAGATTATTACTATAGGAGTTGTCCCACAGCTTCTAGAAACCGCTAAATTAGCTCTTAAGAGAGCTGCGGCGAAGATCCCTCTCCCATGCTCGATAGTAGTTACATCAAGTAACGATTAACACTATATTTTTATTTTTTATAAAAGATTAGCTGATTTAAAAAATATTTTTATGAGAGGATTTTCCAGAAGTCTAGTTCATCCTCATCTAATCCGCTTATTCTAAGCTTAGATTTACCTGTAACCTTCTCTAACGCGAGTTTCCTTTCAATTTGAGCTACGTGCATCCTAGTTGATATAACAGCGTCAGGGTTCACGCTTATACTTGTAACGCCGAGTCTTACAAGAAATTCAGCATATTCAGGGTAAACGCTGGGAGCTTGACCGCATATGGAAACAGTTACACCGTATTTTTTACAAACCTTTGTAACATAATTTATAGCTCTTAACACAGCTATATCCCGTTCATCATAGATCTCTTGTACACTAGCATCGTTTCTGTCAACTCCTAAAATTAACATAGTCAGATCATTAGAGCCTATGCTAATACCGTTAATGCCTTCAGCGCATAATTTATCTATGATGAAAACAGCTGATGGGACTTCTAGCATTATCCAAAGCCAGAAGTCATGATCCTGCTCCGGGTTTAATCCTTCACTGTAAATTATCTCTTTGACCTTTCTAAACTCTCCTATAGTTCTAACAAAAGGTATCATTAAATGAACGTTTTTTAGATTATATTTTTCTCTCACTCTTTTAATCGCTGCTAACTCTAATTTGAATATCTCCGGTTCCTTAGTGTACCTAAACTGGCCTCTGTAACCGATCATAGGATTAGGCCCGATATGCCCGGCTTCGCGCTCATATTTTTCACCGCCTTCTAGAGCTAAAAATTCATCAGGTTTAAAATCTAAGGCTCTGTATATAACCGGTTTAGGATGGAAAGCTTGAGCTACCATCCTTATGCTTTCAGCGAATTTATCAATCATTAGTTCAGCGCCACCCTCCTCTATTAGAAGCTTAGGATGCTTCCCTATTGAGAGCATCATATGCTCAGCTCTTAGAAGACCTACACCGTCAGCTAAGGTTTCACGCGCTACTTGCTCGGCTTTTTCAGGTATTGATAGATTGACATAGATTTTTGTAGCTGTAATAGGCTGCTCGAAAACTGTCCCTGTTACAGATGCTTTCCGCTCTTCTATTCCTTGAACTAAACCATCGTATACAAATCCTTTGCTGCCGTCAACCGTCACTAACTGAGTATTTTTTAAAATAGTTGTCGCATTTCCAGCTCCTACAACACATGGAACACCTAGTTCTCTACTGACGATCGCGGCGTGACATGTATAGCCGCCTTCATCGGTCACTATAGCACTCGCCTTCTTCATAGCTGGAACCCATGAAGGCGTAGTCATTTTTGTAACTAATACATCCCCGTTCTGAATTTTATTAATTTCACTAGAATCTAAAATTATGTTAACCTTACCTGCGCCAACACCAGGGCTTACAGGCAAACCTTTAACTAGAATTTTACTCTCGGAAACCGCTTGAACAGCCTCTGTTTTTTTAACACCTTGAGCCCCGTAAACTGTTTCAGGTCTAGCTTGAAGAATATATATTTTATGAGTTTCTCTATCTATAGCCCATTCAATATCCATCGGGATACCGTAGTGTTCTTCTATTTTTTTAGCTATACGCGCCAATTCTAAAACATATTCATCTGAGATACATAATTTCTCCTGCTCCTCTTTAGGAACAGGGACTGTAACCACTTTACCTGTTTTAATATCGATAATATCTTTTGTAGCTTTCTTACCGATCTGTTTTTCAACTATCCTCATAGTGTTCTTGTCTACGATGAATGTGTCAGGTGTTACAGATCCGCTTACCACCGCCTCACCGAGGCCGTAGCTTGCGTCTATTAATATTTTAGTTGGGTCACCTGTAACGGGATGTATAGTAAACATAACTCCCTGAGCTTCAGGATCCGGGGCAACCATCTCCTGAACGGCGACGCTTATCAGTATTTTTTCATGATCGAATCCTTTCTCATGCCGGTAGGATATAGCTCTAGGTGTGTAAAGTGAACTCCAGCATTTCATTACCGCTTCTATTAAATGATCTTTATCAACATTCAGAAAAGTATCTTGTTGACCTGCGAAGCTGGCTCCTGGAAGATCTTCAGCTGTAGCGCTTGATCGAATAGATAAGCGGACGTTTTTATGAGTTAAACTTTCCAGCCGATTATACGCTTCTAGTATCGCCTGCTTTATTTCAGGGAACATTGGAGTTGACTCGATTAAAGTTCTTATCTCGCGTGAAATTTGATTAAGCTTGTTAAGATCAGATAAATCTATGTTTTTCAAAGCTGATTTTATTTTATTTAACAATCCAGACTCAGTGATGAATCTTTTATACGCGTAAGCTGTTACAGCGAAGCCTTTAGGTGTAGGAGCTCCAGCTCGAGTGAGCTCGCCTAAATTAGCGCATTTCCCTCCCACGTAAGGTATGTCTGATTTTGAGAGTTCATCGAACCATAATATGAGCTTCTTTGACTTATCAGACATTTAAACCACCTTAAACAGAATACCAATTTTATACTTTTATACAAATATATATTTTTTACTATTCAGATAGTGAACTACCCTTATCGGAAGGGGGTTTCCTGTTTTAATGATGAAGCTTACTGGTGTGTTTCGCCCAGTAGAGGCTCCGTCTCAGCCCCGCATCTTTATCTTTTTTGAAGATTTGGAATTATAAATATCTTCTGGCTTCAGCCTCCAGCTTTAGCAGGGGCTTCCCGCCGATGAAGTTAAAATGAGAGGATTAGAAAAGTTCGCTCATAGATTATATGAGAGGAGAATGCTTTTACTAGTATTAGTGGTTTTGAAAAACTTTAAAATATTCTCTGAGGGGAACTCGCCTGATAGACATCTTATAATGAGAGAGCTGTTAACTTTTATCGAGAGTGTGAGAAGATCCATTATAATTTCTATAGGCGGTCTGATACTGTAAATTAAATCAGTATCATAGTAATTCTCGAGATGAGGGTTGCTTACGTCGTCGAGTATTATTTTTAAATCAGTTTTTTCATTGATAAACTCGCTTACCTCTAATGATCTATCTACTACTAGTATTTCTGTTTTAGGATACAGTGCTTTCAGTTTCAAAGCTATATCAGGATAGAAGCCTACTCCGATTTCAACTATTTTTTTAGGCGAAGTAAATCTTTCCGATATAAAGTTTATTATTTCATCTTGGTCTAGTAAAGGCACGGTCTCAGCACTCTATTAAACCGATTTTATTAGTAGGATAAACCGAGTTATCTCCAAGCTGCTCTTCTATTCTTATCAGTTGATTATATTTTGCAGTCCGCTCGGATCTGGCCGGTGCGCCGCTTTTAATTTGACCGCATGAAAGAGCGACAGCTATATCCGCTATACTAGTATCCTCGGTTTCACCTGATCGATGACTGACCATAACAGAGTACCTGTTTTCAAAAGCTTTTCTAGCAGTGTTAAAAGCTTCAGTTAAAGTACCGATCTGGTTTATTTTAAGTAGTATACTGTTAGCGGCGCCTACTCTTATCCCTTCAGTGAGACGTTTAATATTCGTTGTGAAAAGATCATCCCCGATAATCTGTACTCTATTATTTAATTCACGTGTTAAATCTCTGAATAATTCAAACTGATTTTCTTCAAACGGATCCTCTATTGAAATAACCTTATATTTTTTATAAAGCTGCTTATAGTAATCTATCATTTGAAGGGGGGTGAATCTCTCACCATCTATATTATAATAGCCGTTTTCATAGAACACGCTAGCCGCAGCGTCTATCGCTAAACTGATATCTTTTGCAACTCTGTAACCTGACTCCTCTATCGCAGAGGAGATGGCTTCAAGCGCCTCAGAGGTGGATTTCATAGAAGGAGCGAACCCGCCTTCATCTCCTATATTTTTAGCGGTAACACCGTATTTTTTAACCAGAATATTTTTCAAAGTATGATAAACCTCAGAGCCCATACGAATAGCTTCAGAGCAGGATTTTGCACCTGTAGGCGCGATAAGAAACTCTTGAATTGATAATTTATTACCTGCATGAGCCCCTCCGTTTATTATATTCATGAATGGAACAGGAAGAATATATTTACCAGAGTTTACGCGCAGATACTCGAATAATGGAACATTCAGAGAATTAGCAGCTGCGTGAGCTGAAGCTAAAGATACGCCGAGTATAGCGTTCGCGCCTAGATTACTTTTATTCTCGGTTCCATCTAATTCTATAAGAAGGCGGTCTATTTCACTCTGAGCTAATACGTTAAAGCCTAAAAGTTTTTTTGAAATCACGTCGTTAACGTTTCTCACAGCTTTCAACACGCTTTTACCATGGTAATTTCTCAAATCACCATCTCGTAGTTCAACAGCCTCGTATTTGCCTTTAGATGCACCAGCGGGAACAGCGGCTCTCCCTAAAGCGCCTGTATCAGTTACAACATCGACTTCAATCGTCGGGTTACCTCTAGAATCTAATATTTGCCGGGCGTGAACTCTTTTTATAGTTATAGGCTTATCAATCATCTCGTTTAGACACCTCTCAAATTTAATGAGATTCTGGGATAATACATAGGTTGCCGCCTCCGCTTTAAAGCTGTGTTCCCCGGTTTTTTAACAGGCTTTGATATTGTTTACTCTATGATTTCTCTAGTGTTTTGGAATATGCGCGAGTGTTAGGTGAGTGTAGTTGAAATATTCAAAACAAATATTCCCATACCATTCTATTTAAACATTTACAGCTAATTCAAACAGCTGAAAAGCAAATAGTAAAAACGGTT
>JAHQXC010000087.1 GCA_029856525.1 Candidatus Odinarchaeia archaeon
TTTTTAAACCAGCCTCCGCGAGCTTTAAATCACGTTCAGCTATCCAGCTGTTAACCAGCTTAGCGAGCTTATGTAAAACTCGGAGGGCTATAGGAGTGTTTAAATCATCATCCATAGCTTCTTCGAAAACCTTTTTTAAATCTAGTATAGGCTGGCTTACGCTTATAGAAGCAGGCTTATACTCGAAGTTATTTAACACGTGAACTCCATAGTAATACTGCCTTGTATACGAGGGTGGGCTGTTAAAACTTCGACTATGCTTCTAGCCGCAGGATCCTTGTTGAAAGCTGCAGCTATATCCGTGGGGAAGTTAGCTAGAATATTGTTAAGCTCATCTAACACTTGAGCTGCTTTATCCTCTCCTATTCTCAGATTTAACCCTAACAGGCATCTCTCGCATAGGCTTGTATCATATTTTGCCGGAAGATTTCTACCGCAGCTTATGCAGATGGTGTTATTTGTCAAAGGATCACCTATAACAGTGTTATATAAATCTGAATATAAAGTTTACTCAATCCAGAAAAATTTAACTTAAACAGTTGAAAGCCTCAATACGATAATAAGAGTGTAAGACTGTCGAAACCGTGAGAAGCTTTTAAAAGCTGAGAAATAATTCACTCAAGTCTCCTCTTAAGAAGCTCAACCGCTTCTCCAACTCTAACAGGCAGTTTACCGAATCCTGGAAGACCGGTGAAAACCTGTGTAACTGTAGGAGGCTTCAACCGATGCTCTCTCAGCAGAGAAATATTCGTTAAAACTGTTTCAACACCACCCTCACATATTATTCTACCTTCATCGATAATATAACACCGGTTGAAAAGCTCAGCAGCGAAATCCATGTCATGTGTAGCTATAATAATAGTTTTACCGTTCCTGTTAAGATCTCTTATAATATTAGTTAAGTCTTCAACCCCTCCAGGGTCTAGGTTAGAAGTCGGCTCATCTAAGACAAGTATATCAGGGTTCATCACTAGAATAGAAGCTATGGAAAGCTTCTTCTTCTCACCGTAGCTTAAGTGAAATGTAACACGTTTATTATAATCTTTTAAACCAACTGTTTTAAGCGCATCGTTCACTTTCACCGAGATCTCGTCTAAGCTTAAACCCGAGTTCAGTAAACCGTAGGCGACCTCCTCCTCCACTATATTCTTCAAGATTTGATCGTTAGGATCCTGGAATACTAAGCCGACCTCCCGTCGAATCCTAGAAATATTCTTCTCGTTTAACGTGTTCAAACCTTTTACGAGAACAAAACCGCTTTGAGGCTTCAGTAAACCGTTAAAATGAAGTAGAAGCGTAGACTTCCCGGCGCCGTTGGGGCCTATAATCCCAACGCATTCACCTCTATAAACAGTCATGTTCACGTTGAATAAGCCTTTATCTGTTTTAGGATACTTGAAGAATAGATTTTTAACCTCTAGTATCGGTTCCATAAATTCACCTTTCAAGAAACTGTTTAAAAACATATTAAAAAATTACCGTGAACGTTAAACTTTTATCGAGTAAAACGAGAAAGGAGAATAATCCTATTGAAAATAGAAGATATAGTAAGTCGCCTCCTCTAATTTTAAGAGATTGAAGAGACCGGTAGCCTCCGTTGAAGCCTCTAGCCAGCATCGCATTATAAATATTATTAGCTTTCACATGACTTCTAAGAAGAATATTAGACGCCACCGGGATAACTGATTTAACGCGTTCAATGAACCCTGGCTTCCAGAGTCTTCTAGCCTCTTGAGCTCTACTAACCCGCATAGCCTCCTGAACCATTATGAAAATATACTTTAAAGTTAAATCGAATATAACCGTGAATAAGCGTGGAGCGCGGAGAGCTGAGAGAGCGGCTGTAATCTTATCGAAAGAAGTGGACATGACGAGCAGGTTTAACAAGGTTAAAGCCGTCCAAACCCTTAAAACCAGCGCCGCCGCATTGTAAACACCATCCCATGTAACTTTAACAGTTAACCCTATGATACTTGTCTCAGCTAAAACTCTACCTGGAGTGGTGAAAAGTAAAGGTATAGAGATAACCGTTGTAAATAAAACTGTGAAGCCGAGGCTTCTAAAAATGAAATCTTTCAAGCTGATTCTAGAAGCAGCCGCTGAAAGCAAAGCCGCCGAGAGGATAACCATGAATATTAGAAGATTTCGAATTAGAGAGACACATATTATCCCTGTGAAGGCTGCGATAATCTTCACACGCGGGTCTAGTCGTTGAATAAAAAAATTTTTACGAGCGCTCTCCTCTAAGACGAAGACATCTGTGAAGAATTCGTATAGCTTAGAGAAGAGCACTGTTCACGCCTCTTAAGAGTGTTTTTTAAACTTCAAGTATAATATTGACACACCTATTATAACCGCTGCTGTTAAAGCTACACCGATTAAACCGGCTGTAAAAGTGCCAAGCCAGTCACCGCCTATGTTAATGAAGTAATCTGGGATAGGGGCATGCCAGACAGGTTCACTTTCAACTACTCCTAGTGTTTCAGCTACACGTTCAAGCCCGTCGGGGAAAGCGGATGCTAAAGGAATGAAAACCGCTAAAAGCAGTATTATCACAGCTAAGCTTATTTTAGCCCAACGCGGGAAGCTGACTTTCAACACCATTCTCAAACTCCTCCTACTCTTATTTTAAACTAGAATATTCGACGACGATATTGAAGCCTTTAACCGGTGGGATTAGACTCGAATTCGTTTTAAGAACCACTGCGACTATAGCTGAAGATATCAAGGCTTCACCGAACGCTATGATAACATGCCAGAAGAGCATAGCTGGAACAGTTACTTCAACCCCGTATGGGAATATACTGGATAATCCTATCTCTAAACCGCATGCTAAAGCCGCTAGGATAACTGAAATCCAGGATCCTATGAAGACACCTGTTATAACCCCTTTATCACCGGGGATAAGTTTTCTAATCAGCGCGTAGACGAGGAAACCTGAGAATACAGCGATAACAGCCATGTTAAAGCTGTTAGCTCCGAGAGCTGTTAAACCACCGTCTCCGAAGACTAATCCTTGAATTAAAAGTATTATCGTCAAGCTTACGACAGCTGGGAACGGCCCCAGGAAGACTGCGATTAAAGTAGCTCCTATGAGATGACCGCTTGTTCCGCCGATGATAGGGAAGTTAAGCATTTGAGCGGCGAATACGCCGGCTGTTAAAACCGCCATTAAAGGAATATTTTTCTCGCTAATATTTTTATTCGCTTTATAAAAGGAGGGAGCCCAAGCTAAAGCGGCTAGAATAAACATGGAGATGCTTAAAGCCGCGTCTAGGAAGCCATCCGGTATATGCATAGGATCACCGTTTTAAAACATATATTAGAGTAATATAAATATTTCTGAAAGTATTATTTTATTCGTATTTTAAAATTAGATAATATTACTTTAACTTTATCGGCGGAAAACCCCTGCGAAAGCTTAAAAATATTTATAGGTTCCAATCCTCAAAAAAAAGATACGGGGCTGAAACTGAGCCTCCACCGGTCGAAAATACCGGTAAGCTTCATCATTAAAGCGGAAATCCATCTGATAGAGAGGTGGCTCACACAAGTAGCACCGCCACTCCGATTAAAAAACCTCCTATAAGAAGCCATAAAGTAACAGGCTCAGATAGAAAAATATACGAGATTAAAACCGCGAATAAAATCTCTGATAGCAAAACCACCGCGACACTCGTAGCCGGAATATACTGTAATCCTTTAAAATATAATATGAAGGCTAGAATCGTGCAAACCAAGCTTAAATATAGTATTCCGAAAACACTTTCACCTCTTAACAAGCCTATAAGATAAGATGAATCCGAGATCATAAAGCCTAAAGCAGCCGGCGTGAATAAAAAAGCGGTGAAAGCCACAGTAACCAGTGTTAAATCAAACAGGTTAACTGAACTCTCCGAGTTATTCAAGTCGACAACTCTCTTAGAGTAAACAATATATAGAGCCCAGACTACGCCGGCGGCTAAAACCATTAAATCCCCTATAAGAGAGCCTGAAAACATTATCGAGAGATCACCGTTCAAGATCACGGTTAAAGCCCCTGTTAAACCGATAGTTAAAGCTAGAATCCTACGCTTAGTTAAACACTCCCCTAGTATAGGGGCAGCGAACAAGGCGACTAACACAACGTTTAAATTCACTAAAAGAGATGCTTTCGAAGCCGTCGTATAAGATAAACCTGTAAACTCTAAAAAATATCCTGCAGCGTTTAAAACACTTATTAAAACCACGTAACGGTTTCCTAGCAGCCTCCTAAAATCAAGCGCTCTCTCCCTTAAACTAAACGGTATTAAAATCAGGCTAGCTGTTAGAAAACGGAGAAATAAAAATACCAGAGGGTTTAAGAAGCCTAAACCCCATTTAATCACCGGGAAAGAGCTACCCCAAGCTAAAGCTGAAAGCAGAGTACACGTTAAACCTTTAACCGCGCTCC
>JAHQXC010000029.1 GCA_029856525.1 Candidatus Odinarchaeia archaeon
GTCTGCGGTGTTACGAGAACTGTTTTAGCGGCTCCTGTAACGTTGAGCCTGCCGCTTCCGCTGCGATGAATATTGCATTCAACTATTAGGATAACTCCTTTTCTACCAGTTATATCTGTTCCAAGCCCGTAGGCTACACCCTGCTGGGGTTCACATGGTATAACGCTTTCCTGAGCGTCTACGATTTCAGCGTCAACCTCTTGCTCTAATATGTTTGCAGCCTGTTCGAAGTGGAATAATCTTACTTTATAATTATCCGGTGTGATATCTTCGATCCTTAAATTATTCCCTGTTTTCTCACGAATTATTTCGATAACCTTTTTCAAACGTTTCAAGTCTTCTTCGAATATTTCAGGGGAGTAATATGTTCCAGGAACCTTGTTGGTTACCTCCCAGGCGGCGAATATTTCCTGTGATCTTAAACGGTTAGCCTCTTTTATAACCTCGCCCATAACTCTCGGGGAGACTATTCTATGTCTTTTGAAGATTTTTAAAACAGACTCCACTGTAACCTCTTCATCTAAATGCTGGAGGTAATTATTTAAGTGTATTCTAATTATGCTTATACGCTCTTCGTCGTTTCTAGGAAGAGGTATTTCAATAATATTCGGTTCGAAACGGTTTAAAACAGCTTCATCTATCGCTTCAAGTTTATTAGTAGCGGCTATTACTATCACATTCTCTAATGGTTGAAGACCGTCTAGTTCAGTTAATATTTGAGCGGTTATTTTATCTCCTACAGGGTCTCCTTTCCTTCTACCAGCTATTATATCGAATTCGTCGAAGAATATGATGCTCGGGGATTCTTTTCTAGCATAGTCGAAGAGGTCTCTAACGTTTTTTTCCGGTTCACCAACCCATTTAGCGTTTATTAATAGTTGAGCGGCTGGAGCGTAGAAGAATGTTGCACTGTTCTCTTTCGCTATAGCTTTAGAGATATGGGTTTTACCGCATCCAGGCTCCCCCCATAATATGAATCCTTTAGGCGGAACCCAGCCTAGTTTTGTGCCGATCTCAGGGTGGAGGCTTAAAGATATACTCTTAAATATACGCTCTTTAATACCGATTAAACCGCCTACATCCTCATAGGTGACTGTGGGTTTTATTTTAAGAACGGAGCTTAAAACCTCAGTGCTCTTCTCTTTCTCCAGGTATCCTCTTAAACCACGAGCTGCGAGTTTAAAATCCTCTAAGGTTACCTCATATGTTAAAGGCTTCATAGATTTCGGATAAGATGTGAAAAGTTTCTCTCTAAGCGGCTCAACTTTCATGTTTCGAACTTTTTGAACAGCGTCGATAATGTCGAATGGGGTTAGCTGAGTCTGCCGGTATACGCTGACAGCCTTTTCCAGGGTATCCATTATCTGTTTTTCATCTAGATAATCCCAGCCGTTTTTCACAAGCTCAGCGTGTAAAACAGCTTCAAGCATTTCACGTGTAATATTCTGATCTAAGTCGACGAAGTAAGCTCTCCTCCGGATATCTTCTCTAACAGACTCAAAGGAGTTTGTCGCGGCGATAACTACAACTCGAGCCTCTGTGTCTAAGACTTTTTTTAAGCCTTCTATGAATGTGCTTTGAACACGTAAATCTTCTATTTGCGCCATCTGCGTGTCATGCCGGCTAACATGTTTAGCGAAGCTGTCAAATTCGTCGAAGAATAGTACTGAGGGAACGTTTACAGCTGACTTAAATATTTGATTTAGGTTTCTAGCCGATTCACCGTAGTAAGGGTTGAAGACATCTGAGCTTTTAACCCCTCTTACTTGAACATTAACCCCTGCTTTCAACCCTTCTATAACAGCTTCACGCATACAGACTTCAGCTAGCAGTGTTTTACCTGTACCGGTCATGCCTTTTATGAGAAAGAATTTCGGAGGCGGGTCTCCTTTAAATATTCTTCTGAATTGAGGATCTCTTAACACATGGTATAATATGCTACTCATTATGAAGCGGAATTCTTTCTCTCTTCCTACAAGCTGCTCTTTAGACTTAGGTAAATCTAATTCAAGGCTTGAAAGTATTTTCCTCTTTTTTCTAGGTGTAAGCTGAGCTGCAAGCCACCTCCGGTATTCTGGTGTACTTAGATAGAGAAGCGGTGACAGTATTCCAGCCGACCGCTTATGGATAACCCACCAAGGAGTGAAATCGTAGACCTGTTCATCTATCATCTCATATATATGCTTTAACTTGTAGGCGGCGTAGATTATACCTGTGAAGAAGAGTAGTAGAATGGATAGAACCGGTATTGTTAAAGGAATATAGGCGGCCGGATTTACAGGGAGAAGCGCATCCACTAAAGCCACTGAGATCATTATTAAACTATACGAGAGAAATGATAGAAGAGAGGAGAAGAATAAGTATCTTACTAGAACAGCGAGTGTTTCACTTCTAGTCCATACGAATGTAGGTTTTCTTCGGTTGAATTCAACAGTTCTAGCTGCTATATACATGTAAGGTGTTAGCACTGCTATAAAAATAGCTGTCTCTAGGATGGTGAAGTCTAAAACTCCCATTTTCTCTCAAATATCTTATAATACGGTTAGACTCAAAAATTTAACTATTACGCAAATAATTTTTTAATTCTATAATAAATTTTATAAAATATGGAGTTATTTTTTAACTCCTTCAAGATGGTATGCTCCCTTATATCGTTTAGATGCTTTAGCTTTAAATAAGACTAGTTGACCTATAGGAGTGCCCTGTTCTAAGCTGAATGGCATCGTGGTTTTCAGTAAACCTTTACCGTAGCCTTCATACCCGCTATCCCATACAGACGTAGTTATAACAGCTCCATACAACCGCCAGAGAGTACTTCTCTGAAAGAATAACCCCATCGCATCCAATGGGATTTTAACCTTCTCCATGTATTCTATGATGTAAGTAGAGTTAGCTTTCAACTGCCAGAATAAACCTTTAAGCTCCTCGTCGTATATAGGCTGATACTCTTTAAGCTCACAGCCTTTTCTATTATTCTTGCTGAAAAATAGTTTACCGTTTGTTAAATCAACCAGCTCATATACTTTATTAATTCTAAGATCCACGCCGTTAGGCTGTATTTGATCCTCCGCGGGCTTCGGTTCAATGAGATGACACCACTCTAACGGGGATATTACTGAAAAATATCTCCCATTCCACTTTAACTTCAACCCATCCACCCTTCAATAAATGTTAAAATATTTTGAAGATATTGAAAATAATTCAGCTTATAAAGTCTCAGCTAGATTAACTGTTTACTCTTTTAATACTGTTGAAGACTTCGCTTAATGTTTCTGAAAGATTTAAAGAGTTTTCAACTCTCTCGATTATTTCAAGATCAGCTTTAATCGAAGGATGTTTAGGTGTGAAAACACAGCATGCTTTACTTTCAAGTGATATATTGAATGACCCTATTTTTTTAGCAAGCTGTTCGATTTCAAGTTTATCGAAGACTGCTAAAGGTCTTATAACAGGTATTGTTTTAACAGCGTTTGAGATCACTCGCATATTTCTCATGGTTTGACTCGCTTTCTGGCCTATGGATTCACCTGTAACTATCGCATCAGCTTTCAATTTTAAAGCTAGCTGTTCAGCTATTCTCAACATGCAACGCTTGCAAAGAAGGCAAATATATTTGCTCCCCGGTATATTTTTCGTGATATATTCGAGCAGTCGACTGTAAGGGACTGTGTAAACAGGGATCCTCCTATAAGAGGAGTATTCTTCAAGCTTATCTCTTATTTTAATAATGTTTTCAATCATATTATCAGAAGCATAAGGGGTGTTATCAAAGTATAGTATTACAGGTAAGCCGCCTCTTTTCATCACAAGATAGGCTGCAACCGGGGAGTCTATACCCCCGGAGATAAGAGAGATAAACCGGCTTTGAGTTCCAACAGGCAGACCGCCTGGACCGGGGATAACCTGATCGTAGATAAACGCTTGGCTCTCTCTAACTTCAACAAAGATAGTTTTATCAGGGTTCTCTAAATCCACTTTTAATTTATTACCAAAGTAATCTAGTATTCTACTACCAGCTTCTCTTTCAATCTCTCTACTAGTGTAATCATGTAACCCGGTTCGCCTGCATCTTACAGCAAACGTATCCGCGTCTGATAGGATTCTAGCAGCGTAGTTAACTATCTCGTCAACTAGCTGATCTCTATGTGATAGTGTTATTTTCACGGGTGAAAAAGAGGCTACACCGAATACTCGGCTTAACGCGGTTTCCGCTTCTTTACTATCGGTTTCCACGTATATGCGGCCTCTCTCCCTGTATACTCTTATATTAGAGTCTTTTAAAACACGCTTAATGTTTTTGACGAGCAGTTTTTCAAAGAATGCTCTAGATTTATCTGATTTGACACCGATTTCAGCGTATCTTACAAGGTATATCATATTCTACACCACTCTAATTATAGGATCGCCAATTTTCAACCATCATATTGAAGAGGATCTCTTCGATGAAGGTAAATTAGAGGATTCGCTGGAAAAATTTAAACATTGAATAGCTAATAGCTTTATATAATGTTAAATTATTTAATTATAGCGGTGTTATAATATGAGTGCACCGTGCGAGTTCGCTGTAAAATATCTTTATCCAATAGTTAGATCAGAGATAGCTAAATTCTTAATAAATAATTTGAAGCTCACGCAGGTTCAAGCGGCGGAGAAACTAGGGATAACCCAAGCGGCGGTAAGCCAGTATACGAGTTTGAAAAGAGGGGGAAGGATTGAAAAAATCCCTGAGAGAGTTCAAAAAATCATTAAAGAGTGCTTAAAAGAGTTATGCACACCGGATTGCGCTGACAGGATCTCTGAGAAATCCGTTGAGCAAACTGTTTGCAATATTTGTAAACGTATTAAAAATTTGGGTAGCGTTAACTAGAGGCCTAAAGCTGTTATAAACTCGTTTAATCCTTCACCCGTCTTCGCGCTTGTTAAAATTATCTTAGCCTTCGAGTTAACGCTTTCAGCATCGCGGATTAATTTTTCAACGTTCACACCCATGATCTGCGCGAGATCGATTTTATTAATAACTATTACATGAGCGTCTTTAAATATCATCGGATGTTTTAAAACCATGCTATCCCCTTCGGTGACGCTTATAACGGTAACGTTTAATTCAGCGCCTAGAGGGAAATCAGCTGGGCATATCAGGTTACCTACGTTTTCAATAATCAACAGGTTTGTTTTAGCCAAGTCTATTTTTCTCAGAGCTCGTTTAATAAGCATCGCATCCAAATGACATTCCTTCCCGGTGTTAACTTGAATAGTGTTAACACCATACCTTTGAATCCTATCCGCGTCGATAGTTGTGGTTACATCCCCTGCGATAACAGTTATATTATACTTATCTTTGAGTTTTTCTACAAGCCGCTCTATAAGAAGAGTTTTACCTGCTCCAACAGAACCTCGAATGTCAATTGACTTAACCCCGTGTTGCCTAAGAAGTTTACGATTAGATTCAGCTAAACTCCTGTTAGCAGCTAAAAGATCCTCTTCGATTTCAACATCTAAAACTTCTCCTTCATCAGCGACTATCAATTTATCGTTTTTCTTCAAAGAAACCACCTAAAAATTATAGGAAACTTTTATTTTTAATTCTTTCTAACCGGTGTGCTTCCCAAATTATGCAACTGGAAGCCTAAGATCTCCCAGCGCTTAAATTATTTTTAAACACAACCTCAACGGCTAGTTTAACTTTCAGCAGCTTACGCTCCTTTCAATATAAAGGAGATGTGAGCTGAGAAGATTAGATGATTCTCCTATCTTATAATATTTTTGAGTAGACTATATTAGAGCTAATTTAAGCTAATAGAGATAAAACCAATATGCGTAAGAGTAGGTCCTTTTATTAAGATAAAAGGTTTATAAGTTTGCATTCACTTAACTCGTAAAGTATACCTGTCTATAAGTTATTTTAACTGGATTTAAGCCGTTATAGTATTTAATTTCTCATTCTGAGAATACTTTTAATATTACATTTAAAGTTTGATAGTATACGCGCTATTGTGAAGTGTTTTCGAAGTATCCGGTTTCCCCGCAGTCTAACAGTCGGTTCATTCTATAAGTTATAAATCACTGTTTACTTAAACTGTCCCAAGATGGATCCGCGGATAGAAGCGTCCATGGGTAGGCGATTATATCCTTCATATACTCTTGCTGCCAAGCGTACTCGGTGTGCTGTGTGAAATATTCCTTTGCTATGAAAGATGCCCCGCATGGTTTCCCCCAGTGAGCCCACTGCTGGCCTTTAGCTATAAGCGTGGAGTTAACGACTTTACCGTCTGTTGTACCGAAAGGATAGTATGGCCCAGCTCCCCATTCAGGCCATCCACGCGGGTCAACTTCAATGTGACCGCATATAGTGTTACTTGAAGGAGCTTCTTTATTTAAAGATACGTCGAAGTGATCGGCTAATATGATTTTACCGAGTTCGATGTTAAGTCTGCCGTAATTGGATTGAATTAGAGGCTCGAGGCGACAGTAACGGGCGATGTGTGATCTAGTCTGATTATTATAGTCTACGATTGTCTCCTCTCTCACAGCAGGGTCAAGGGCTAGATTAGATCCTATGAAGACCCCGTTTTTAGTTCGCTTTAAAGCGTAATGCTTAGTAGCTAACTCAAGCCAGAGTATCTCTCCTGTTTTAATATCTCCTACAAGCCAGTCGCATGCGAAACCGCCGTTATTATCTGTTAACATGATTTCAAGCCATTTATCAAGTGAGTCGGCGTATTGTATTGCTTTCCGACCTCTTACAAAATATGGTGTACCCTTCGGGTTAAATGTGACTGCGCCTGTAATAGTGGTCTCTGAAACCATTAAACCAGCACTGTTCATATCCCAGTCTATAGTGTTACCTCCTATTGAACCTGGACCTGTTTCAATAAACATTTTATATCCTTTCACAGGGTTAATAGTCATCATAATATTGAAAAGCCCGCCGAGGATATAATTCCACCACATGTTATGAGCTAAAACAATCTCACCGTTATCGGTAGCGTCACCTGTAGCGATAAAAGCGCTGCAGTGTCCCGGTGTGGGAATATTAGAAGAATTACTAGCCTCGTATTGCTTCCAAGCATAATATGTTAAAGTATCCCCGTAGCCGTTAATCGCGATGATATCTATAACATCTATGTTTTTTACACCAGCATAGATAGCGCCGTCCACTATACCATTCATTTCTTGAAGCTGTTCTTCAGGTATTTTCGGCAAATATAGTTCTGCCGCTATTCTCCTGAAATTAGGCCAGGGAATCTTATACTCGACTTCGAAGAATCTTCCTAAAACTGTTAAAGCGTGTTTTATCTCGTTTGCAAGCAAGTAACCGTGTTGGAACCCTATTTGGTACGGTTCACCGTGGAGATGAACTCTCAGCCAACCGTTCACAGGGCATCTATAAGAGCCGCATAAAAGTTCTTTAGCCTTAGATTCAGAGATATTTACCATTACACTACCGCCTTAATAATTTATACTAAAAATTAATTAATATAATTCTTTAATTATACTAATAAAAGTATTTATTCCTTTATTTATGTAAGATGTTATAGTTTATCAGCGCGCTCTGTGATTTGAAGGCTCTGAGTCACTTTCACTACGGATCTATCAGGCACATTCTGGTAAAGAATAACCCCCGGGTGGGTTATCGAATAGCAGCCTATCCGCCTACCTGGGAGAATAGACACATTTGTTCCTATAATCGCGTGGTCTCCTATAACAGTCCCGAATTTTTGAAGAGGCACCTCTACGGTTTCATCTTGTACACTAAATTTTATAGGAGTTTTGTCAAAAGAAATGTTTACTGTTTGAGTTCCAGCGCCGATTTCAACGCTTTCACCGACGATACTATCCCCTATAAATGAGAGACGGCCTATCTGAGTTTTATCATAGATAATACTGTTTTTAACTTCGACTCCGAATCCTATCGTGACGTTTTTACCGATAGTGGAGTAAGGTCGGATAAGCGAGTTAGTGCCTATAAAACTGTTTTTATCAATTAAAACAGGACCTGTTATAACAGCGCCTGGTTTAACAGTCACACCCTCCTCTATCCAGACGGGGTGAATAATAGTACAATTATTTGAGATACATGCTTTTTCAGATATATATGAGCCTTTACCTGCGAGCAGTTGTTTTAAATATAATTCGTTAGCTTTCAGAAGATCCCATGGATATCTAACCTTAACCCATTCTCTCTCCCATACAGAAGCGTAAACATGTCTTTTACTGTTTATAAGCTTCTGTATGGTGACATCTAAAGAATGGTTTTCAGCTAAACCTTGTAGAATACTGTTCTTAAAAATATAGATCCCTGAGACCGCGTAGCTGCTAGGCTCTTTACCGCGTTCAGGTTTCTCTATTATCCGTTTTATGCGGGCTTCTTCATCTAATGAGACTACACCGTAAAGATGAGGCTCCTTCACAAGTGTGACAGAGATAACTCCTTCTGGTTTAAGCCTCTTATAATTATTTATAGTTCTGTGAATCATTTCTTTGTCGACAAGGAAGTCGGCGTGTGATATTAAAAACTCTTTTTCATCTTTTAATAATGGTTCAGCGGCTAGTATCGCATCTTCAGAGCGGCCTGAATCCTCTTTCTGAAAAACATATTTAATGTTAACCCCGAAGTCGTAACCGTTCTCAAAATAATTCATTATATACTCGTTTTTATATGAGACCACTATTATGATATCTTTTAAACCGCAGTCTCGTAGATTCTCGATTACAAGTTGAAGTAAAGGTTTATTACCGACGTAGAGCATTGGTTTAGGTCTTGTAGATGTTAACGGTTGAAGACGTTCACCTTTACCCGCTGCTAGAATAACAGTTTTCATCAATAAGCCACCGTTTTTTATAGATAATATTAGTATATTGATATTTATTAATTCAATTATTATTTGTCGAATATAAGAGGCGTGTTGAAAGATTAAGCTGCCAGAGTATTATATAAGTTCAAGAGAAAATGAATTTGAAAGGATGAGTTCACTCTACATGTGACCTGAATAAATCGACGTCCGACCATAATTCCTTCTGTTCGAAGATGTGTATGAATTCTCTGACCGCTCTCTCCGGGTCTTTAGCTTGAGTGATGTAACGGCCGACTATAAGAATATCAGCTTCGGTTTGTAAAGCTTCTAAAGCTGTTGAAGGCTGAATTCCACCAGCTACAGCGATAAGTATCTTCTGTTTTTTAGCTTGATAATATTCTCTTATAGGTTTCAAAGCCTCCCATTTAGGAGGAGCTTTACCGTATTGCTCAGCATCCACGCTTCTATGCAATATTATAACGTCAGGTTTCTCCTTTAATTGTTTAACTCTTTCAAGAGGGTCAGCTACATTCATCATATCGATGAAAGCGTATATGCCCATTCTCTGAGCCTCGTATATGAATTTATCCAGGGTTTCGTTTGAAGCTAAACCTGAAGCCACTACAGCGTCAGCTGTTGCTTCGAAAGCCATATCGACTTCAACGTTACCTACATCTAAAGTCTTTAAATCTGCTATTATAAAAACATCTTTAGCAACCTCTCTAAGCTCGCGGATAACATCGACACCGTAGCGTTTAATTAGCGGTGTGCCGGCTTCTAATATTATACGATCGCTTTTAGGAATGGTTTTAATAAGATTTTTACAGGCTTCTATGGAGGGAATATCTAAAGCGATTTGAAGGTATGGTGGACGCCATAGTCTAGGAACATTAAATCCCATTATCGGATGCCTCGCTCTATCTTTATCGAATAATATTTTTTCAAGAGGCGGATACCTGGATAAAGCTCGTTTCAAAGCGAGTTTAGTAGCACTATAATTGAAATGATAGATTTTACGATCATCCTTAGCCTCCGGGTGTATGAAAACAGATGCGATTATAACCCATTCTTCTAATTTATCTTGAGGGATAAGCCCTTCTTCAACAGCGTCAGCGACTGCTTTAGCTACAGCGGCTTGAGCTGGACCGAAAATCTTATTCGCCTGCTCTAAGTTTTGAACAGTTACTTTAGGTACGATTAAAGTCATAGGCTTCGGAGGGAGATTCGGCCTTATAACTGCTAATAATGGAGTATGGCCTTGAGAGAGCTGAGTTAAACCGTTCGCGAATGCAACACCCACAGGACCGTTTTTATCCCCTACAAGAAGATCTATGTGAGCTACTTCAGCGTCTGTTCCAAGCAGAGCTTCACCTATAAAATAATCCATATAAAACTCCTCGGTGAAAGATTATATTATAATATTGATTGATATAAAAATAATCTAAACACTTTTTATAAAAACTTTTGTGTTTTTTAAAGGATGGTGGTTTCTTGGATAGCATTAATAGGAGAGCTGTTGAGCTTGTGGAGAGAGTACTATTAGAGAGGGAAAGCTTAAATGTAAGTATTCTGGATATAGCCGGTTCAACGGTAATCGACTGTGGGGTTAAAAGTAAAGGCTCCTTGAAAGCAGGGTTACTGGTCAGCAAAATATGTATGGGCGGGTTAGCTGAAATCGAAGCGTTCAATAATAATTTATTCGAAAAACAGCTCTTCGTAAAGGTGTCGAGTAGGAATCCGGTTTTAGCATGTCTAGGGTCACAGTACGCTGGGTGGAGAATAAAATTGAATGATTTCTATGCGTTAGCTTCAGGTCCTGCGAGAGCGCTCAGCATGGTTGAAAAAGATCTTTATAATATAATCGATTACGAGGATAACTATGATAAAGCGGTGATTTTCCTAGAAACCGGTAAACTTCCACCGCCTAATGTAGTAGAATATATAAGAGATGCTTGTAGAGTTGATGAAAAAAACTTGTATATTATAGTAGCTAGAACTGCCAGTTTAGTTGGCTCAGTTCAGATAGCCTCTAGGGTTTTAGAAACCGCCCTGCATAGATTACTACGCTTAGACTTCCCCTTGAGTAAAATCATAGAAGGGGAGGGGGTATGCCCTATTCCACCGGTCGCTGATTCAGATCGGATTGCTATGGGGATTACCAACGATGCGATTATATTTATGGGAGAAGTCCGCCTTATAGTTGGAGGGGTGGGGGATAAATTTATTGAGGGCATAGTTGAAAAAACAGTTTCATCCAGTTCACGAGTATATGGTAAGCCTTTTATAGAAATACTAGAGGAGGCTGGCTATGACTTTTATAAGATTAATCCTGATCTTTTCTCACCGGCTAAAATACGCATAGTTAACCGTGATACTGGAAGAGTATTCGAAGCTGGGAGTGTGAACTGGGCTGCATATGAAAAATCTTTATCTAAATACGTTTTTTCAAACTTCACCGGTTGAACTCTATAAGATCCCGTTTTTAACACTAAAACTTTTTCCGTTATTCTCAAGTTTTAAATTCGAGACGCCTTATACGCGAATACATCGCTATATGCATATAAACGTGGAATATAGGAAGATTTATCAAAAGCGGAAACGTATTTTTATATTAAAATATTTAATCTATTAGAAAAGTTTAAACTAATATATCACGGTCACTGGGTTAACATAAATATTCAACTAAACTGTTAAGGAAGCTGATCTATGCCTGTTGAAGAGGATTTAAACGCTTATAAAGAAGCGCTTAGAGTATTCAACCAGTTTCTAAACGCGGTTAGAAGAGTTGTCTTCGATAAATATCCGGATCTGCTTTCAGGAAGAGATTTGAAAGATAAAATCAGAGACATAGATAACGTTCAGAAGAAAATAGATGAGCTTATGATACAGTTTAAAAAATTATTCACTGAAAAACTTCTACTTTTAACCGCTGCGCGCTCTCTTCTCTGGCATGTTAACACTACTATAACTGACTCTGAGAGTGTGAAGGAGTTGAAAGAGAGGCTTAGAATTTTCATAATGCCTGAGCTTGAACGATTCCTCAACTCTTTTAAACGGGAGAGCGATCTTTTACAGCAGCGTATAAAACCGCTGTTTAAAGTCTATGAGGATATTAGAAAGGTTCTTGAAAACGTGGATGTGAGAAACAAGGAGTTTGAGAATATAATTCAACCAGACGAGAAGGGGATGACTCTACTAGACGATATGCTACAACTTATTTTAGAGGATAAATTAGATGAATTCGATCGAAAATACGGTGAGATGATAAGAGACTTAGAGGAGAGCACGCGCTCCTAGAATATATTTTACAGGTTATCTCTTCATTAATAATTTGAATCTGTGAGTTAATTTCAACGGGATTTTTATAATCTCCCAGCTTGGGGTTAAACTATTATTAAAATAGATTGCGGTTAAAATCTGCTCATCTCTCAGTTTTTTCATGTCAGCGAAGCTTTGAAGTATTTGAGCCATTTCACTTAACGGATGATCGGCTATTAAAATAGGGAGGAAATCAGAGGAGAGATCGAAGTACACGCTGCTTCGTGTAGAAAAATATTTCAGTATAAGCTGCATATTCTTAGCGTTAACAGGATTCTTAGTAGATAAGCTGACTGTTAAAATAAATTTTTTATCTTCACGGATAAGCTTCTCTTGAAAGAATTTTATGAAGAAATCTGTTTTAGCAAAATAAGATATGTTGTCGAAAAACATATAGTCTAATGTAATTTTATTAGATTCAATCACATCTATTATATTATAGAGTAGCACCGGATAGAATAAATCATATATTGTGTTAACTGTTGAATTCACTAATATTATAATGGTTTTCTCTTGGAGAAGAGTTTTAAGATATTGAGAGGCCCCTGCTTCAAAAAAGTTGACCAGTTTACTAGTAGAATACCCTTCAGCTACTTCTTTAGCCCATTCATCTAAGAATTTCCTAGTACGCTCATCATGCCTCTGCTTGAATAAACTATATAAACCGCTGATATACTTTAATCCTTTTAAAAGCAGTAGAGTAGGGCTGCTAGAGATTATAAAACTTCCTACTCCTGCAGCTATACCTGTAGCCTCGTCAGCTTTCACATGCGGTTTCTCTTTCTCAATTTTTAAAGCTAAATCCTCTATAAATGAAGGTGGGCTTAGATTTTTCACTAGAATATTGCTTAACTCATCTAAACAAGCTAAACTCTTATTATAACATAATTTTTTTAAATCAAAATCTGTTTTTTTAACAGATATCTCGCTGATAATCCCAGTTAAATAACCCGGGTTTAAGCTAAGCCAGTCTAAATCTATTTTGATATTTTTGTAACCCTGGTTTTCAACCAAGCTCCCGGAGATTTCACCGAAGAAGATAATAGAGTAGTCTACGCGTTCTTCTGTGAATATTTTTTTAAGATGATTTAGCAACTCCCAGAGTACTCCGCCCCCGCTGCTTAAATTTAAAAATACCAGGGTTTTCCGGCCTTTAACCGCCTCCGCCGCTGCGATATAAGAGATTATTTGACTACAAGTTACTTGAATACTCTCAGACTCATATACTATGCTATTATCATATGTTATCAGAGCTGTATCACTGCTTAGACTTCTATCTAAAAGTGTTTTCGCAACGTCTCTCGCAACAGTTAGAGACTTATAAGATTTCTCCACGTTCAAATTAACACCTTTAAAATTTAAATAACGTTTTTTAAAGCTTGCATTTATCAGATAGGCTTCTAATATACTCGTAAGCGGAGTTATATGCTACCGTCCCCTTTCCAACAGCCACTGAAATCTGTTCTACTCCTCCTGTAACATCTCCGGCTGCGAAAACTCCTGGAATATTAGTCTTCATATCTTTATCAACTATAATATAGCCTGCTTCATCAACGTTCACACCTGCACATGAGAACAGAGAGCTATTAGGAACTATACCGATCTCTATGAATAATCCGTCTGCTGGTAGCTCTGTTAAAGTATGATTCACCGTGTTTTCGACAACTACTGTTTTCAAAGTTTTATCCCCTTTAACCTCGCGGACAATACTATTCCAAACTATTTTAACACCGCAATCTAAAAGTCTGTTTTTAAGAATAGACTCGCATCTAAGATCGTCTCTTCGATGAATAAGTGTAACGCTACGCGCAATATTCTTCAAATATAAGGCGGCGGATACCGCTGAGTTACCTCCACCCACCACTATCACGTTTTTATCCTTGTATAAGGCTCCGTCACATACAGCGCAGTAAGAAACACCTTTACCGTAAAATTCTGCTTCTCCTTTAGCCCCCAATCTTTTTCTCTCACCGCCTGTAGCGATAATCACACTATCACAGGTATACTCATCTAAATCTGTTTTAACAGTTTTAACTTTATCTTGAAGATTAACTTCAACAACTTTCTCCATTTCACGGACTTCAACACCTGATTTAACAACCTGTTTCTTCATTATTTGAGCCAGTTCAAGACCGGTTATACTCTCCCAGCCAGGGTAATTCTCTATTACAGGAGCGGTAGCCATAGCTCCCCCTAAAGCCATCGCCTCTATTATGATTGTTGAAAGCCCGCTTCTCCCAGCGTAGATTGCAGCAGTCATACCGGCTGGTCCTCCTCCTATTATGCAAAGATTATAATGTGTCATTCACCCACCTCCAGTATTTCAGTTTAAATCGAATACTTTCCGCATAAGGTCCTCTAAAAATAACTTAGCTTCTTTTAAAGCAGTTAAGCCTTTCTCTGTTATATAATAGTATTTTCTATCAGCGCGGTTTAAGTGGTCTTTCTCCACACGCTCTTCTACAAGATTATCTCTCTTCAACTTGTAGAGGATAACATACCCTGACACCATAGCTGGGGAGAAATTAAATTTCTTCTTAATCTCCTCTCGAATTTCATAACCGTATCTCGGTTTCTCCTCTAAAAGTCTGAGAATATATAACCAGAGGTTTTCTTTAGTTAATTTATTTTTAAGTCTTTGAACAGCTTTAATAGTTGTTTCATCACCCGACAAATTAACACCCCGATTATTGAGAGTGAACTACCCCTCCTTATCGGATGGGGTTTCCTG
>JAHQXC010000030.1 GCA_029856525.1 Candidatus Odinarchaeia archaeon
ATATGTAGCTGAAACCGGTTTACAGGATAAAATCGTTTATAACTCTCTTAATTTAAAAACACCTGTAGAAGAGTTTAACCTGCTTAAAGAAAACTATATTACTTCGGCTTTACTTTTAGCTTACAGTGACGACGCGTTCACTTCAACTAAAAGAATTGAAAATATTAAAAAATTATTAGAGTTAACTTCAAATTTTATCACTAAACCTTTAATCGACACATATATTCTAGATATTCCAAGTCTAGGAATGGCTTGTAAAGCCATGGCTAAGATTAAAGAAGACTTAGGGCTCCCTGTAGGAGGGGGTACAGAGAACGCGGTTGCAACTTGGAGAGGGCTGGCAACTAAATTCGGCATAGAATATAAGAATTCCTGCGTTGCCGGTGCAGCTGCCACAGCTGCATGTTTCGGAGCTGATTTCATACTTTACGGTCCGATAGAAAGATGCAGCTATGTTTTTCCAACAGTTGCAATGGTGGATGCTGCCATTCAGCAGACAGTTATAGAAGAAGGTGGTAAGCCGAATCGATCTTTACCGTTATTTAAAATCGGTTGATGAGAGGTGTATTAATATCTCTCTTCCAGCTAAAAAAGAAATATATCAATTTTTCAGAGAATTGAAGCTTGAAAAAAATATTATAAAACATAGTGAAGCTGTGTGTAACGCGGCTTTAGAAATCGCTGGATTAATTGAAACCTCGCTTGCACCTGTGAATCTTAGTCTAGTTGAAGCCGGGGCTCTTCTCCATGATATAGGACGGAGTAAGGTGAACGACCTAACTCATGGTTTTATAGGGGGTCAAATAATATTAAGTAAAGGCTGGCCTGTAGAGCTTAAAAGAATTGCTGAAACACATATTCTAGGCGGTTTAACTGAACAGGAGGCAGTTATACTCGGTTTACCTCCAGCGGATTACACTCCTAAGACTATCGAAGAAAAAATTTGCTGCTACGCTGATAAAATCACTTTAGAGACTAAACGTGTTTCAGTTGATGAAAGATTCCAAGTATGGTTCTCTAAATACGGTGAAACACCGCTTATTAAAGAAGCTTATCAAAGGGTTAAAGCAATAGAGGCTGAGCTTACTAAAACCTTCAAGAGGACTGGAGGCTCTTCTTCAACTCTTCTATTTTAGCGATTAACACGTTTATAAGCTTAGAGTTATCTTTATATAAAAGCTGGCCGCCGCAATTCGGACATTTAAACATAGCTTCCATAGCCTCCTCGAAAGTTAACCTAACGTTCTCATCTTTCTCGCATTGATAAAATTGATGCTCTCTCTCATATTTTAAACGGTCTTCGAGAACTTTCAAAACAGTTATCTTTCTCCGATTGACTACATCATATATTTTTTTGGGGTTTAAACGCCAATAGTAAATATACCAACCGGTGTTTTTATCCCGTTCCCGGCGATAAGAAGCTATATGATTATCGTAAAGCTTGTAGAGGATTTTTCTAACTAAATTAAGTTTTAAACCAGTTTTTTGAGAAATATACTCGTCTGTAACCTCTTCATCATCTTTTAACAAGCTTACAACATTCATATCGATTTCAGTGTCTAAATCCCCTATTATACTATTAAACGGTTTATTTTTTAACTCCGAATTCATATCAATCATCTATAATGTTAAAGAGAAATAAAATAAACGAACTCTTTATTTATAAATATTCTTTTTATAAAGTTTAAATATTATGTTTTGAAGGGCATCCGTATGATCGGTGTTTTAAGGCTAGGTCACAGGGTTGAAAGAGATAAGAGAATCACCACTCACGTATTTTTAACAGCAAGAGCATTTGGCGCAGACTTCGGGGTATTCACCGGAGATAGAGATAACAATATTATAGAATCGCTGGCGGAGACTGTTAGAAGATGGGGGGGAAGCTTTAAAGTCGAGTATAGTGAGAGCCACGTTAAAACGATAAATGAATTTAAGAGTAAAGGGTTTAAAATAGTTCATTTAACAATGTACGGTCTCCCTGTTAAAGCTAAAATACGCGAATTAAAATCTTTTAAAGATATCTTGTTAATCGTCGGAGGCGCGAAGGTTCCAAGAGAAGTATATACTTTATCAGATTATAATATAAGCGTGGGCTCTCAGCCTCACAGCGAAGTAGCCGCGTTATCTATATTCTTACACGAATACTATGAGGGTAGAGAACTTGAAATATCCTTCCCAAACGCTCGACTAGTAGTTGAACCTCAGGAGAGAGGTAAAAAAGTTTTGAAACGTTTCTAGTGAGCTGAATAGTCTAAAACAGTTTCTCCAGTATACTTGTCCTGTTAACTAATAAGCGGGAAGGTTAACTATACCGGCGGCAAGCCGATATAATATGGAGTTTAGAGGCTGTAAACTTACCAGCCTCACACAGTTCTGAAAACTAATCTTGTTCAGTTATGGTTGTATTTCATATCTTCTTTTTCTTAAGATTTACCACGTCACCTAATGTTAACTCTCCGCTTGTAGAAGATGGTTTAGAAGCCGACAACTCCGTTGACTCAATTAATCTTATATTAAAGAATTTCTCTAATTTTCGAATTAGATTTTCATCAGGTTCAAGTCTCCCCGTCTCTATTTTGCTTATAACCGAAGGCTTCTCTTTGATAAGTTTAGCTAGCTCATCCTGGGTAAGCTTCCTCCTCTCTCTTTCATTCTTTATAATTTTAAAATAATCGGGTTTAAGCTCAAAGATTCTCTCCGCTGTAGTATCTAGTTTAGCTTTCACAATATTTTTAGCAGATTCCGCTCTTCTTTTAGTTTTAACTTCAAGTAGCTTGCTCTCTTCAACTATGGTCCCGTATTTCGAGCAATCCTCGCAGACTGATAAAACCGCCCCGTCTAAAGATATGTAAAATGTTTTAGACGTGTTTTTCCCGCATATCTCACATTGCAATATAAATCCCCTCTAAACTCTGTTAAATCCGTGAATAATAAAGGTTAACCTTTTATAAAAAATTATTAAGTGGAGTTCACATTAGAATATGCATGAAAGCGATGTATTTAAAATATAAAGTCAGTTTTTAAATATAATTGGCATAAAAATGTTAATGATAAATTTTTAATTAGGTTTGATTAAATTCTTTTATAGATTTACCCTCTCTTTGGAGGTATATTCATTTGACTGAAACATCAGGTGCTAAAAAAGAAGTTGAAGAAGACTCTTATCTAGTAACATATACTAAGCATTTAGAGCGTAAGATACGGGCGCTGGAAACTGAGAAACAGCTGATCGACGCTGAAAGAATCAGGCTTGAACGCGAAGTGCACGCTATAAGAACCGAGTTAGAGAGAATGAGGCAGACGCCTCTTATAGCTGCGACTGTAGTGGATGTTTTAGAGGATGGTAGGGTTATTGTTAAAAGCAGTACAGGGCCTCACTTCGTAGTTCAGGCGTTCAGCGGTTTAGGTTCGTCTAAAATAGTTCCAGGGGCTCGCGTAGCTTTAAATCAGAGAACCTTCTCGTTAGTAGAAGTACTACCGCCTACTCGAGACCCGTTCGTTAGAGCTATGGAGGTTGAAGAAGCACCACAGGTAACTTATGATGATATAGGAGGTTTAAAAGAGCAGATAAGAGAGATCAGGGAAACAGTTGAACTCCCCTTGTTGAAACCTGAACTGTTTAAAAAAGTGGGTATAGATCCTCCTAAAGGCGTCCTCCTATATGGTCCTCCTGGAACAGGTAAAACAATGGTTGCCCGAGCAGTCGCTCATGAAACTAAAACCACGTTTATCCGCGTTATCAGCTCCGAGCTTGTACAAAAGTTTATAGGAGAGGGGGCTAGGCTTGTAAGAGACATTTTTAATATGGCTAGGGAGAAAGCGCCTAGCATCGTATTCATAGATGAAATAGACGCTGTGGGCAGTAAGCGAATGGATTTAGCTACAAGCGGGGATAGAGAGGTTCAACGAACACTTATGCAGCTTTTAAGCGAATTAGACGGCTTCGATGCTAGAGGAGACGTGCGGATTATAGCCGCCACCAACCGTCCTGATATATTAGATCCAGCTTTACTCAGACCGGGTAGATTCGACCGGATGATAGAATTCCCGCTTCCTGATGAAGAGGCTAGAGCGGATATTTTCCGAATTCACACTAGGCGTATGAATTTAGATGAATCGATCTCCTTCGCTGAATTAGTGAAAAAGACGGACGGAGCGACAGGGGCGGATATTAAAGCGATATGCACTGAAGCCGGTATGTTCGCTATAAGAGAGTTGAGGGATAAAGTTACAATGGAGGATTTCCTGAACGCTGTGGATAAAATAATGGGGAAGGAGAAGAGCGAGAGGTTTCACCACCAACTTTACGGTTAACTTTCAGAGTTGTCTTCGATGAATACTGGTAGCGTAAACTTATACGATGTTAAACGGCTTATCTTACTGTTCAACTATCAGTATAGAACTAATAAGGGTGAAGAATATTTTAATATCCCTTTATCTGTGCGCAGATCAGGGCGGACGGGTAGAATCCGTTACATCTATTCGGATAAAGTTTTAATCGCCACTCTGAAACCTACAGACGGTCATCTTATTCTATCGCTGAAAGGGGCTGAGCGATTTTTAAAGATTATTCCTAAACCTTCAAGTAGAGTTATAGTAGAGTCAGCTGTTGAGTCATTTATACGAGAGGGTAGAAATGTTTACGCTAAACATGTTAAGTCTTGTGATAGAGAGATTAGACCTTTAGATGAAGTATTAGTAGTTAATGATGAAGATGAGCTTTTAGCAATAGGACGCGCCCGTCTTAACGGTGATGAAATGAAGTTTTTCAAATACGGGGTTGCTGTTGACGTGCGAAAGGGGGTTGATAGTTTAAATGATGAGGAGAAAGTTGAATCCTAAGTTGATGAAAAAAGCGATGAAGAAAATGGGGATAAACGTTGAAGAAATACCGGACGCCATTGAAGTTATTATAAAATGTTCTGAGAGAGAGTTGATCATCTCGAATCCGCAGGTTACACGGATAACAGGCGCCGGTCAGGAGAGTTTTCAAGTTACCGGTGTGGTTAGTGAAAGAGGTTTGAATGTAACTGCATCGCGCCAAGTCGCCGATGAAACCTCAGCGAATTTAGAAATACCGGTAGAGGATGTTAAACTAGTCTGCTCTCAGACTGGAGCTAGTGAAGAGGAGGCTGAGGAAGCGCTCAGGTTAGCAGGCGGAAACATAGCTCAAGCTATAATAAATTTAAAAAACAGGTAGCTATCTTTCACTAAGTTTCCTTTTAATAAATTTAAGTCTAGTGAAATCCTCTCTCTCAGCTTCTTCAAGGTGAAGTTCAATATAATTTATAGTCGCCTCTATCCTCGGGATTACAATAAATTTAAGCGCGTTAACTCTTCTCTTAGACTTCTCTATTTCTTCAGCTAACCTTTTAACACTACCCTCTATCTCAGCTAGTTTAATAATAGTATCCAAGGCTTTTGTAAAATACCTTTTAGCGTCATCTGTTTTAGATGAGAATCCTATTAAACTATGTTGAGCTGTATCCTCCTCTCTGCTTATAATATTTAGTTTAGGCATTTTAACACCCATCACATTATGGGTTTCCACCTCTAAGTTTAACGTTGGTTTTATAGAGGCTGCTAAACTGTATAATTTAAGCGGACCGTCGATCATCTTAGCATACTTTAAATTTAGAAAAGCCTGGGCTAAATCTTCTTGAAGTTTATCTCTAAGATCTTTAACATCTTCTATCAGCCTGAAAAACTCCATGATTAACGCATCCCGCTTCTCTTTTAACAATTCGTATCCTTTCTGGGCTAGCTGCTTCTTCTTTTTAAGTGCGAGAAGCTCCATTCTAGTAGCTTTAACACCGGTTATTATACTAGCAGGCATGTAACCACATCCAAGATGAGTGTTTAATATAAGAGTATAAATATTTTACAGCGAGCGGGAAATTAATTGTTTTTCTGGATGTCACTGAACGTTATTAATTCCGTTTCCATAGGTTTCTTCTGTATTTTCCCGATTCTAGCACCTATAATATATCTTATTTTTTTCTGTGAGGCTAAGTCGACAATTCTCTGGGTTATAACTCCGTCGAAGGCGACTGTATTAGCCCCCTCTATGCTTTCAAGTTTATCAGCTAACTCTGAGACAGGCAGCCGAGCGATTTCTTCACCCCCCTCGTTTAGAATTAAAGCCTGAGATGTTTCAGGCAGCGTGGAGATTTTATCAACGACAGCGTCAGGTAAGCTGATAGAGGGTTTAACCCGTCTGCCTCTCTTCACAGCTCTATGAGGATATGCATGTCTGCTCACATTCATCTCTTTACCCTTCTCTTCTACCGGTTCAGATTGAGGCTTATACTCTTTGTAGACTGGTTTATATTGGCTTAAAATCTGTTCTACAGGCACCTTGTTTCTAAGACACTTCACTATTTCTTTTCTCGTAAGCTCCTCCACTTCCTTCCCAGGAGGGGCTCTAGCCACGTAATCTATATCTGCTACTTGAAGAAGCTCTTTTAGAATAAGCTCTCCGCCTCTATCTCCGTCTGTGAAAACCGTCACCACTTTCTGATTGCAGAGATCTATTATAGACTTAGGTATATTTGTACCTTCCACGGCGACAGTGTTCCTGAATCCGTGTTTCAACAGATTTATAACATCCGCTCTTCCCTCTACTATTATTATTGAATCAGACTCTTCTAATCCTGGACCAGCCGGCAGCTCCTCCGGTCCATACTTAGTTATAGACTCTGTTTTAATAGCGCGCATCACAGCGTCTGTTATATCCGCGGTCTCCGGGGCCACTGTCTCAGTCCATTTTTTTAGAATATCAGCGGCTCTATCCAGTATTTTCTCTCTTTTAGCACTTCTAACATCTTCGATTTTCTCTAACGTCATTCTCGCAGTGCACGGTCCCACTCGATCTATGGTTTCGAGCGCTGCGGCTAGTATAGCTGTTTCAGCTCTGTCTAAGCTCGACGGGACAGTGATCTCGCCTGTTGCTTTCCCGTTTTTCAATTCTAATGTGACGCCTATTCTTCCTATTCGCCCTGTTTTCTGCAGCTCTCTGAGATCTAGTTCATCTCCTAGCAATCCCTCTGTTTGACCGAAAACAGCCCCTATAACATCCGGTTTTTCAACAACACCGTCAACTTCAAACCTGACTTTTATAATATATTTTATAGTGTTAAATTCTTCTTTATCATTTAATGACAATGATGATCATCCTCCCGTGATTGAGTTAATTATAGGTGAATTAGTTGATTATAGATTAAGCTGATAATCTCTTTAAGCGGGATTATCTCACATAAAACAATTCTTTTTTAGAATAAAAAGCTAATCTTTTTAATACTATAACCTTTTAACTTTATCGGCGGGGAAGTCCCCTGTGAAAGCTGAAAAGTATTTATAGTTTCCAATTCAAAAGGATAAAGATGCGGGGCTGGGACACCCTGAGACGCCTGCTGAGATAGAGCTTCTACCGGTCGAAACACCAGCAAGCTCCGTCATTGAAGCAGGAAACCCCATTCGATGAGGAGGGGTAGTTCACTCTATTCTATCATAATATCCTTTACTCCTCAAAAATTTTGATAGCCCTTCTATCTGAATGATAAAACCTTTTAAAACACTTTTAAGCAGCTTATAATACCGTAAATTAACTTTAACACCAACGGTTTGGAAATCTTTCACCAGCTTATTTTTTATTTTAGATCCTTCACTATCATAATCAGTTAAAATTATTACTTCTCTGTATATTTTAAGCTCCTCTACTAATTCACTTATACTTCTACCGTTTATGCTATGAATGAGCCCTGTGACCCCGACTCTTCTAAGGCTTTCAGCATCTTTTCTACCTTCAACTATTATCGGTATAGTGTTAGAGCTGCTATCTAATTCTTCTAAAAGGGCTTGGAGTTTTTTTAAATCTATGTTCATTTCAAATTCCTAGTTCAGCGGTTACCTTAATAGAATTATTGAAATTCTAGTATTTAAAAATCAATAAAATAGTTTTATATTTGATTTTATTCACATTTTTTAAAGCTGAGATGGTGTGCTCTATGAATGTTAAAGATAAAATAGAATTGATAACTCGTCCCCCAGTTGAAGAAGTAATCACAATGGATGAGTTAACAGCTCTTTTAGAGGAGAAGAGAACGCCTGTTGCTTACGACGGTTTTGAGCCTTCAGGTTTAGCTCACATCGCCTCAGGGTTAATGAGAGCTTTAAAGATAGCTGACTTATTAGAGGCTGGTGTGAAATTTAAACTTTTAATCGCCGACTGGCATGCTTGGATAAATGAGAAGATGGGCGGTGATTTAAATTTAATTCAGGATGTTGGTCATTATATTATTAAAGTCTGGGAGTCGCTTGGAGTTGACACCTCGAAAGTAGAGGTTGTGTGGGCTAGCGATCTGGTTAAAGACCGAGAGTATTGGAGGAAAGTGGTTTTAGTGATGAAGCATACCACTCTTAAAAGAATGACTAGAGCGTTAACGATAATGGGTCGAACTGAAGGTGAACTACAGTCTTCCGCTCAATTCCTTTACCCTGCGATGCAGGTCTCGGATATTTTTCAATTAGACGTTGACATTTGCCAGCTTGGGATAGATCAAAGGAAGGCTAATATGCTAGCGCGCGAGATCGCTGAAAGACTCGGCTGGCGTAAACCTGTATGTGTTCACCATCATATGTTAATGGGTTTAAAGGGTCCTACAAAGATGGGTGGATTTGATGAAGAAGAGAGGCTGAATCTTCAAATAGCGTCTAAGATGAGTAAAAGCCATCCTGAAACTTGTATCTACGTTCACGATCCGCCGGAAATTATACTGAGTAAATTATTGGGCGCGTACTGTCCTGAAAGAGAAGTGGAGTTAAACCCTGTTTTAGATATAGCTAAAAATATAATATTTAGGGGTCAAAGAATGAGATTTCTAATAGAGAGGCCTTCGAAATTCGGTGGTGATATAGAGGTCTGCGACTACGGTGAATTAGAGAAACTATACGCGGAGGGGCGTCTTCACCCTCTAGATCTTAAGAAGGCTACCGCTAAATATCTTAGCGATATGCTTAAACCCTGCAGAGAGTATTTTGACAAGCATCCGGAGTACTTGGAGCGTGTAAAAGCTGTGAGCGCTAAATCCTAGTAACCTCTCCGTTATCGATTAAAACACTCACAGGCTCACCGGTTTCGAAGCGCAGTGAAAAAGTGTTACAATACGCTCCCGTGTTAATTATACCGATATAGTCCCCGATAGATATTCGTTCAGGTAGACAGTAGCTTCGATTTAAAACGTCGAATGAGGCTGGTAGAGGCCCGCCTATCGAGTACTCCTTAGAGTAGTGATCTAACAGTCTGTTAGCTACTATAAACCTATGGTGGGCTCTGCTTAAAGGCGATATTATATTCGAACCGGCATCTACTATTATCCAGTTTCTGCCACCTATTCTTTTAATATTTAACACTTTAGTTAATAGAATAGCAGCGTCACCGATTATGAAACGCCCAGGCTCAAAGTAAATCTCACAGTTTAATGATAAATTTTCCAGTTTCTCTTTTATCCTACTCCCTATCTCATTTATTTTTTTACCTATAATAGCTGCTTCAGGTAATCCGCCGCCTAGATCGAAAACACTTATTTCACAGCCGGTTTTATCTCTTATCAGATTTGAAAGCGCACTCATATGTGTAAGTGTTTCCGTATAATGGTTTAAATTAAAATCCTGTGTTCTTAAATGGCGGTGAAGCGCTGAAAGTCTAATATAATTTAATTTTTTAACATATTCTTCAAGTATAGCGGTTTCTGCTTCATCTAAAAAAACTCCTATTTTAGAATGTGAACCGGGATTTAATGTTAAACCGACTTTTTGTATAACCCGCAGCTCTCTAGCGACGCTATTAATGGTTTTAAGTTCTTCTAAACTATCCGCGTTTATCAGATTCACACCATACTCAACAGCTTTTCTAATCGCATGTAAAGGTTTATGAGGACCGTTAAAAATAATCATATCCGGGTTAACGTTATTCAAAGCTATCTCTAGTTCAGTGTCTGAGCTAACTTCAGCTCCAATTCCATTTTCATGTATTATACTGCATATCTTAGAATTCGGATTCGCTTTATAAGAATAAAAAATCCTGTTTTTAAAATATCCTTCAAATATTCTTCGAAGTGTTATACAATTCTCTTTTATTCGCTTAGTAGAATAAACATAGACGGGTGTTCCAAACTCTTCTACAATATCTTTAAAACAGATGTTTTCAATTAGAAGGCAGCCTTCACCGTCTGATTTAAAATGCGGATACTGTGTTAAATTGAACATTTTAATCTACCTGGATGTCTAATCTTACATGCTCTTTACGCGGAGCGAATGATTTAATTCTCTTACACCCGAGTAATTTCACATCTGTTTCTGGTAGATCGGCGGCGATTAGAAACTCTTTTAAAAGGCTTTCACATTGGTTTCTATAGTCACATAACCCTTCGTAATGTACTACGCCCGGTCTTCGCAAAATTTTTAGAGCTGATTTCACGTAATTTTTAGGCGTAGGCAGAAGCCCCATTATCACTCTATCAGCCTTGCAGTTTAACTGATTGCAAACCACGCCGGCATCTCCATGCACCGGTTCTATTACATGCTCTACTTTATTAAGTCTTATATTTTCTAGGAGATACCGGTAGGCTACAGGGTTAAGTTCAATCGCTATTATTTTTTTAGGCTTAGCGTGAACAGCTATATTTATTGAAAAATATCCTATTCCGGCAAACATGTCTACGACAATCTCCCCCTCTTTTACAAATTCTGCTATTCTACGCCGCTCCGTTATGTTTCCTTTAGAGAACATTATATTCATTACATCTAGTTTAAATATGCAGTTGTTTTCAAAGTGAACTGTTTCAGTACCCCCCTCGCCTTTTATAATCTCTAAATTAGGTTTTCTAAAATCACCGGTGATGCCGCCTTTTTTAAGCAACACCATTCTAGTGTGAGGTATCAGCTTGATAAGCTCTTCAGCTATAATTTCACGGTACTGGTTGAGTTCAGATTTAAGCGTTATTATCATGATATCCCCTATCTTCTGGTAGCCTCTAGGCAGTAGATTAATAATATCACGGGGGATCCGCTCTGCTAACCTCTCTTTTAAAATATTGAAAATCCGGGTCATAGACTCTGAGCTCCAGCTCTCTGAAATCTATTGAACAAGTATAGAAGTTGAATGGGCGCGTCATGTCCCCCGCCATTAACGCTTAGCATCATAGACGGGGTTTTGCGCCCCCCTCAGCTAAGTTCTCTATGCCGGGGTTTCACTGACGCGTTGGGTTGATGTACCGCATCTGGGTTAACCCCGCCTCATCTACTAGGTGAACCACCTTAATCGGCTAAGGGCCTATCATTGCGTTTACTCAACCCTCAGCTCCAGTGTTGCCTTTCTCTTGCTCTAGGCTTCATATTTACCTCCGCCAGCCCTCGAAGAAAGGCTAGTCTATCATCGCTAAATCTAGTTTAACTTTTTTTAAATAAAAAAATTATGTTTCATCTTTTAGGCATTGGTATCCTGTTGCAGTTTGCTTGAATCCGGTTTAAGAGCCGCTTCTAAACTTGTTAAAGCGAATTCAGCTGCGCATACAGGGTATTCTATTTCAAAATTATTTAAAACCTGAGGGTGTATTTCTCCAATCCATCCTATTTCCACACTATTACACGTTAATGCAGCCCCTCTCCCTTCTAGTATAAATGGTTTTTTAAAATAATTGTAAACGATATTTCTTAAGCCTAATTCTCTTATGAATGCTTCTGTTAACTCTTTTATCAGCGTGTAGTTCGCTGAGTCGTCCATTACTGCAAAAGCAACGTTTACCTCTCTTCTAGTCTTGGTTTCCAGGTTAGACTCGTCTATTTTAAGTACATCCCCTATCTCGAATATTCGCTGAGGTAGCTGTGCATGTCTGTTTATACTGAACACTTTTAGTAAACTCGGTAGAATATTTATTCTAAAAATCGTGTATTCGCTGCTCACAGGGTTTAATAATTGAACATGCTCCTCTTCTAAGAGCATTTTCCTAAAGTGGTCTTCTTCATTTGTAAGAGAGGAGGTTACAACCTCTAATAATTGTAATCCTACCAGTATTCTCTTTAATTGGGTTATAAGCTTATTTTTACTAGAGTAGGATCCTGTTGTAGGCGCGTGCCTGTACAGTGGTTTAATTTCATCGTATCCGTATCCTACAGCTAACTCTTCCACTAAATCTATTTCATGAAGAATGTCGAATCTATATGGGGGAATGTATATTTTGAATTTTTCCTCGCTTTCAGATACTTTTTCAGCTTTAAATCTAACCCTGCTGAAACACTCCACTATTTCTTTATCTGAGAGATTTAAACCGAGTATTCTAACAGCCTCCCTCTTGTTAAGCGTCATGATTTCAGGTTCAAGTGTGGGTGTAGTCAATGTTTTATCCGGATATTTAACGTTAACAGTCTCCAATCTCGCACCCGAATCATAAAGAGCGGTGCTTAGAATGTTAAGCGCCATTAAAATATTCGACATACTGTAACCTGTTATATCTAGAAATATGTTTTCAGTCTCCTCTGTTACCTGGGTTAACACACCGTTTATGATAGGTGGAAATGATAAAACTTTTCCCTCTCTGTCTATTATTAAAGGATATCTGTCATATTTATTGACTAGGTGAGCGTATTCTACTCCTTTAGGATGTTTTTCAAGTATTTCTTTAAGATTCATTTCAACACGCTCACCTAACGGTATGAATTTCACATCTTCCGGTCTAACACCTAAATATTTGAATGGAGGTGTGACCTTATCTAAGTCGTGTACCCCAATAGCTGCTTTAAAACGGTCTCTTCCAACTAATCTATGCAGGTCTTCTTGGATTTTCATCAATCTCTGGATTTTCTTGTAATCTAAAACTACATTTCTAGCTATTCCACAGACTATGAGAGGCCTTATCTCAGACACACTTTTATCGACAGTTAACGTCACCGACCCTTTCTCTATTTTAAACTCAGGTAGCCCTTTCTCTAACCCTAGTCTACCTTTAAGCTGTCTTACAACTCCCTCAATTGTACAGTAATCCGGTCTATTCGGATTATACTCTGCTTTTATAACACCGTTTTCCACGCTCTCCACTGAGATAGCTATTTGACTTAAATTTTTTTTCAAATCATCTATTGAAAGATTTAATCCTATTAAACGGTTTAACTCTTCGATTTCCAAGTCTATCGAGGGCATTTTAAATCTCCTTCTTTATAATACTCGGCATGCTTCTTAACCAGTTTATATCATTCCGATATAATACTCGAACATCAGTGAGCTCTAATCTCAGCATAGCTAAGCGCTCGAACCCCATCCCCCATGCTAGAACAGGTGTTTTAACCCCTAGTGGAGCGGTTACCTCCGGTCTGAAGACCCCGGCTCCAACCATCTCTATCCACTGATTCAATTTATCCGAGTATAAGTCTACTTCTATACTCGGTTCTGTGAAAGGGAAGTAGCCTGGTCTAAATCTGATTTTATTAAAACCCAGCCGCTTGTAAAATTCTTGTAAAAACCCGAATAGTTCTCTTAAAGATGCATTTTCATCGATGATTATCCCCTCGATTTGCATAAATTCTGCAAGATGCCGGTAGTCTGTTCTCTCATTCCTATAAACCCGGTCTATGCAAAATACTTTTCTAGGAGGCTCAGGATGCTTAGCCGCGTATCTGATAGTGGCTGCTGTTGTATGTGTTCTAAGAATAAGCTTCTCAGCTTCGCTTTGATTCCAAGTATAACCCCAGCCTTTAGAGCCTGTTACCCAACCGTTTTCATGAACCGCTTTAACCTTAGCGACGATTTCATCATCTTTAAGAACACCTCTACCAGGTTTCTTAAGATAAAATGTATCCCAAGCATCCCTCGCAGGATGGTCTTGAGGAACAAATAAGACATCGAAATTCCAGAACGTGTTCTCTACTAGGGGGCTCTCTATCTCCTCGAAACCGAATTCTAGAAATATCTCTCTTATTTCATCTATAAGAAGCGTGATCGGATGAAGTTTACCAGGGTAAACTTTGCTGACAGGAGATTCTAAATCAAATTTTTTAAATGTTACCTGCCTCCAACCTCCTGATTTAATAAGTTCAGGTGTTAGCTGGGTTACTTCACGTTTAATTTCAACTTCTTTAAGTAAGGTTTCCGCGCCTAACTTTGTTATTTTCAGATACCTGTAGGTTACAGGCGTGATTTCAACAAATTCTCTTCTCCGCTTTAACTCTTCTAATGCTTTTCTAAACTCACTGTTTAACTGCTCGTATGATACCTCCCCTCTCTCTCTTATATATTTTAAAAGCACTTCATCAGCGCTCTTCTCAGGAATTCTCTCAACATATAATATTAAACTACTATTTTTCTTAACGACTTTAACCCAGTTTTTAGCGCGGAGCCATCCTAATATAATTTTAAGGTCGTCTTGGTTAACTGAAAGCAAATTCTGTAAACTCGTTAAGTCCGCTGAGCCGCCTAGACTATGTATTTTTTCAACTGCGATCCTCTCAGGTAACCCTTCATCAGCCGCCTTCAACCCTGCTGGTAGCAGCCTTATAATTTTTTGTGTAGATGATTCAATTTCTAGGAATCCTTTACCAGCTAATTCTTGCGCTACTCGAAGAATCTCAACATAGCTTTTCTTAAGCTCTCCAGCTATAATTCTTAACTCACATCCCCCGCCACGCTCCTTTAATAATCTTAGTAATTCGAACTCAAGCTGAGTTAAACGAATTTTATCATCCGGCAATTCAACCACTTACCTATAATTTTAACCGCAACCATTTAAATAGTGCGCGCATTTGTTCTAGCGCGATAACTGATTAGAATA
>JAHQXC010000003.1 GCA_029856525.1 Candidatus Odinarchaeia archaeon
CAGGTTGAAAAAACTTCAACAATATTTGAAAGCAGACTAGACGGTTTAAAAAAACAGATAGAAGATAATATACTCCCTGAAATATCTTTAATCCAGAAGATTCAGGAGAAATTAAACCAGTTAAATACGATGATAAGTGAATTAAACATTAAGCTTACATCTTTAAATGATACAAGTAAACATGTCAGTGAGCCGGCTGCTGATAGATAAATTTTTAGAAATCTAAAATTCTAAAACAAGTGAATAAATTAATAATAAACTATTTATATTAACGTGTAAATATACTACTATCAGCTTCAAACTGATGCTATACTGGTAGACTCTTAATCTACCAGTATAGTGTCAGAATAAAATAGGAGGATGTGAAATATGCCTGAAGGTTCATTTGCAGGTGCCAAAGTAATAGGGACTCTTATAGGGATAGTCGGTATACTTCTAATAGTAATCGGGGCGACTTCTATTCTAGCGATTTCAATTCCAGGTCTACCGCCTGAAATAATCTCAGCGCTCGCATCTTTAAGCAGTAACGCATACATTCAAATCGTATACGGTTTGATCGCTCTCGGCATAGCCGCCGGATTATGGGGTGCTCGAGCTTGGGCTGCAGGAGCAGCCGGCGTCCTATTATTGATCATTCTTGTATCCACAGGTTTCTCTATATACAGTCTATGGACAGTTTACGGTTTATCAGGTTTATATACGCTTTTAACAAGTCTTTCAATCCCGTTGATCGTCACGATCGTAACATTTATCGTCGCTTTGGTTTCATTAATATACTTGGTGGCTGCTAGCGGATGGCGTTAAACTAACCTCCCCTCTTTTTTTATTATTCCTGGTAATTTTTCTAACTTTTTTTAATATATTTTTAATAAAGCTTAAAAACAAGTTAAAATATATTAACTATTTAAAACCTTCGGGTTAACGCCCGAAGATGGAAAAGGCGGTTGAAATGAAAAAGAGTGTAAAATACAGTTTAGCCCTAGTTTTAATGCTCTCCTTAGCCGCCAGCGGTATCATCATACTATCCCCGATAAAAGCTCAGGCAGTCACGACTACGCTTAAAATAGCCCAGGGCGGAGATCCTATAACATTAGACCCGTATGATTCATGGGATTCAGCTTCAAACGATGTGATACTCAATATATACGATCAGCTGGTTATGTATGTGCCATCCACATTACAGTTCAGGCCTGGTTTAGCTGTAGGATGGCAGATCCTACCTAACACAACTATAATATTTAACATAAGACGCAACGTAACATTCCATAACGGCGATCCGATGACACCGTACGATGTATGGTGGAGTCTTCAAAGAGTTCTTCCATTGTATCTTAGAAGCGCGTTATTTAACAGCAGTTATATAAATAATGCTACCGCTAACCCGCATCACTGGAATTGGAGTGAATACGACGGTGATAGAGAAAGCTTTGTCTGGCTTCTCTTCGAACCTGTTAAAGACATAAGAATGGCTGATATAGGCTTCTGGGGTAATACAACATTTACCGGTGAAAACGCCACCGCTGGCGACGGCTGGGATGAAATAGTGGTTGAATTCTCTGAACCGTTTGCACCAGGTTTATCCTTGTTCTCGTACGCTGCCACATCTATTGTAAACTGGAAGGTTGCAACCGAGCTTGGACCTCACGGGATGAAATTCGCACCTGTAGGCGCTGGCACAGGGCCTTTCAAGTTTAATTCATGGATTTTAAACTACAAGGTAGTTTTAGATAAATGGGAGAATTACTGGGGTCAAGTCCCGCATGTAGACCGTGTCGAGTTTCAAACCATTCTATCAGCGTCATCTAGAACGTTAGCTATTAAGACAGGTATGGTTGACTTATTATACCCTGAATCAGCTGACTGGTATGATCTTAAAAGTGACCCTAACATAGAAACATGGCAGGAAGCCGGTCTTGGAACAAGATATATAAGCTTCCAGTGTCTGCAGAATGTGACAGGTAGAATGTTCGGTATTCTCTCTAACACCACTGTTAGAAAGGCTTTAAGCTATGCGATTAACTACGATGAGATAATTAACGGTGAACTATTCCTTAACGGGTTAGCTACGAGAATGACTCAACCTGTTGTTCCAGCTATCGAATGGGCTTATAACTCTTCTATTAAACCTGAGGATGAAGGCGGTATCCTACCAATATATAATATCACTAAGGCGAATGAAATCTTAGACTCCCTCGGCATAGTAGATGTCGATGGTGATGGGATAAGGGATATTAAAGGCTGGACTAATTCAAGCGACGACTTTAAACTAATATACGGTTACAATATAGGTAACGCGGTGAGGGAGAGAGTAGGTACTCTGCTGAAAGACAGCTTCGCACAAATAGGTGTTGACCTAGAGATTCAAGGAGACGAATGGTCTGTGTTCTTATATGATAAAATAGTGAACGGTGCATACGATATTTGGATGCTTGGCTGGGGTCCTGATTACATTGACCCTGACACATACTTCTATCCACTCTTCCACAGCAAATTCATATGGAGTACAAACGGTGCTGGAGTTAACATTTCAAGCGTGGATACTATGTTAGAGCAGGCTAGAGCGGAGACTAATCAAACTATAAGAGCTCAACTATATAAGAATGTTACAAACATACTTATCAACGAATACGTTTGGGCTTGGTGTTATATTCCAGATAACTTGTACGCTTGGCGGACAACTGTAACAGGCTTCAAGCACAGTCCACTGGATCAAATGGATGACCTTGAATACGTTGAGATAACACCCAGCGCAGGCGCGGGTATACCTGTTGAAGTGATAGCTATCATAGTAGGCGTAGTGGTAGCGGTTGCAGTTATAGGAGGCATCGCCTACTGGCGTAAAGGAGCTCCAGCTTAAAACAACCCCTCTATTTTTTATTTTTTATCTGCAAAGTGAATATAGGTAACACTCTTTTCGGCTATATATGACGGGAGCGGGACTGATGTGAACAAACCTCAAACTCCCATAGTATACTTGTTAACAGCTCGGTTTGCAAGGGGGAAACCCGTCTTCAGAACGTGGTAATTCACATTGAATAGTAAAGTTTAAATTATTTTTTAATTATAATACTTGGAAAGTGTATTCGTATGAAGGGCTTATACGCTTATATTATCAGACGGTTGATTCTTCTAATACCTGTGGTTTTAGGCGTCATGCTGCTAACATTTATCTTAATGCACTCTATACCAGGTAATCCTGTAGCCTACTTAGGGGGCTCAGGGAAGCTTCCACCCGACGCTGTAGAGAAGTTAATAAAAATTTACGGTTTAGATCAGCCTTTATTCATTCAGTTCTTCCTTTACCTAGCTAATGTTTTTCAAGGTAATCTAGGTACATCGATATCGGTTAACCCTGGAGCTAATATAACAGATCTTATATTAACAGCCTTCCCGCATACCGTAGAGTTGACCATATACTCATCTATCATAATGGTGTTAGTGGGTATCCCTGCAGGTGTTATCTCAGCTAAGAAGCGGAATTCTTTAACTGATAACGTTACCAGGGTAGGAGCGTTGATAGGTGTTTCAATGCCGGTTTTCTGGCTCGGCATTATGCTTCAAATCGTATTCGGGGTTGCAATCCCTATTTTCCCACTGCTTTGGGCTGGCATTCATGAACCGGCTGTTAAAGCCACTGGAATATATCTCATAGACGGTTTTCTAAGCTTAGATTTCAGAACTATAGTTGATAGTATAATGCATTACGCTCTACCCTCTATCGCATTAGGGGCTTTATCTCTTTCAATAGTGACTAGAATGGTTAGATCAAGTATGCTTGAAGTTCTCGGAGAAGATTATATTAGAACAGCTAGAGCTAAAGGCTGCTCTGAGAACGCTACAATTTACCGTCACGCGCTTCGTAATTCCCTGCTACCAGCCACCACCGTGATCGGATTACAGATAGGCGGCTTACTCGGCGGAGCTGTTTTAACTGAAACAGTGTTCGCTATTCCAGGGGTGGGCAGGCTTATCACGGATGCTATTCTAAAATATGATTATCCTCTTGTAATGGCGGGAGTCCTATTCATAGCTATAATATATATAATAGCTAACCTAGTAGTCGATGTGCTTTACGCTTATCTCGATCCAAGGATAAGATATTAGGTGAATTTAACTTGGTGGATGACAGCTATTCGAAAAGTTATGAAGACGCAGAGAATTTTACGTTTACTGTAGATCTGCCTGGTTTAAAATCAGGGATCGTGGAGAGGCCTAGGCTTCAACGCTTCCTAGACTTTTTATCAAGGCTTAAAAACCCTTTAACCATTATCGGTATCATCATTGTAGCCGGTCTGATTTTATCAGCTGTTCTAGCTCCTTTTATAGCCCCATATAACCCTATTGCAGTCGATTTAAACTCTAAGAATCTCCCTCCAAGCTTACAGCATCCTTTTGGAACAGACGGGTTCGGCCGTGATATTTTCAGTCGAATCTTATACGGCGCTCAAATCTCTCTTTTCGTAGGAATCGTCTCCGTGCTAGGAGCTGTAGCTGTAGGCGTCCCGTTAGGTATTCTATCAGCTTATAAAAGCGGTTACATTGACACTGTAATTATGAGGATAATGGATATTATGCTAGCTTTTCCAAGTATTATTTTAGCGATCGCTATCGCGATGGTTATAGGAGCAGGAATCCACGCTGTTACAATCGCGATACTTGTGGTTTCAATACCGGTCTACGCTAGAATCGCCCGCGGCTCAGCTTTAGCTGTGATACAGGAAACTTATATTGAAGCGGCTAGAGCGATAGGCGCCTCCGGGCTCCGAATAATATTCCGGCATATACTCCCTAATATTCTAGCACCTTTACTTGTTGAAATGACCTTGGATATAGGTTCAGCGGTCCTCTCCTTAGCCGGTTTAAGCTTTCTAGGTTTAGGTGCTCCTCCACCTTACACTTATGATTGGGGTAGAATGATAAGCGATAATTTCAGCTACCAGGCTGTTACACGATACTGGTGGCAGTTAACGTTCCCCGGGCTCGCCATAGTCTTCTGTGTTTTAGGCTGGAATCTACTAGGGGATGGTTTAAGAGACGCGATGGATCCTAAGCTTCGATTAAAATTATCTAAGGAAGCTAAAAAGTTAATTAAAGATTTGAAAAAGAAGCAGCGCGGTTTAGAGAAATCTAACGCTAAAAAACCGGTGAGAGTGGTTAATTGACAGCGAATGTTTTATTAACTATTCGAAATCTTAGAACTCACTTCTTCACAGAGGAGGGTGTTGTTCAAGCTCTTGACGGCGTCGACTTAGAGGTTTACGAAAAAGAGATTATCGGTTTAGTTGGTGAAACAGGTTCAGGTAAATCTGTTACCGCTCTCTCTGTTATGCGTCTTATCCCTCAACCCGGATTCATAGTTGACGGCGAGATTATTTTTAAAGGAAAACCATTGCATCTACTTAGCGAAGAAGAGATGCGGAAAATTCGAGGTAAAGAGATAACAATGATATTCCAGGATCCGATGAATGCGTTGAACCCTGTTTTCACTGTCGGAAACCAGATAGCTGAAACTATTCAACTCCACAATGATGTCACATATAGAGAAGCGTTTAATCAGTCTATTGAACTTTTAAGAAGGCTTAACATCCCTAAACCGGAGAGAATAGTTAACTCCTACCCTCATGAGCTCAGCGGAGGTATGCGGCAGCGTATCCAAATAGCTATCGGTTTAGCATGTCAACCAGCTTTGTTGATAGCTGATGAGCCCACCACCGCGTTAGACGCTACTGTAGAAGTCCAAGTGCTTGAACTTATTAAAAGGCTTAGAGATGAATTTAACACGTCTATTATGCTTATAACACATGATTTAGGTGTTATAGCAGAAATGTGTGATCGAGTGGTGGTGATGTACGCCGGCAACGTTGTAGAGAAAGCAGATGTGAAAACGATTTTCAAACACCCGCTTCACCCTTACACTCAGGCGCTTCTAGGCGCTATACCCTACGCTGAGCGAAAAAAGAAAAGCAGGCTTACCACAATTCCTGGTACAGTCCCTAACCTGATAAATCCTCCTTCAGGCTGCCGCTTCCATCCGAGGTGTAAGCATGCGATGATAGTTTGTAAGACTCTTAAACCTATGTTACTTGAAGAAGAACAGGGGCATTTCGTCTCATGCTTCCTTTACTCTAAAAACAAAGAGTTCGCGGAACGTGAACACGGCGTATTCGAGCCTTTACCCGGTAGAATCGTTTACTAAAATAGAGGTGTTAAAGTGGCTGAACCTTTAATACAAGTTAAAAACCTGGTTAAATATTTCCCGATATACGGGGGAGTGCTTCTCAAAGAGATTGGGAGAGTTCACGCTGTTGACGGTGTCTCCTTCGAGATTAATAAGCAGACGACGCTTGGTTTAGTGGGTGAAAGCGGATGCGGTAAGACTACTGTGGGACGCTGCACGCTTCGGTTAATAGAGCCTACGTCAGGTGAAATATACTATAACGGTGAGAATATTCTGAAATTTAAAGGAGCGCAGCTTAATAAATTCCGCTGCAAGGCTCAAATAGTTTTCCAGAACCCGCATGCTTCACTGAATCCGAGGATGAAAATAAAAGATATTCTATCCGAACCTATTAGAATTCATAAACTTCTACCTAAAAATGAGATTGAAAACCGTGTACTCCAGTTGATAAGCGAGGTTGCTTTAGAGCCTAGTCATCTTGTCCGCTATCCTCATGAGTTTAGTGGAGGCCAAAAACAGCGGATAGTTATCGCTAGAGCTCTTGCATTAAACCCTGAGTTTATAGTTTTAGATGAGCCTACATCCGCGTTAGATGTCTCCGTTCAAGCACAGATATTAAATTTACTGATGGATTTGCAGAGGAAGTTTAAATTAACATACCTGTTTATAACACATAACCTTAATATCTGCAGGCATATAAGCGATGAAATAGCTGTCATGTATGTGGGTAAAATTGTTGAACGCGCCGGCGCTGATGAACTTTTCGAGGAGCCTCTTCACCCTTACACTCAAGCGCTTTTATCAGCTAACCCTATACCAGACCCTGAGGCTAAGAGAAGTAAGATAATTTTAACAGGAGAGGTTCCAAGCCCGATTAATCCGCCTAGTGGTTGTAGATTCCACCCCAGGTGTCCTAAAAGAATGGATGTTTGCGATAAATCTGAGCCTTCTTATATTCAAGTTAAACCAGGTCATTACGTGGCTTGCTATCTTTATTCAAATAATAAGAGTTGATGAAAATGGAGCGTCTTTCAAAAACAGAGCTTTACAGGAAGCGAAAACTCTCAGGGCTTCTAGGATTTATACATATAATGTTATCTCTTCTATCCGCGTTCATGCTAGGATATCCTTATAGTGCTTTCCTAATGGAGGCTGGTGGAAGCTTCTCTATATCAGAATATAATATGCTTTTTATATTCGGTGGATTAATTCTCTATTTCACAGGGTTAGCATTCGCGTTATTAGCTTTTTACGTGGATAGGAAACCGTTTAACATAGAGCATCCTGTTAGAAGACGCCACCGTTCTCTGCCAATGTTTCTCACCTGGCTTTTAGCATGGAATCTCATCGATATATTTATAGTCGGCAACTTCGCTCGAACAAGTCTCGCTTTCACATCTTTCTGGATGAATACTATAAACGATTTTGTAATCAGGTATGTTCTCGTTTTAGGCTCCATTATATTATTCATGCTCATACTTATGACGTTTACATACAATAAGATTATACCTGACAGGAGAAGCTTAGAGTTAAATGTATTTAAGAGAAGGCTAATTTACGTTGGAGTTATCTGGCTGTTAATTATACTCGCTTTCAGCATAGGAGTCTTTATAAACATAGTTTGAATCGTGGTGTAAATGGGTTTTTTTAAAAAATATGTTTATACGATTCACGGTAATGATGCGGCTCCAATGCTTCCTTTAATCGATGCGACGAAAACATACGGTTTCGCTTTCACATGTATCCCTGTCCCTCTGAGAGTGGATAAAGTGATTAACGGAGAGTTAACCACTTTTATCACACCTGATAAAAATATACGTGTAGAATTATCCGGTAAACTCTATTCACTTAACATTATAAAACTCATAGAAGAAGTGGTCTATCTTTTAATTCACTGGAGTAAAAACATTGTCAAATCTAAATTTAACAGGGATCTGCCGAGGGAACGCTTAGCCTCATGGCTTTCTAAAACTTTACACGCTAAGATTATAGCTCCCACGCTATCCGAGGACGCGGGGGATTTCATAAAAAATTATTTCGAAACAGTTTTAATCTCCTATTTTAAAAACAGCAGTTTAAATGAAGCCTTGAAATCCTATTTAAATTATATAGTTGAGAGGTGTATGAAGCGTATTTCCAGTAATCGAATAAAGGTTTCAGTCGAACAGGTTTATGTAGACTACCCTATGTTAGAAGAGGAGATCCCTGAAGAGGATTATCTTAACCCTGAGGTGAAAGGTAACACTATACCAGTAGACGTCTACTTAAATAATAAATTGAAGACGATGAGTTTCCGACCTTTTCTAGTATACCAGGATTTACTTGAAACAGCCGAATACACATTGAAGAGAATAGAGGAATCAGAGTTAATAACCCCAATGGATTTAATAGAGAAACATATTATAATTTTTGACGATGGAAAACTTCAGGGAGAAGTTGAGTTATCCGAGCTTATAGATAAGATCATATTCTGACTTCGCTTTAATTAACATCAGGTGTCGAGAATGGTGCAGATAGCTTTTCAAGGTGAAAGAGGCGCTTATAGTGAGGAAGCTGCTTTAGAGTATTTCGGCGGCGCAATCTCCTTTAAACCATGTTATAGCTTCCAAGAAGTTTTTGAACAGGTGGCGGGGAAACAAGTTGATTACGGTGTTGTACCGGTGGAAAACTCGTATACAGGTAGCATCGTGGATACATTTGATCTTTTATTAAATTTTAATGTGAACATAGTCGGTGAGAAAATTCTGAGAATAAAACATAATTTAATAGTGAATAAAGGTGTCTCATTAGCTGATATCCGTGAGATTTACGCTCACCCTCAGGCTATAGCGCAATGCGATGTTTTCCTTAAAAAAATAGGTAAGCGCGTTATTCCATTCTATGACACCGCTGGTAGCGTTAAATATATTAAAGAGAATAATCTTATGAACGCTGCTGCTATAGCAAGCCGTTACGCCGCTGAAATATATGATATGCATATTATAGCTGAATCGATTGAGAGCGTTTCTAATAATTATACGCGATTCTATATAATCTCTCTTAAGGAGTCTGTGAAAGGCTTAAAGAATAAGACTACCATCGTTTTCTCTATTAAAAATATCCCTGGATCTCTTTATAATTGTTTAAAGCCTTTAGCTGAAGCAGGTTTAAACTTAACTAAAATAGAGTCGAGGCCTGATAGAAAGAAACCGTGGGAGTATATTTTCTACCTTGATTTTGAGGGTGTTAAAGATGATCCGATTGTAAGAAAGGCTTTAATAGAGCTTGAAGCTAAAACCTCGTTTCTAAAGATTCTAGGATCATACCCGGCTGATACTTCAACAGTGATAGGGTGAATGGTATACGCATTCTGTTAAATGTTTGATAACGGGAGGGACAAGCGGTTTAGGTAAGGCTACAGCGCTCAGCTTAGCTAAACTCCCTTCATCTCATATTATAATTTTAGGTCGTGATAGAAACCGTTGTGAAGCAGCTGTATCAGATATTATTCAAGCTACCGGTAACAAGTTAGTTGAATATAGATTAGCGGATTTATCTTCTCAGGCAAGTATTAGAAGCTTTGCTTCAAAATTTAGAGACGAGTTAACTCCTATTAATATACTTATAAACAACGCGGGGGTTATGTGTCAGAAAAGAATTTTAACAGTAGACGGATACGAGTTAACGTTCGCCGTTAATTATCTGGCTCCTTTTCTTTTAACGAATCTCTTAATAGACTCTTTAAAAAATAACACACCCGCCCGTATAATAAACGTTGCCTCGGATTTTCACAGTGATCGAATAGACTTTGATAATCTTAACGGTGAAAAAAGCTTCTCTCCTTTCAAAGCTTATAAGCTCTCTAAGCTTGCTTTAATTATCTTCTCATTTCATCTTTCTAAAAAACTTTTAAATACCGAGATTACAGTTAACTGTTTCCATCCAGGTTTTCTTAAAACAAATATCAGCCGAGGCTTAAGCGGCGTTTACAAATTCGGATTTAAAACAGCTTCTTTCTTATTCGGCAAAAACCCTGAAAAAGCTGCATCTGATCTAGTGTATTTAGCAACCTCCCCTGAGTTAAGTAACGTGACTGGTAAATATTTTAAAGGACGTGTTGAAGCTAAACCGGCTGCGGTAGCATATGATATTCAAATAGGCGAGAGACTATGGGATTTAAGCTTAAAGCTCACCGGGTTATCTTAAAAATATTAGCAAGCTTAATATAATCTTCTTTTTCAAAAATTATAGTTATTAAAGGCTGATGAGTATGATATCTAACCGATTCTATATTAATAAAATCTTAAGTAATATTATAGACGAGGATGTTCACCGGCATCTTATAAAGTATAGTAGAGGCGAATTCCCAGGCCCGGATTTGCTTATAAAAATTAAAGGCGGAAAGATCACGGTGAACGCTGATTACGAGTACACTAATTTCATAGAGTTTTTATTCATCTCAGAAGTAGATTCAAAGACTTTTAATGTTAAAGGTAAAATCTATGCTTTAAAAGATGTAGCATCTTATCTTAAAGATTTAGGCGTCTCTTCGATGAAGAAAACGCCGCCGCTTTACTTTACTGATATAAACGGTTTATTTAACAGGGAGATTTTACTTAAAATATTCGATAACGAGTTTATAACAGCAGCTTTGTTTAATATTAATCCGGGAGTCGATTTTTACTCTAATATAAAAACAGGGATGCGCATACCTAAACCTAAAATAGAGCGGTCTGAAACACCCCCATCTTTTATAACTATGAGAGTGGATGTAAACGAGCTTATAGATAAGCCTGCTAATTTTTTAAAACTTTTAATTCCCGATTTACCTGAAGATAAAATAGACTGTGAGACGATAAAAGTTGAAAACGATTTCACCGTGAATGAACTAATATTCCCTGAAAATAAGGAGAAGATCCCCCCTTCACAGTTAAGATATATGGTTAAAAAGAAAGGTTACTTGACACGTAGAATCACCGTAGATGATTCTATTATAGAGGGGACATATTATTTTTAGTAAAACTATAGTCCGGGTTATATATCCTCCTATTTAAGTTGAGTGTTTAAACGCATCTCACATGAGACTTGTTGAGAGTATATCACAACGCTTATATTCTAAATTAATCTTCGATAAATAATATAGGCGCTTATAGTGGATTCCACCAATTTACAGATCGTTCACAATCTTATTTGAGCTGAGATAGTATGATAAACGATAATAAATTTAAAACACCCGGTTTCCAAACCGGGACAACCACTCTCGGATTAATTTATAATGAAGGTGTTATTTTAGCCAGTGAAAGCCGCGTCTCTGAAGGATATTACGTGGCTAGTAAGACAGGTAAGAAAGTTTTAATGATAGACGACCATATAGGTATGACTATCGCCGGTTCAGTTGCAGACGCTCAATCGATGGTTGATCAGGCTAGAGCGTTAGCGAAACTTTATTTTTATGATAAAGGCAGGAAGATGCCTGTTAAAGCAGCGGCTAAGCTTATATCGAATATTCTATTCGGCCAGCGACCGTTGTATTTAATGACAGCGCTTCTAATAGGCGGCGTGGACGATGAGGGTCCACATCTTTTCAGTTTAGACTCCGCGGGGTCACTTATACCGGATAAATACACTTCCACAGGATCAGGCTCAGTGATAGCTTACGGTGTTTTAGAGGACTCTTATAAGGATGGTATGAGTGAACGTGAAGCTGTTGAACTCTCTATAAGAGCTATCTCCGCAGCTAAGAAGCGTGATGTTTTTTCAGGTAACAAGATAAGCGTGGCTGTAATAGATAAGAAGGGGTTCAGACTGCTTTCAGATGAGGAGATAGAAGCGGTTGAGCGTAAGCTTTCAAGCCAGTGATTTTATTTTCCAATAATATTAATAATGATCTTTCCGTCAAGGTTTTCATCAACTTGTTTAAGCGTAGATATTAAAGCTATAACCGTGTTTCTTATTATTTTAGCCGGGAATTGTTTCAAAGGCAGTTTAGCACCGTTAACAACTATCTCTATTCTAGAATCTTCTGTGATCACTGGACAGTCGCTTAGACTTCTCTCCCCTTTATATATTCTTTCAGCCATCTCAAAGCAGCTAAAACCGCATTTTAAACAATCTAATTTAGGGAGCTCTCTGTAAAACTTGTAAACTGAGTTAAACTCTTCTATATACCGTTCAACTCTCTTAATTAACTCTTCGAATTCTAAGCTCTCCTCCCCGCTCTTATACGAGTAGTATCCTAGTATAGGCGGTTTTATATCGCTGAAATAATCTTTCAATTGTTCACTGTTAGTGTAACAGATGATTTTAGCTATTCGACTATCTTTTCGAGCGATTTCTGAAAAACCCTCTAATATTATAACATCTACGGGTGTGATAATGTTTTTTTCAATATCTTCAATTGAAGCCGGTTCAACCACACTATCCGCGTATATCGTAATCTTCCCGGCGGAGAATAATATAACAGGACTCGCTCCAGCTTGATGGAATCTATAACTATCGGTTCCTTTATCATCTAATTCAAGTTTATGAGTAGTATGCTTCACAGCAGCCACTTTTATTTTACGATTAATTAAAGCAGCTATTATTCTCTCAGCTAACCCGGTTTTACCTGTATCTTTTTTCCCTAATATGCATATGACCGGATGCAATTATCTCCCCTTCCATTTTATAATTATTTTATGTTAATCTAAGTTTCATATAAGTTTTAAAATAAGCGGATTCAAATTATATAAATGTTAAAAATCAAGCTGTAAACTATTAATATATTAGGTTTGAATACGTGAATTGGATGTGGAATTCTCATGTCTATGTTAACTGCAGCTGACGCTTTAAATACGGCTATTAGTGAAAACGATCCTGTGAAACGTTCTCAAAAATTTTTTGAAGCCTGCCTTCTTTTATTTAAAGCCGGCCGTTTTGATGAAGCGCTGAAATATATATTTAATGTAACAGATGCTGAACAATTTATTAATCTCGTCACAGACGAATATTTTAACACGAAGCTTTTTGAAATGAGCATGGTTAAAACGCTTAAAGACCTGCTTGTAAAAGCTGAAGAGAAAATATCCTCTTTAAATAGTATAAGCGATCAGATTCGCATGAGTTTAAAAATTTCTCTTTCATATTTTCGAATCGGGTTAATCCCCGAGTCTCATAGGATAGTTGAATTCGTGTTAGAATCTATTAGAAAATATACAGGCGAGGACCGTGATAGCTTACTTTGCATGTTAGTTGATGTGCAATCTAGAATTAGTGATTTAAAAGAGGCGCGTAAAACTGCAAGTGAAATAAAAAACCGGGTTTTCAAATCTCTAGCGTTATTATATATTGTGAAAGCGTTCTCGTTTAAAGATCAAACAGATGAAGCTATTCTAGTCGCTAACGAAATAGATGATCCTATTCAAAGATCTAATGCTTTTACATATATAGCGGCTTCCTTGATCAGGAAGAGGAATATTCATGAAGCTGAGCTTATCGCAGCGCTTATAACTGTTCCAGTTTGGAGGGAGAAAATAAAGCATTGGATTCACGTTTACAGATGAGCAGGCTTAATTCATCTAATTTTGAAACTCAATCATCTCATATTCGGAGATTTTATAAAAGCTGTTTTTAAGTAAAACTTATTAGATTATAGGATGATAAATATTTTAGGTGGTTGTTTTGCCTCAAAGCATGCGTATCCTCCAAAAAAATCTTAAAAACGCTAGAGCTAAGCTAGAAGAGGCTTTTAAAAACATTGTAGAAAAAGAGAAGATGGCTAATTTTTATAAATACTATGCGAATTATTACTGGGTTAAATCATCTGATATTCAGATCCAACTCTGGTTGAAGGAATTTAATGAGCTTTTAAACCAGAAATCTTTAGTTAACGATAAAAATACTCTGGCTGATAGAATTAAAAGAGTTGAAAATGATATCGTTCACATACTCTCTAATTTAAAGAAATGTGATGAAGAGGCTGTTCAAAAGAACTGGAAGGTTAGATCAAAGTATAAGACTATCCACGATTATATTCGTGAGGTATACGGTAAAGCTGCAGAGCTGCGGCGTTTACTTAAAAAAGTTAGTGCTAATTTTTTATAGGGATTAGGCATAGGAATACTAAGTCTGTTGCTCCTATATTCTTATAATAGTGAGGCTCATTCGGTGGAATGTAAATAGCTGTATTCTCCTCAACCTGGTAGCTTTCATCACCGTTTTTAACAACACCTCTCCCTTTTAATATGAAGATTTCATGCTCCCAGTTATGACTATGTAACCCTATCTCCCCTCCAGGTTTGACTGTGAAAAGTCTCATAGCGAAGTTCTCAGCTCCGCAGATCTCCTTGTTTATTAAAACCTTTATATAAGTGTCTTTGACACCTTCTTGATTAACTAATTCAGCTTTCACATCTTTAACTTTTTTAATATACAATTTATTTACCTCCTATTGAAATAAATTTTTATATTATCTCTTTATGTATTATACGCTTAAAAACTAATGCGGGGTTGTTTTTTGCCGTTTACACTCTTACATTACCCGGTTGCATTCATATTTTACCATATTACTAAGAAGCGTCTTAACCTACCTGTTTTAGTCATATCTTCAATGATACCTGACTTGGAGATACCTTTCATGTTTTTATTAACAGGCGGTTTAATCGACCGCTTAGTTTTTCATAGTTTAATAGGAGGCCTAGTTTTAGGTATCCCTTTAACTATACTAGTCTTTTACCCTCTTTACAAAATATTTTTCAATAAGATAGCCGCCGTCTCATTTAAAAAGGAGTCGTATAAGATTTTAGTTTTATCAGCTGCCATAGGTGTTTTATCTCATATAATTTTGGATTCAACCCAGCACCCTTATAACCCATTGTTTTGGCCTATCTTATCAGAGTCTTTTAACGATCTCATTTTATTCGGTAATCTGATTATCGCGTCTAATCTTCTATATATGGTTTTCACGACCGCCATGTTGCTAATTATCTTATATGCTTTATTGAATAGGAAGGGGTTTTTAACACAAATCTTCATAGAATAATTTTAAAATAAGATATTTTTTGTTTTCTTCAGATTATCAAGTTCATCTATTGTAAGAAAAACACTGTTTCTTAAAAATCCTGTTACAGGTTTAAACTCTTTTTCATTTCCAGGTTAAACTTGTATTCACGCTCTTCAATCTAATCGAATTATTCTTTTAACTTTATCAGCAGGGGGCTTTTTATGAAAACGGGGAGGTCCCTCTCTTTAATAGTAGCCGTATTTTTTACAATGCTTGTTCGCATTTCATTATACTCAAATTTATTGAAGAGATTAATAGAGATTATATTGTGAAAAACCTTATCTCTAAAAAGTATTTTTAAAAATCAGCGTTTACATCTTCTACACTTTAAAAACACTGGATTTGAAGACTCTGAGAAGCCTGTTAAGAGAGAGCCTCTAATCCGCGCTGAGACTGGATCGTAGACTACATCTCTAATGAAATTTAAAGCTCTCTCCGAAAGGAATAGTGGTTGACTTATAGAAAAAGATTTAAATAATATTTATGTGATTATAGCTACGGTTTTATTTAAACTCTGGTTTAGAAGTGGTTGAAGTGAGCGATATAAAACTTTTTAATAAATGGGATTATGATAACCTCCAGGTTAGTGATATAGGCCTTCAAAGATATATCTCGCTTAAACCTGTTGTGCTTCCGCACACCGGGGGTAGGCATGAGCATAAACGTTTCGGTAAATCTGAGGTTCCTATAGTGGAGAGATTCGTTAACAGGCTTATAGCGGTTGGTTTAGCTAAAGGTAAAGGCGGTAAGCATATTAAGATGTGTATCGCTACAGGTAAGAAGCAGACTGCTATTAATATTGTTAAAAACGCTTTTGAAATAATTAATTTAAGAACAGGTAAGAATCCTATTCAAGTTTTAATAGACGCTATTGTTAACTCAGCTCCACGTGAGGATACTACTAGAATAAGTTATGGTGGTATAGTTTACCATCAATCTGTTGACATGTCTCCTCAGAGGAGAGTGGACATGGCTTTAAGATTTCTCGCTCAAGGTGCTTTAAAAGCTAGTAAGAAAAATTCTAGTACTATCGAGGAGTGTGTAGCTGAGGAGCTGATAGCTGCTTCCGAGAATAATCCTAAAAGCTATGCTATTAGTAGGAAGGAGGAGCGTGAGCGGATCGCTGCAGCGGCTAGATAAAATTTTATATAACTTACATTTTTCAACTTATATTTTGAGATAACTCGATAAGATCCGCGGCTATTCCTTCTCTTTCAATATAAAGTTTTAAATTCTCGAATTTTATCATTTTAGCTTTATAAGCGTCTACTATTATAGCTAGTTTGGTTACCACTCTGCATATTTTATTTAACACTATATCGTTTATCACCCGTTTTTTACTATTTACTATCTGCCATATTTTATCGATACGGTTTTGTATTTCATCGGCTTTAAATTTGCCCTCATCTGTTATAGCTAGTATAGAGCTTATACGCTCAAGCTCTATATTGACGCTCACATCAAACACCTATATTTCACGGTTATATTCGATAATAATTCTAAAGATGTATATAAAGCTCGTATTCTTTGCTGTCACTCACCTTCATAAACGCTTTTATCTGATCCTCTGTAATTTTATCTAATAGGGTTAAAAATGTTTTAATATATTCTTTATTATAATTTGATTCTTTGAATACTAGTTTGAATCTTTCACTCCCGTATTTATCGACTAATATGTCACCGTTTTGAACATCCTTAAGTAACTCGAATATATTATTAAGCTGCTTCTCCCCCATCTCCGAAACCCCTCTAATTTATATTATAAGAATAATCTATTAGTTCGCTGACCGCCTTAATTTTTAAGATGTTTACGATAAGCTCCTCTTTTGTTATTGCACCTGCCAGATAGGCTTCTATAGCGATTGACATGTTGACTATGATCTCTGTTATCTGCTTTGTTTCAAATGACTGAAGCTGGTTTAAATATTTCCATATATTGTTTAATTCTTCGTATACTCTTCTGGTTTCATCGTGTGATTGTTTTATTATAAGCTCCTTTGTCTTATACGCGATGTTCATGATTTTTTCTTTTACATCTTCTGCTGCTGTTAACTGGTTCATTCTTCTTCTCCTCCTATCAGTGTAAATAGGCTTTTTTTATTCCTTTTTAAACACTTCTGTTCGTTTAAAGAATTATTATAAAATAAGCTTAAACTTGTTCATAAATTTTTTTATACATTTTTAAATGCTTTTTTTATTTTTAAACTGTTTTTTATCGTTTTATTTTATGGGAATATGCTTTAATTCTCTTATTTTATGTTTATTTTAAATATTATCGGAATCTTTATATCGAACAATTGCACAATTTTTATTAGAATTATTATATTTTTTTTCGGTGCCGTTATGCTGAAAACCGAATTCCAGTCAATCATCGAGACAACAATTAAAGATTATCTTGATAAGAAGACCGTGTGGAGTGAATTTTTAGAATCACCTATAATATTTAACGACGATCATATTCAAATAGCTCGTAGAATATTTCAAAAATATGTTTCGAAGATAATCCCTGAAACTATACTAGAAGACCTCGAATACCTGCTATTATATAAGCTATCTGACGCTTCGATACGCCAAAGATTACTGGAAGAGTGGAGTAATAAAAGGAATTCAAATATAGAAGACGCTACTAAAATCACATATGAATTCGAAGACGGATCGTGTTATAGAGCTGTCTACGATCTTATTCTTTATGATAAAATGACCAGCGGCTTATTCCTTCCAACGATTTTAGAAAACATGAAGAAATTAGAGAAATATAATTATACTCTCGATTTAAAAGACGCATGCCATTATATACGTCTTCACTCTCTTTTAACCTATACAGTTGAGTTGGATACAACGGATATCAAAATCATAGAATTGCTGAGCAAAGACCCTCTTATCTCAAATAACGAGGCTGCTAGCCGGCTCAGATTATCGAGAAATACTTTTTCAAACCGTCTGCTAAGACTTCAGAAAAGAGGCTGCTTATTTTTCAATGGCAGAATAAACCTTGAAAGACTAGGTTTAAAAATTTTAACGATCATGACAGATCAGATTATTCCAAAGCTACCATATATGAGAATTGTTCAAGAGCTTAGAGGAGGGTCAACCGTCTACCTTTATTCGTTTAACATTCCTGAAGAGTTTCTAACCTCTTTTATTGAACTGGTTAAACCTTATATAAGAAACGCTGAATACTGGATTGATGAAGGACCTGGACGGCACTCTCTCTCACTAAGAAATTCCTATGATACTGTGAATAAGAAATGGGCGTTCAACTGGGAGAACTGGGCGTTATGGGTGAGAAAGGTTTTAGATGAATCATGGCATACGCTTTACGTTTCAGGTGATGTAGAGGAATCAACTCCAGGGGGAGAGCATAATCTCAGAATATTAGATTATGATATACTAGACTTAGAATTATTAAATCAGCTAAGCTATGACTTCAAGCAGCCTATACGGGATATTTCACTTAAACTAGGGGTTTCACCTACCACTGTTTATGAGCGTAAAATTCGTTTAATATCTAACGGTGTTGTTAAACCAACTTTATTCGTTGAAAATATAGGGTTAGATGAACATGTATTTATTAAAATTAAAGGATCGGAGAAAATCATAAATTCTGTGGAATCAGGCTTACTAGATCTGCCGAGTGTGTACATTTTTCGGGTTAGAAATTTGCAAGGGGAGAAAGCACTTAACGCATATCTTTTTCTTCCTAAAGGGAGTCTTGTAATGGTTGATTACACTCTTAAAAACTATTTGGAAGATATGAGTGAGGAGGTTGATTTCAAGCTTTTCTACAGGCTTAAGCAAAACTATCTCTCTCAGGGTTTACCGTTCACCTTCGAAAACACGTATTTATATAAGGAAGAGTTTAGAAAATGGATTTTCCCGCAAAAAACTATTATTAAAATATTAAAAGAAGGTAGCTGACTCCGTTTCAGCGGAGTCTAATCATGCATTTATTTTGGCTGACGTATACGTGGACTGGTCGACTGTATTTCTCCTCTAAATATCTCGCTATTTTTTTAAGCTGCTCTGATTGTTTAAATCTTCTAAAATCAGGGATATACGCTTCAATCCAGTCGTTAGCGTATTCCTTTACGACTATCCGGCTTGAAATAAGCTCTTTTAACTCGTTGAAATCACTGTACAGGCTCATCTTTTAACCTCCTTTTTTATCTCGGCCATCCAATAGGCACCATTTAATTTTTCCCTCCCTCTTTTTAAATTGGAATATTTTTGAATTAAAAAGTATAGATTTTTATTTAAAAATTTAACTATATAATATAATAAATAGGAAAATAGTTAACTAATACTTGAAAAGTTAACTTAACAATTAAAAGTTAACTTAGAAAAGAAAAAGAAAAAAATATTATAAGACGCGGTCTAAAGACTTCACTGCATAATCTAGTTCATCGCTTAAACGGGTTAAATGGTATAATTTACTTGTTAAATGAGTGCTGTTCAAGAAAAGTTCTAAATGTTTTTTAATAGTAGCGGCTATATTTCCGAATAATTCACGGGCAGCGTCGGAATCGCTTGTTTCTTCAGGGGAAGCCATAGATCTCTGCTCTAAGGCTTCGATAGCTATAAGTATTCTCTTTATATGCGTGTCTTTAACACCGTCTACGCTTATAATCTTCCCGTTACTATCTTTAAGAACCCCTGTAATCTGTTTTTTAACAAAGTTTATGAAAGCTGGAAGCTCATGGCCTACGAATATAACTTCTAATTTATTTTTATCTTCTACTAGAACCACCGGCCCCTTTGGAAAATTCAGGGAATTAGGTATTAAAAGCCCTTTACTCCCACCCCAGTCTCTGATACGGCTTTTAAAACACTGGTTCAATAACCTGCTCTTATTCGAATTAAAACCCATCTACTCCCTCCCTTCATCAGTAAACCCCTCACCCCCATTTTTTTTAATTAAAAATATAAAAATAGTTTCTTAATAATTTTATGGTTAAGATTTAAATTTTTAAATCATTTTTCAGTTTGAATTAAATCCTTTCCAGCAGACTCGAGAAATTCAAGCACTCTATTATAGTCTTTAAAGCGTATCCGCCCGTCTACACTTAAATATAAATCTTTTGTTTGTATCTCCGTCCAGCTTCCAAGCCGGCTTAAATCAATCTCTTGCCTTCTGTTAAGCTCTATTAAACCTTTCCCGACATCGCTGCCATGGAAAACAATTTTTTCAATGCCATCAGTGCCGCTTATCTCTCTGGAACAGGATAAGCTGGCTGTTAAAACATCTTTACAGTTTGAAACAAAATCTTTTATAACGTAAGCTGGGAAACTGATTTTATATAATTTTAAATTATAATTTTTTATTTCAGCTAAGATTTTATCGCTTTCTTTAAGACTGTTCCTGATAATTGCAACCGCTTTCTTCACGTCGAGAAATCCGATCATGTTTTTATAAGCTTCCCGGATAGTGGATTTAACGCTTAATTTTTCAACGTTAAATAAATAATATGACTCTGATTTCAAAGGTTTTTCAATCCATAGATAAGTTTTATCAGGGTTATTTAACTTTTCTAAATCAAGTTTTAAACTATAGGCTGAAGAGATCTGTTCGATTTTATATAGTGTCCAATCATTCTCCCAGAAAACGTTTTCAGAATTTAAAGTCTTTTGTAATGCTAAATATAAGCTGATTAACCTTGGCATCTTCTTGTAATCTAAACCTGCTGCTAACAATTCTTTAAGTTTAACACCTGTAAACCCCAGATACTTATAGAACTCCTTCAACTCGCTTTGACTGTATTGTTTTAATAATTTAGAAAGGGGGATTGTATCCACTGTTGGAATGTTTATTCTACTCATATATTCTGCTTCCAGTCTATAATAATTAAAAATATTTAATATTATCTCAAAGTATATAAGCTATAACCTGAATTAAAAGTTTAGACTAATACACACCTTTAGTTTTAAGATAGGAGAGGCATCGATTAAAAATTGTTTTATTATAGCGGTGTGTAAAAACGTTTAAATCATGGATGCCACGGTTAAATAATTATATTGTTAACGAGATAAAAACAGGTTTTTAGAAATATTTTATCAAAGCCATCATAGAAATCCATGGGTTTAAAGATATGAATGCTTCCGCTTTAACTTCACAGCAGACTATCTGATGTAGATAGGTGAGAGTTGATATTCTTATAAAGCTATATAAATTATAATTATAAATAAGGATGAGTGGTGGAAGCGGCCCTGAAACCTGTGAAGAGAAGAACTCTTCTCAATGAACAGGACTCATCTGTGAAAAACAAGTTGTAGATCACCCGCTAATATTTGTTTAAAAATAATCGAGGCGTCTGTTTTGAAACTTATAGAGCTGACTAAGAAAGTAGTACACTGTCTCAGGAATTCGCCTAAACCTTTATCTGCAGTTGAAATAAGCAAGCAAATAAATCTCCCTATTGAAAAGAAGCGGAGAATCTATGATGTTTTAGACGTATTAGAGGTTTTAGATGTTATAAAAATATCTCGGCGTGGTAATGAGAAATTAGCTCAATGGATTTCTTCAACAGAGAAACCTGTTGTAAAAGAGTCTTTAGCTGTTGAGAGAAAAATAGAGGATAAGCCTCACTGCGTTGTTAACGTTGACTTAGTTTTCCCTTCATCCGATTATAAGAATTTAAGTAATCCAACCTGGCAGGAAATGATGATTAGAGATGTTAAAAGAAACATTAAGGGTTTACTGGATATAATCGTTAACGATATTAAATTAACGGAGGCTAAGAGGATTCTAGCAGCCAGTCAGTAACCTTAGCTTTTATCGCTGCCTAGTATTTCAGATATATCCGCTTCTTCCTTCCCCCTTCTCTTAATTTTAATTTCAGGTCCGCGTCCCTCTATTCTTCTCTCTAAAAGCATTATATCAGTCTTAGATATTTTAGATTGAAGGCCATACTGGTTGACTATCATTATGATTATATTCTCTATTTCCGCTGCTACAGAGGGTTTTAACTTATAAAGTTCGTTAAGATATTTTAACGCGTCTTCTTCGCAGACTAATCCGAAAAATTTAGCTTTCTCCTGTTTCACCTTCTCCTGGTATTCTTTTAATTTAGCCTGCTCGTTGATTCTCTGAATCATCTCCTTCATTTTCTTAAGTCTTATCCGCTCTAATTCATCCATTACTGTTCACCTAGTTTAACCATAAGTGACTGCTATGGATATAAATATTCGCTTTACCTAAGGTTAATAAAGTTGATTTTGCTGTTTAAAAATTTGTATTTTAATATTCTCTTATAGTTAAATAGTTTACCTGTAATTCACGCTGCCGGGTTTACCCTGCTTAAAGCGGCGGTCTTCTCGCGGCGAAATTTATAATATTACTAATATCTTAAATTTCAGCGTGCGGTTTATACTAATGGTATGCGCAATCCCCTCTTGTTTAATTGCCGGCCGGATGCTTGTGTAATTTATTGTGAGGGTAGACTCTGTATTTTATATACTAGGCCGTTAACTCTTTTTAATTCTGCTGCGAGTCTAGCTGTGATGAATTTTTCTCTTACAGGCGCGTTATCTGGTATAGCTGTGTATATTACTTTATTTTCTTGATCTACTATTATTATACATGAGTTTTTATCCGGTTCAGCTACCGGTTTTAGCTCCCCCTCCTCTGTTACACAGTAGATTTGTCTCCCCATATGAATCCCATTTTGTAGTTTAACTACATATAGCATAAATTAATATTTATACTTTTCCATCATTCTAAAAATATAAAAGTATATAAATACACTTTTCAAAAAATAAAGCTGGTAATCGTTATGAAGTTTATTTTAACCGGGGTTCCAGGCGCTGGAAAATCAACTGTTTGCAACAGGCTTCTAGAGAGAACCAGCGATGTCAGCGTGGTGAACTACGGGGACATGATCTTCGAGGATGCTAAAAAACTCTATCCAAGTCTTATCCAAGTAAGAGAGGATGTGCGTAAGCTCCCCAGAGACGAATATAAAAATATACAGGTTGAAGCCGCTAGAAAAATAAGTCTAATAAAGGGAAACGTGGTAATCGACACTCACATGTCTGTTAAAACACCTTACGGTTTCTATCCTGGTTTAATCCCTGAAACACTTCATATAATACAGCCTGATGGAATAATTCTTTTAGAGTTTAATCCGAGGGATGTTATCGCTAGACGGGAGAAAGACAGGTTAGCTGGGAAGCGTGTTACACGTGACAGTGAGAGTGAAGAAGAGATACTTTTACATCAACAGGTGAATCGAATGTACGCTATCAGTTACTCGGCTATAAACCAGTGTTATGTTAAGATAATAGATTTAACGTGGCCTCAACAATATGATTTTCAACACACAGACTACGCTGTAGGGAAGATAATAGAAATGTTAAATTTTAAACTGTGATCACGTTTTAACTAGTCACCTTTTTGAGAAGAATATCTGGACCGGCGAATTCTTTCACATATCCGCTTTGAAGAATGCTTTTCAGTTTATCCCAAGCCTCCTCATTTCTTATGCATCCAGGGTCAGGTGCTCTAAGATCTTTGAAGTAATTGAATGAGCGTGCTCTGCAACCGCCACAGTAATATCTAAACTCGCAGCTACCGCAATTATCCTCTAATATATCTTTATCCCTGCATTCTTTTAGAACCTGGTTATTCACCCATAAATCCTCGAAGTCATCTCTATAAATGTTTCCTACTAAAACCTCTTTTTCATGCGGGAAGAAGACACATGGATAAAGGTCTCCGTTCGGTTCTATAGCCATATAGAAGCGACCGGCTCCGCATCCTCCTATAAATGAAGCGAGGTTTTTCAGTTTACCTGAAAAAGACGGGTTATAAAAATGAGTTGGGACAACAACTTGATTACACTCTCCTTCGCTTAGAGATACACCCATAGCTCTCTCAGTTTGCTGGATTGCAACTCTTGCGAACTGGGGTGCGGTTGAAAGACAGTTAACTTTAACCTTTTTCTCAGATAAAGTATTCCATAAAATTGTTAAAAGCTCCTCTCTTTCCTGGGGTGTGAGATCCTGATCTATGATGTCGACGCCTCTTCCAGTAGGCACGAAATTATAGACCATAAACCAGTCGGCTCCAAGACTGTCAACGAATTTTATTAACTCCGGTATTTCTTTATAGTTATAGTGGGTTACCGTCGTAGCAACCTCTACGAAAAGCCCTTCCGCCACACAGTTTTTAATACCTTCAACTGTTTTATTAAACGCTCCTTTAACACCTCTGAATTCATCGTGTGTTTTAGGATCTAAGCCGTCTAAACTTATCTGGGCGAATTCTAATCCAGCGTTTTTAAATCTTTTAACAACCTCGCGATCAGCGAAAGTTAAAGCATTCGTAGCGCAGGCTACATACATACCCCGGTTGTGAGCGTGTCTTATCAATTTTAATATGTCTTTTCTTATAGTCGGTTCACCGCCTGAAAAAGCCAGTATTATCACACCAGCGTCTGCTAGTTTATCTATAACTTTCAACGCTTGCTCAGTTGTTAATTCATCCGGGTCAGCTACACCAGCATTCTCATAGCAGTGTTTACATTTAAGATTACATTTCCTGGTTACATTCCAGACGACTTGGAAGGGGGCTCCTGGAACAAAAGGCTTCCGCACACCGAATTGAGCGATTCCTTTTATAACGTTAGCTAATCCCCTCCGCCAGTATACGTCTGAGAACCTCTCCTTTAAATCTTTAACAGATACTCCGAAAGACGAGCCTCCTAATTTAAGTATAGGAGCTAAAATTTTAGCTGCAATCTTACACCAAGGGCAGGCTTTATCCCTCTGCCCTGTATAAATCTGTAAAGCTACATCCAGCCTGTTGTCTTTGTCAAATTTACAGTACTTAGAGATGCCTTTGAGAACTCTTCTAACTAAAACATTCTCTGTGACGCCTTTGAACACTTCTATCATTGAACCTGTGTCAACTGTGGTTTTAACTCTTTGACCCTCTTCTTCAACCATTCTATAACACCGTTACTGAAATTTAAGATTTTAAAGCTTGATTATTCCCTTATAAGTTTTCTTATAAAAAGATTATCTTATCTTTCAACATATAAAATGTGTGAAATTTTAGCTTTAAATTAACTGAAATAATTCACGCAGTTAAATATTTAAACATATATTAACCTTTTAGAATAGGGTGGAAGCATGGTTAAAGTTACACTAATACCAGGAGATGGAATAGGCCCTGAAATAACAGAGGCCATGTTGAAATGTGTGGAAGCTACAGGAGCGGATATTCAATGGGAGAAGGTTTTAGCCGGGTCAGCGGCTATGGAAAAATACGGGGTTCCCCTACCGGAGGAGACTATCACATCTTTTAAGAAAACACGGGTTCTACTTAAAGGACCGATAACTACTAGTTTCGGCACAGGTTTCAGGTCTGTTACAGTCGCTCTAAGGCAAACATTTGATTTATACGCTAATGTTAGACCGGCTAAATCTATTGAGGGAGTTGAATCCAAGTTTAAAAACGTCGACCTCGTGATTATTAGAGAGAATACTGAAGGCTCCTATTCAGGTATAGAATTTCAGAAAGCTTCACCTGAATTAAAAGAATTAATACAGCTCCTTAAACGCACACATAACGTGATAATCGACGAGGACACAGCTATATCTCTTAAGAAAATATCTGTAAAAGCCTCTCAGAGAATAGTGAAGTTCGCCTTCGATTACGCTGTTCAACATAATAGAAGAAAGGTTACATGCGTTCATAAAGCTAATATACACAAGTTCAGCGACGGGCTGTTCCTCGAAGAAGCTAGGAGAATAGCTCAGCTTTACCCGGATATAGTATACGAGGAAAAGGTTGTAGATAATATGGCTATGCAGCTTGTTATGAAACCGGAGGAGTATGATGTATTAGTGACACCTAACCTTTATGGGGATATACTCTCAGATCTAGCTGCCGGTTTAGTAGGCGGACTAGGTCTTCTAGCCGGAGCTAACATTGGCTCAGAATACGCTATGTTCGAGCCTGTTCACGGATCAGCGCCTAAATACGCTGGTTTGAATAAAGTTAATCCGACAGCTATGATCAACAGCGCTGTTATGATGCTTAGACATCTTAAAATGTTTCGTGAAGCTGAATTACTGGAGAAAGCCACCTTAAAAGTTATTAAGGACGGTGTTAAAGTAACATATGACTTATATAATAAGCCGGAGGGTTCACCGGCCGGTACAATGGAGATGGCTGATGAAATAACCCGGCAGATAGAATTACTATTACAGAAAGGTGACGTATAATTGGAGATTAAAATACCGTACGGTTCATCTTATCAGAAACTTGTCATCGACGACGAAAATATTTTGAAAATAGTATATCCTAATAACGTGGAGAAACGTGATGAAATACGCGTTCTCGAAGAGGCTTTTAACAATCCTGTGGAAAGCCCGAGGTTAGCCGAGTTCTTAGATAATGTGAAACGTTTTATAATAGTGGTTAACGACGCTCAGAGGTCAACGCCTACATCTAAAATATTAAACTATATTGAACCTCAACTAGAGGGACGGGACTTTATTTTCCTAGTGGCTACAGGAGATCATAGAGCCCCAACGGAATCTGAGATTAAACAAATTTTAGGTGATAAGCTTTACAATAAATACCGTGATAGAGTAACATACCATGACAGTAAGAAATCTGAGCTATACTATTTCGGTAAAAGCAGTCGGGGAACTGAAATCTATTTAAATAAGCTGGTCGCCGATTACGGTGCTATAATCGCGGTTAACTCGCTTGAACCGCATTATTTCGCAGGATACACAGGCGGTAGGAAGAGCCTTGTACCTGGGGTCGCAGGGTATAAGACTATCACCCAGAATCACTCACTCTCCTTGTATAGAGAAGCCCAGTTAACGAGGCTTGAAGGCAACCCTGTTCACGAGGACTTCGAGGATATCGCTCGAATCGTCCTTGAAAAGATTAGAATATTCGCAGTTAACGTTGTCACCGACGGGGACGGTGATATTTACGCCTGCGCTACAGGCGATATATTAAAATCTTTTTACACGCTTATAGAAGCAGCTGAAGAAGTCTACTGTGCTAGAATACCTTGTAAAGCTGAAATAGTGGTTACAATCGCCCGCCCGCCTCTCGACATCAACCTTTACCAGGCTCAAAAAGCTATAGAATCAGCTAAAATCGCGGTTAAAGATAAAGGAGTAATAATACTGGTAGCTGAATGCCGTGAAGGAATAGGTCCTCCTGATTTTTACAATCTTATGAAAGAGTCCAGTAACCCTGATGAAATATTCGCTAAAATAAAAAGCAACTATAAGTTAGGTTACCATAAAACAGCTAAGCTCATAGAGACAGCGATGTTCTCTAATATATTTATAGTTTCAAGTATGAAGCCTGAGATTTTTGAGGGAACATTTATAAAGCCTTTCTCAAACATAGATAGCGCTCTTCAAGAAGCGCTTAAAATAACAGGGCGAGCTTCTAAAATACTTTTTCTAATGGATGGTGGAACAGTCGCCCCGATAATCAAATAATATTATGATTTTCAAGGGAGTTCTAAATGAATCCGTTTTTAGATGGTAAACGCGCTCTCATCTGTTTTCTTAAAAAGAATCCTCACGATCATAAAATTTACAAACTTAAATTAGATGAATTGAAGAATCTCGTTAAATCCTTGAATATTATAATAGTGGATACAGTGGTTCAAACACGCCTTAAACCAACCTCTAACTATTACCTCGGGAAAGGAAGAGTGATGGCTGTTAAAGAGCAGATTAAAGAAAATAAAATCGATCTTATAATATTCTATAATAGATTGAGTAGTAAGCAGAGATTGAATTTAAACAGGTTTTTAGAAGTCCCAGTCCTGGATAGAAACGATATTATCTTCGAGTTATTCAGGCGGGGTGCATCCGATAAACTATCTCTACTACAGATAGAATACGCTGAAATCTCTAGAATGCTACCATACTATAAATTGATTGTGAAAGAAAAATTTATGAGTGATAGAGCTTTTCTCGGCTCAAGCGGCGAATACGGATATCATAACACTCTTAAAGCCTATACTCGTAGACTCTGTAAGATTAAAGGGGAGATGGATGACTATTTCCAAGATAAATTATCCCAGATTGAAAAACGAAAAGCATTAAATAAGCCCTCTGTATGTATTTCAGGCTATTACAATGCAGGTAAAACCACGCTTTTCAATTTTCTAACAGGAGAAAGCAAGGAGGCTAGCAGTAAACCTTTCACCACTCTGGTGAGCAAGTATCAGACATGTAAATTAGATAAAGATATACTCTTTATAGATACTATAGGGTTTGTAGCGGACATGGATTTAAACGTGTTAAAATCTTTCACTCTTAACATGCTAGATATTATGAACGCTGATCTTATCCTTTTCACAGTGGGTTTAGACGATGATCTTGAAGCTATTAAATTTAAAATACAACAGGGATTTGAAATATACCGTGAGCTTCGAATCGACTTTAATAAAATACTTCTCGTTTTTACAAAAACAGATTTACTTGGTATAGAAGCATTCAAAAATTATAAATCAGCTTTAACGGAGCTGTATCCTCCTGATAAAACAATTTTTATATCTGTTTTAAACAGGTTTGGTTTACCGGATTTAATGGATAAGATTAAGTGTAATCTTAGAACACACGGCAATTGCATTGAAATCATTTAAAAGTATTTTCAACTAAACCGGATATACTTTTGCACTCTGAGATCTATAGATTAACATGTTCATAGAATATAAGTTAAATAGACTGGGATAAAAGTTAAGTTTAAATAAAGTATTTTAAAACCGTTTCAAATTGCATAAAAGCGGGTTTATCGTTAACCGTGCCATTCATGGAAGCCTATGACTTAAATCATAGATAGCTCAGTATTCCAAGGAGCGTTTTTGAAAATTATTCTTAAATTCTCACCTGTTTTAACGAGTTGAATATACCCGTCTCTTCTAAGATTTTTCAGTAGATTTATTAATTTTTCATTCGCCATCCTACTTTTAGCTTTCATGTTTTTCAAATCGGTTTCAGAATACTCTTCAGCTAATGCTAATATTTTAAACTTAGGCTCTTTAATCAATAATTTCTTTATTAAAGCGTTTTTCTCAGCTAAAACTTTCTTAAACAAATTTTTTTCCTCTTCCAATCTATTTTTGAAATCGTCTACAATTAACTCCAAGCTCTTGTTTAAAGATTCAACATGTCTTGTAACGATTTTAATACTCTCTTTTAACAGTGTACTAGTCAGATCTTCTAGGATGTTTTCTGAAGTTTTTTTAATGAATGTAATTTTCTCCTCTAACTCTGGGATTTTATTAAACAGGTTAAAGAGGGTTGTATCCGATTCATTTTTAAAAGCTGAGGTTAGCTTTCTCGCGAATTCTTCTTTAATCTCGTAGAAAACACCGCTTAACTGTAGAAACAGTTTACGGATTCTTTCATCATTATTCATTTTCAACAACTCTATTTAAAGAATAAATTTTCAAATCATACATTTCGATGTTGTTTAAAAAATTATTGAGCTTATAAACCGGTACTATAGGCACCATGTTATGGAATTGTATTCGTTCATCATACCAGGTTATTATTAACGGAGTGATTTGTTTAACTGGAAGATTAGTGTAATCTTCTCTAAATTTTTTAGATTGCACGAGCATCTTTATTCTAGCATCCTGTTTTTCAGCGTATTTTACTAGTAGGCTTCTCTTACCTTGCCTAGCAGACCAGTGTTTAACATCCGCTGCGAGAATTAAACCGTTTCTATAAGCTAAAATATCTATTTCGAAACGTTTACCAGCTTCTTTGAAACGATAGTGTAATTTACAATCGAATTCGTTAAATTCTAATATTTTAGCGCAGAGATACTCGAATTGAACCCAATTTAAAACTTCGCTTAAATCTTCTATTGAAAGATGTTCTTCAATAAGCTTTATTATAATATGGGTTAGCGAATCTTTATCTTTAAGGTCAATCCACCCCTCCTGGTCTTCATCTCTCCCCAGAGATTGATTTATAAATCTTATAATATTCTCATCCACAACCGTTTTACTCAAGAAAACTCTCCCAGAATTATCTTTCCCCAGGCTATTCTTAGAGATAAACTCTAAGACCTGTAAAGGTAGATCGCTTTCCCCCATTTCAATCTAACCTAAAACTCTTAGTAAAATGATTTTCTCAACTCGAACTTTTAGCATTATAATTTTTAAATCAAATTTAATAGTATTTTAACTTTACCAAAAAATTATTTACTTTAAACACCTGAAAGATACTAAAAATCCTGTTAGATTTAGAGGATCAGCTAACATGAATAATTCACTGTTTTTACTAGAACACTGCATGTTAATGGTTATACTGGTTTACCGCCTATTTAAACTGCCTTAAAGATTTTTCAGAGAATATAATTTAATTTTTTATTAATTAGTTTTTGAAGCTTTTTCGTCAACCGCGACAGCTTCACGATCTTCTTTATGTATGTTTAATCTTTTCTCCGCTGCTTCTAATATTTCTTTTAGCATCATTGAATATGATAGGCCTGCGAACTTAGCCATTTTAGCTAGATGCCCGTCCCAGCACCAGCCGGGGTTAGGGTTAACTTCTAGAAGCTTCGGGACACCGTTTTCATCTAATCTCCAATCGAATCTAGCGTAATCCCTGCACTCTAATCTATTGAAGAGTTTAACACACCATTCAACTATAATATTATATGTTTCTGCGGGTAGATCCGCTACAACGGTTTTAATATTCCAGTAAGGTGAATCTGGAAGCCATTTAGCTTCATAACCGCATATTTTAGGTAACCCCTCCGGTATAGTGCTATAATCTTCCTCTGTTATAGGTAGAACTATGTAGTCAGGCGGGTTCCCGATTATCCCTACGCTTAAATCTTTTCCTGTTAGAAACTCTTCTACAAGAATATGCTTATCGTATCCGAATTTATCTCTTATCTCTGAAATAGCGGCTATGAACTCTTCTCTATTGTAAGCTACACTTTTCTGAGTTATTCCGAAACTGGAGTCACCGAAATTAGGTTTAACAATAACAGGGAAGTCGAAGTTGATTTCAAATGTTTTATCCTCTGGTTTAATGAACACAGCTTCCGGAACCGGTATACCCATTTCTCTTGCAACTCCTCTTACAAGAGATTTATCATAGCAGATTGCTAGACATTGAGGGCCGGCTCCCGTGTAAGGTATACCAAGTACATCTAGTAAAGCTGGCACGTGAAGTTCTTTACGCGGATCGTTGAAGTAACCTTCATCACAAAGGTTTAAGACTAAATCTATTTTATCTTTTAACTTTATAAGATCGCTGATAAGTGTATCATGGTCGTTAAGATAAGTGAATTTATAGCCTTCTAGTTCTCTTAAAGCATCTTTCATCTGGTCTATAGTGTAGATGTCGTCGTCGTCGAATACTGTTGAAGGTTTCACAGGGTCTCTTTTAGTCGGGTCTCCTAGAATTACAACTACGTTTTTAACTTCAGCTTTAGTTCTTCTTTTAACAGGGGACCATTCCTTTTTAACTAAAGCTGTTAGAACCAGCCGCTGCTCCATCATTCCAAGATCCTGTTTCCTCTTAGAATCTGTCGCTATCTCCCCCTGGAAAACTAGATCTGTGAAACCTGCGGCTGTTAGAAACTTTATTAGAGTATCTTTAGTGTAAAGTCTTTCAGCGTAGAATTGATCAGCTAAAACACCTTTATTAACGTGAGCTACCACTTCTCTGCAAATTAAACGCTGCTCATCTACTGAAAGCGTTCTCTCCCTGCACACGTAATGTTTTTTATCAATCCACTCCCAGGATCGCGGTTGAAAATTCTTTTTCACATATTCCCCGTCAGCTACGTCGATAAGCAGCTTACCCCACGGTTTCAAGACTCTGAAAACCTCTCTTAAAACCTTCATATCATCTTCAACAGTTTCAAAGTATCCGAAGCTGTTACCTAGAATCATAACCGCGTCGAATGTGTCAGCTGGATAAGGAAGTTTTCTAGCATCCCCCTCCCTGAATTTCACTATTAAATTCTCTTTTTTAGCTGTGTTTCTAGCTTTCTGGATAAGGTATGATGAGCGGTCTAACCCCTCCACGTTTTTAAATCCGCGTCTAGCCAACTCTAGTGAATGCCGGCCGTGCCCGCAGCATAAGTCTAGTATCCGATCATCCGGCTGAAGTTTTAACATGTCAATGAATAGATCAACTTCTTTAGAAGTGATCTCCTCGTCGTCGACGACATCCGCGTCTGTTTTAAGATAAAGGGGGGTGAAAAGATTCCTCCACCAGTCAGGTCTAACATACTTTGCTAAATCATCTATCGGACCTAGAACTTTCACAGGTTTTTTACCGTTTTTTAAAGGCTTAACAGGTTTAACCTCTAATTCTTTTTTCATAGCCTCCACTTCTCATTTTTAATCTCAAATTTTCTATAAATAACCGTGTAATAGTTGTAAAACAAGTAGAATAAGTTATTAAATAAATCGTTAAATATTGTTTTAATCATTGATGATTTAAAATAAGCTTTTATTTTAGAACCGGTTTTTACAACTCCATTTCGGAATGAACTCACTTTAAATAAGCTCCATGTTTAATCATTGATTTTAACATTCATCCAGTTTAAGCTTAACTAACATAGCTATTAATAAATATATCGGTTAATTTCCATTGGAGAAGACAAACATTATATATTATGATAAAACTGTCTAAACCGTGTAAAAACATGTGCTCTGTGTCGATATGTTTAACTTTAAACCTGTTCACCTGTTTAAGTCTTGGAGTGAACTCGAAGAGCGAATAAGAGAAGCGGATAGAATAATTCTATTCTTAGACTATGATGGAACACTCCTCCCTATAGTTGAACGGCCTGAGCTCGCTGTAGCCGACGAAGAGTTGAAGACTCTTTTAAATAATCTAGCAGCCGACTCTAAGATTAAAGTCATCATTGCTAGCGGTAGAGCTATTCAAACATTAAAACAATTAATTCCATTAAGAAACGTGGTTTACGCCGGTGATCATGGAATAAATATTGAATTCCCTACAGGGGAAGAATTTAAATGGCGTAAAGCTAGACAAGTCAACCCTCTTATAGATAAAATCTATAATGAACTATCCGAGTGTTTTAGAAGCGAACCGGATGTAATCATTGAGAAAAAGAACTCTAATCTAAGCGTGCACTACAAGCTTTTAAAAGACGCTAATAAGATTAACGGAGTGATTCAAAAAACTTATAGAATAGTTGAAAACCATGATAAAACAGGCTTACTTCAAGTATTCGAAGGATTTAAAATCATTGAAATACGCGCTAAAGGATGGGATAAAGGCAAAGTTGTTGAAATAGTATGTGAAAAACTAAAAACCACCAGCCGCGACCTAATATTCTTCATAGGAGATGATATAACAGACGAGGACGGCTTCAAAAAGATTAAACCTACAGGTATATCTATACTCGTTAAAAATGAAAATAACCGTGAAACCTCCGCTGATTATTTTCTACACAATCCGTTAGAGGTAAGACAGTTTCTCCGCTATTTTCTATCCGCTCACAATATATTGGATTCCGCCTCCACTTAACCTAAGCTGTCAAAGCCGCTGAAATTTGAAAGATAACAGGCCCCTCATTTACACGGCTTAAATCAGAACCGGTAAACTCTAATATTTGAAACAGTGTAAACTAGAATAAAAGAGGAGTCTCCTTCTAATAACATCGTTAAATTAGGGTAACTGTCCACGTTCACTAGTAGATAATGGTATTCACTGTTTAAAAGTTCTGAGATAATAGTATCGTTCACAGCTGTTTCATTAAAAACATATGTAGCGTTTGTGCCGACGAATCTAGGGTTTAACAGCGCCCTTGACGGTAATATGATAGAAGGATAAACCATCACTCGCTCAGAGTAATCAGCATGGTTATTCAGCCATGTTAACGCTTGGTACTCAGATCTGTTAATAGCGAAATCCCAGTATCCTTCACCTATAAGAGCGGTTAACCCGATAGTGGACTGAAATATGATGGTTCCAATTATAAAGAGGGGGATCGTATATTTAGAGGTATTACCTCTGCCAGATTCTTTAATTAGTTTCACAGTTTTCTCCATTCCAAAACACGCGGTTATACTGCTAGCGATACTCATATACATGAGGTATCTTATCGGAGGCCATGGAACACCTAGGAACCCGGATGGTAGAAATGTGAAAAAAGTTGATACAATTAATAATATGAAAAATATTTTTAGTAAAGGTGCACCGTTTCTTAGAGAATATAATCCTCCAATAAATGCTAGAGTATATGTTATCAATCCAGCCGAGTAAAACAAATAATGGATGAATTGAGGTCTATTACTAGACGTGTATGAAAATTCTAGGAAATATTTTATTATAAATGGGAAGAATAATTCAACTACAGCTATAATAACAGAGGATAGTAATATTAAAAATACAAGTATTATCTTCGTCTCCTTATAGTGGATTACATACCTATGAGTTGCCAGATAATATAATCCATATATTAAAAGAGTGATTAAGATAATCATCGCAGTCGGACTGTGAATAATATAAACCCCTATTATTAGAAAAATTCCTGGAATCCGTTTTAATCCTCTCTGCGATGTGAAATATAAGCACGCTGGTAAAATAGCGAAAGCCACGTTTTGAGGTAAACCTAGCATACCGTAGCTGGCTAGAAAATAGGATGCTGAAAAAACTAAACCAGCGAATAAAGAGTATACTTTATTTTCTCCTAGTATCCTGTTAGCTACACATATAACAGCGACGACACCTATTGAAAAATATAAGCTGACAGATAGAAGCTGGATGAATAAGTATGTGAGATCCAAGTTTATCAGAGAGGATATCCCTGCTATATAAGCGTAACCGCTTGGATATAAAGGTTTAAAAGATATAAGCGAATGTCCGTGGTAAACAATATTCTTAGATATATTCAACCAATACCATGGATCCCAGGCCATTAAAATCTCGTTTACTAATGGGACACTGACTCTTATAACCAATCCGAAAGCTAAAACAAGTAATATAAGTATGAGGCTTTTATCTTTAGATAGTTTAAGTTTAAACTGCTCTATTATATGTTTTCTCCGTGAAATCAAAGCTGTGAAGATAATAATGAGTGTCGGAATTATAACATTGATAAAATTCACTCCTACAGTGTAATCTAAGATAAAACCTAAAACAGATAAGTAAGCTGACCCGAAACAAAATGAATAAGCGAATATTTCTATATCGTTAAATTCGCTTTTCAAATTCTTATAGAATATAAGAAGTATAGACCAACCTGAAATTAAATTAATAAATATAATCCAGCACAACCATGCGAATATTATAGTCACGGTTAAAACCATTTGAAAACCCTCATAATTTATTTAGACAAACTGTTATAGCAGGTGAATAACTTTTCACAATATGAACCGAATAATGTTGAAGAGACTATAATCAAGGTCACGGCAAGTCTTGCGGTTAATGGAAATTGAAAAGACTGGTCGATTATAAAACTACAACTGTTAATTACTAATATTATAATAATAGACGCTATAATAGATGTTTTAATATTTTTTAATAAATAACTGACCGCGCCGGCTGAAAACGCGGATAAAGCAGCGTAAGCGAGAAACGTGTAGATGTTAAAGAACCCGACCATAAAAATAGTGTTCAATGTGATCATTATATTATTTAAACCGTAGGCGGCTATCATCGGAATCAGGTTAGCTGGTATGAGGATTAAAAAATACAGTGTTATGAAAACGGGGATATTCTTTAAATCTTTCATTACCATCCCTTTAAAATAAAATTTTAGTTATCGTAAACAATTAATATTATAATATTACATTAATATTTATTTCAAACGGTGAAAGTATTGGATTTACTTATGATCGCTAATATCTCTTTACCCCCATCTACAGGGGATGCTGTTCACTTTCTAGAATTAGCCCGCTACTTTAGTAAACATAAAGTGAACGTATTAACGGTTATCCCTAAACCTTTGAAAGAATTTAAAAATAATCTCGGAGTTAAATACTATTTCTACCATCGTTTTAATGTGAGACTGCTTGGCGGCTTCCTCAGCTTGCTAGCTATGGCTTTAACTGTTCTACGTATCTGCGCTGCTAGGCGAGTTGACGCAATCTACCTGCGTCAACCAACATTTTTTTTCATAATTAATTTTATCGCTAGATTGTTTAAAGTGCCTGTTTTTTTTGAAGTAAACGGATTATACTCTTATGAAGAGAAGGCTAGAGGTGGAGCGGCTTTTAAAATATGGTTTTACAGGTTTTTAGATAATCTTGCAATACGTAAAGCTAAAGGGGTTATATCTGTAAGCTCAGGGTTATATGATTACGCTGTTAGTATAAGGGAATGCGGTGAAAATATTTTAGCCTCATCTAATGCGGTTAGCCTTGAATTATTCAATAAAACTTTTGATAAAGTGGAAATCAGAAAAAAATATAAGCTTGGCGATAACCTATTTCTGATTTTTATCGGTAATTTAACTCCATGGTATGATTTCACCACTCTGTTGGAGGCTATGAGCATTATTCAAGGATATCGTTCTGATATTAAATTACTTATAGTAGGAGGGGGGATACTTGAAAAAGAGATTAAAAATTCTATCAGAAGAATGGGTTTAAATAACGTGATTATGCTCGGCGCCGTCCCCCACTCTGAAATACCTGAACTTTTAAGTATAGCGGAAATAGGTTTGCTTCCTTTAAAAAAAATACCGCATAATCTATTCGTGGATATTCCGGTAAAAGTATTAGAGTATTTCGCCGCCGGTAAACCGGTTATTTCCTATAATATAGGCGGGGTTTCAAAACTTGTTATCGACGATTACACAGGCTTCCTTGTTTCAAATAACACGCCCCATGATCTAGCTGAGAAAATATTATATCTTTTAAATCACCCTGAGAAAGCAGAAATTCTAGGTTTAAACGCTAGGAGAATCTGCAGTGAAAAATATTCTTGGGATACTGTTTCAAAGCAAATCATAGATTTTATTAGTTTAATTATACAAAAATAATTTTAAGTAAATTCTTCAAAATCTATAGAATGTAAATCTATCATCAGGTGCTTACGGGTGAGAATCCTACAAGTATCAGCTTATCCACCAGGCCGCTACGGCGGCTCAGAGAGGTTTGCGATACAGTTATCTGAGAGATTAGCTGAAAGAGGCCATGAAGTCACGCTCCTCACATCTAATTTTGATAAACAAGTATTCTACGAAGAAGTGAATAGAGTTAAAATCTACCGTTATAAGTGTATAAATAATCTTTGGAATGTAAACCCTTTAACGATAATTCTACCTAAACTTCTTAGAGAGGGAGGCAATTACGATGTAGTTCACGCCCATGGGCATATATTTTTCACTTCTAATCAGGTTGCTTTAGCTAAAATATTTAAAAAATACAAGTATGTTCTTCACCTTCACGGTGGAATCATACCTGAATCGAATAGTTCCGGGGAGAAACGTTTCTTGGTTAAAAAATGGTTTTACGATCCTACAATAGGCTATTTCACTGTGAAAACAGCGGATATAATCGCCTCGGTTTCAAAACGTGATATAGAGAGCGCGGTTAAAATTTTTAGATGTGAACGTGAAAAGTTTGTTTGGATACCTCCAGCGGTTGACACTAAGAAATTCTGTAATAATCATAACTCTAATAATGGATTCAATAATATAACCTTCATCGGGCGGCTTGAACCCTGGAAGGGAGCTGACTTATTTATTGAGATAGCTAAAAAAATATCTAGAATTAACTCTGACACCCGCTTCACAGTCGTCGGCGACGGGTCTTTAAAATATGAGTTGATTAAATCAGCTGCAGGTTATCCTATCAGATTTTTAGGAGCGGTTAACCATGATAACATCCCTAATATATTATCTGAGAGCACTGTTCTAATACTTCCTTCGAGACTGGAGGGTTTGCCTACAGTGTGTATTGAAGCATTAGCCTGCGGTGTACCGGTTATCGCCTCTAACGTCGGAGGGACCTGTGAGATAGTTCAACACGGCCGAACAGGGTTTATTTTCAACCTTCACGAATTAGATAAAGCTGTAGAGTACGCGTTGAATATAATCAATAACCCTGATTTAAAGTTGAAAATGGGATTAACCGGTAGTAGAATTGTTGAAAAATTATTTTCATGGGATGAAATTACTAGGAGAGTTGAAGAACTCTATAGTAAAATAGTTTAATTTAAATCCTGTTTTTT
>JAHQXC010000088.1 GCA_029856525.1 Candidatus Odinarchaeia archaeon
TTTTTTTAAAACCTCTAACAATCTAAATCACTTTCAGACCACTCTCCGTCCGCTTAAATACAGTTAAAAATATAAATAGCATGGTGAAGTGAAGTGGAAAGCTATGACTGCAAGCAGCAAAGATTACAAGCGATAATAAAATATCTGGAGAAAAGAGCTCAGAGAAACGGGTACGCGGATAAAGCCTTCTATACTTCACTGAGAAATTTTAAAGAAAAATATACATCGTATCTTTAAAACTTTAAAGCCGCTCCCTCCCTCCTTAAGTGGCGCTGACAAAACTATTTATTTCCCAGCGCCGCTTCTATAAAGGCGATTGAATTCTTAATATAGTAGCATTAATCTCATCAGCTAACATATTCATATTCAAAGTCTCCGCTATCCGTTTCACAGCGGTTAAATTATGGAGAAATGTCTCAAGCCAGTCGAATATATCCCCAGGGTAAGCGTATATATCATATTCTTCAGCCAGATAGTTAGCGATATTACGCGGATTAAATCCGAGAGATCTAAGCTCTAAGATCTTCTTAGATAATGTTATTTTACCGCAATCACAGAAAGGATTCTCTTTACACTTACAGTTGAATATTTCTTTAACCCATTTAGCGAATAAACCGGTAAGCCACTCAGGTAGCTTACTATGAAGCTTAACGTTATCTTCCCCTATGGAGCCTAAAAGGGAAGCGGAGAAAAACTTTGTCGGGAAGAAAGTGTGGAATACACGGTTTAACTCAGCTACAGCTCTATTCGATAAATAGGCTGACTCAAACGGTTCTAATTCGATCGTTAAGTCTAGGAAGTGTTTGATATTAATGTTTTCAATAACGTGTCTAGCGTCTTTAAGACTCAGAAAAGAAGTTGAAACGCTTTTACCCATCTTAGTTATTTTAACAATCTCACCCTCCCTTGTTAAATAACCTTCCCTCTCTAAATAGGAGAGAACGGGGCTCAAACTGTTTGAAATAGATTTAACTGTATTCGAAAAACCGGTTAAAGCGTTGATGTCAACATGGTTGTAAACGCTTAAAGCGGCTAAAACCTGTTCAGCGCATTTATCAAAATCTGTTTGAACTGTTACCGGTTCAATTTCACCTTCTAAAAGATTAATCGCCACCTCATCCTCAGTCTTATCATGGAAACCTAAAGCTTTCCGGCCGAGCTCAACTAGTAAAACAACTTTACCGCGGTCATGGCGTCCGAGACGCCCGGCTCTACCCAGCATTTGATTAAACATGCTTACAGTAAGGTAATCGTTACCCATTAAAAGGGATTCGAAGATAACCTGACTGCATGGAGCGTCGAAGCCTGCGCCTAAAGCGAAAGTTGTGATAATCGCATTATAGACGCCGCTGATATAAGCCTCCTCTATAGTTTTACGTTTAGCATAGGTCATGCCAGCATGGTAAGCGACTGCTTTAATATTTAAACTGTTAAGATATTCAGCTATCACCTCGGTTTTACGCCTAGAATTTGTGAAAACGATTGTTTGGCCTCTGAACCCTGTGGAGCTTACATAACCGGTTTCTCTTCTAATAAACTTTGAAATAAGCCTCAGCTTATCTGATTCTGACATCGCGAGAATAATATGCCGCTCAAGTGGAATAGGTCTACCCTGAGAGATAACTAATTTAACTCCAAGTCTTTCAGCTAGTTCAGTTGGATTACCAACGGTTGCGGATAGATAAAGTCGTTGACTTTCAGGGTAAACGAGTTTAAGCCTGCCGATTAAGCCTTCAAGCTCGTAGCCTCTATCCTCATCTCCGAGCATTTGAATCTCGTCAACGACGATGGTACCTACTTTTTTAGGGCAGTTTTCAAGGCCGCCTCTTAAAACCGTGTCGAAGCCCTCGTAGGTGGCTACTGTGATATCCGCGTTTCGAATATCATCGTCGACGATTACAAGCTCCTCCTCTCCGACGTCGATGTGAGGCATACCAACTTTTATAGCAACTTTTAAACCTAAAGGCGTATACCTTTTTTTAAAATCAGTATACAACTGGTTTGCTAAAGCTACCAATGGGACAAGGAAGAGGAGAGAGCCTTCACCGTCTAAGACTTTTTTAACTCCTGCAAGCTCCCCTGATAGAGTTTTACCGCCTGAAGTAGCGGATACGATAAGCATGCTCACATTATTCAGTAAACCGTTTCTCACAGCCATAGACTGGGATGGGAGCAGGGTGAAAATCCCCCGATTATACAGGCTACGCTTTAAAACATCCGGTATATTCAAATCCTCTACTTTAACCTCTTCTACACCGCTTTCAGCCGGGATGAAATCATATATTGTAAGATCAGGATTGAAAACAGCGTTATCATATAAAAGAAAATTTAGTGTTTTCCTAACATCCCTCGTCTTTAAAAGAATACGTTCAAGGTAATTTGCGATTTTATTAGTCTCTTTAACATTTTTAAAAGAAAGTTCTCTAACAATCTCTTTTTTAGCACATGTGAAACATAGATCCTTATCATCTAGTCTATAACGTTTACCGCCCAGCTCGGTGAACTTACCTTCCACATTGCAGAAAACACATAATTCAGGTTCTTCAACCTTATCTATATTAATGTGGAAATCGGAGAGCATCCTCTTAAAACTCTCTTTAAAAGACGGCGCTAAATTCACTGGTAGAATTATCCTTTTACATTCACGAAGCGCTGTAATGAAATCTTTTGAAGGAAACTGCACAGGTTTCCTGTTAATCTCTAAATAAAATTTGAATGGGCGGATGTTACCGTTCTCTAACGTAAAGTAAGCTCTACCTGCATAAACAGCCGTCAACCTGTCGAGTTTAACATGGCCTGGTATAAAATAAATCAGGCAGACATCATTTTTACTCTTATAATCTTGTAATATAATAGAATATTTTTGAAAAAGAATCTCCATTGAAATCTCCACTAATAAATAAGATCAACTAACACTGGTACTCACGAGAGTATTCTGTGAACCACCTCTAATAGATTATCTTAACCATATTTAAATCCTTTTAATAGCGATAGCTCGAATAAGATCCGAGCAGTCTTTCCCGTAATCAGCAGCCTCCTCTATACAATTTATAAAATCCCGTATAATAATAACTAACCCTACAGGGATATCCTTAAGATCCTTTAACATGGATAAATTTAATATGTTAAGCTCGTCTATAGTCTGCTCGAGTTCAGAGATTTTCAAAGTTGATTTAATAGCTCGCTCCTTAGTATCCTTTTTTAACAGCTCCAAGGAGATGGATAACGAGTTAATCTCACTTTCCAGTGTAGAGGACATTTTAATAATGCTGTTTTTAAAGTTTTTAGGAAGACGAGCACTTACATCGTAAAAAATATTTATAAGTCTACCAGCGTCGCGTGCACTTTCAGCTATTAATTCGATAAGACGGCTTAACCCTAAAAGATCCTCTCTATCAGGAGGGGAGACAGCCGCATCCATAAGTCTTAAAACAATATTCTCATGTAGCTCATCTGATTTACGTTCATCTAAGTTAAGCTGGTCGAAACATTCTTTAAACGCTGTTTCATCATTTGAAAAAGCATTTTTAATAAGCTTGTTAAGCTCCTTGATCACATCTGAAACAGCCTTCAAATGTTTAACAGAATAGCTTAGATGAGATTTAAAGCCTTCAGATTCCCGCCAGTCTATTATATGCTCGCCCATAAATATTCACACTCACATATAAGAAAACTTAAGTTTATTCAATAAACCATTAACAATAAATTTAGATTATTATTTAAAGATTTTATCACATTTTAAATATAAATAATTTTAATCCCTAAATAATTTTAATCCCGAGTGGAAGCTGACAGCGCTCCCAGGAATCCTCCCATGTGAACTCTAACCAGAAGCTTTATTTCAGAGTTAACCAACCATTGTTAAATAATTTATCCATTAATATTTCTAAGCGGATCTTGAAGACCATAATGTTTGCGACAACTCTAGGTCTACTTTAATCCCCATTATAAAGAAAAACTAAATCCGAGACCGCTATCACCTTTCAAGTATAATTAGCAGAATAGAAGGCTAAGTGAACGAGAAACTGGGTTCAAAGCCTGTAAGAGGAGAAACATAAAGCTATATAAAGAGTTTGACGGAGAATTTTAAAACTATGCCGTCACGTCATCGTAAAGTATATATCTGTTTTTATAATACTGCGTTAAATATTCAAAAGATAAAAGTGATAAAGCTTGAAGGAAATATTTAACGTCGCTG
>JAHQXC010000089.1 GCA_029856525.1 Candidatus Odinarchaeia archaeon
ACTTTCAACACGCCGTGAACTACCCCTCCTTATCGGATGAGGGTTCCTGCTTCAATGATGGAGCTTGCTGGTATTTTCGACCGATAGAGGCCCAGTCTCAGCTCGCATCTTTAGCCTTTTTGAAGATTGGAAACTATAAATACTTTTCAGCTTTCGCAGGGGGCTTCCCGCCGATAAAGTTAAAAATGCTTGGCCTAAATTTATAGGGTTAAAACCAGTCCATAATGGTTCTAACAAAAAATTCGCCTACAAGCTTCACCAGGTCTGATTCATTGTTACTGCCAAAATATAGGTTTTGAATACGGTTCTCCAAAGCGTAAACTATTATTATACCTTTTTGATCTGTTTTAGTGTAGATTGCTACTTTACCTAGATTAGTCTCGTATAGCTCTATGCTCCAATCTCTCATAGAATCTAAGTCTAGACATTTGAAACCTACCGTATCTTTTTTAGTTATAACATAATTTTTTAATTTCTCGGTTATAGCTTGCTCTATATCAGACCAGACGTCGCGCTTATAAGTCAATGAATCCCTCCTATCATAATAAAGTTGGCGGTGGAGTTTTTTTTCAACTATATGAGACGGCGACTACAGGCTTACAGCTGTGAATAGTTTATTCACCTTTAACATTCTATAGATGACTGAAAATATTAGTTTAAGCATAATATTTAAATAATGTGCGGTGTATTTTAATAATCCGCTGGAGGAATGGTGGTTGTCTGGTTCGAAGTCGCCTAAAGGTGAGTATGCTGCGAGAAAGCTTGTCCAGAAAAGACAGGAGTTAAGGTGGAGTGATAGATACTATAAGCGTAGACTTCTAAGACTCGATGAGAAAGCTGACCCGCTTGGCGGTAGCCCGCAGGCTAGAGGTATTGTTTTAGAGAAGGTTGGTATAGAATCTAAGCAGCCTAACTCTGCAATTCGTAAAGCGGTGAGAATCCAGCTTGTAAAGAACGGGAAACAGATAACAGCGTTTCTACCAGGGGATGGCGCGCTTAATTTTGTAGATGAACATGATGAAGTAATAGTTGAAGGTATAGGCGGCGCTAGAGGTCGCTCATTCGGTGACCTGCCTGGTGTGCGATGGAAGGTTATTAAAGTGAATAATGTTTCATTAGACGCTATTTTAAGAGGTAAAAAAGAGAAGGCTCAGCGTTAAAAAATTACTTTATTTTGACGTCGTCTATAGCGAAGTGACGTTTAGCTAATACTCTAGCTTTTAGAATATTTTTACCATTTTTACCTATTGCGACACCACGGTCCTCTGGTTCAACATCTACGTGGGCTATTTTCCTACCATCCGGTCGCTCTATTATTTCCACATTTCTGAGTCTGGCAGGTGAAAGAATATTTTTAATAAATTCTTTAGGTTTATCCGAATATTCCACTATTTCCACAGGTTTAGAAAGGTAGTTCCTTAATTTTTTTATATTACTACCGTTTTTACCTATAGCTAACCCCATATCACCCTGTTTAACAACGAATATAATGGTCCCGTTCTCGCTGATAACGCAGTCTTTCGCAGTTGCGCCTGTTATGCTTTCAAAGAGGGAGATATAACTCATTTCATCAACGGTCAACCGGATGGTGGTCAAATCACTCTGCCTCCGCTTTAACGCCTCCCTGTTCAGAGACTATTGACAGTATATCTGAGTCCCCTGGATCGTGAATCGCTAAAGCGGCGACCATGTGAAGGCGCTCGCAAACGCTACCCAGCTCCCAGCTATTACCTGCAAATACTAGTAGCGGTATATTAGAGAGTTTAGTGTAATATTGAATTTCTGATTTAATTCTATCCGGACAATTACTCGCGATGATAACCATTTTAGGTTTACCTTTCTTTATATCCTCTATTGTTTTTTTAGATCCTATTGTAACCTTGCCGGTTTTAACAGCTATTCTAATAGCTTTATCAACTTGAATCATTCTTTAACTCCTCCTTTCTAGGGTGTTCCATTAATAAACCGATTAACCCTGTGCCGACAGGGATTGTCTGGCCTATTATAACGTTTTCAGCGATTCCTTTAAGTTCATCGAAGTCACCGCGAACACTCGCTTCGAAAAGGTTTTGGACAGTCTTCTCAAATGCGGCTCTAGCTAGAACGCTTGGTTTTTTACCGCTTATACCGTGACGCCCTATCTGGCTTATATAGCCGTCGAATGTCATTAAATCAGCAACTAACATTATATGTCTTATATCTACGTCTAAACCCTGCTCTTCTAATACGCTTACAGCCTCTCTTATTATCGCGTTTCTGGCAGCTTCTATACCTAAGACTTCTGCGATTTCACCTATGTGATTTGTCGTGGTTCTTTTAACATCAACTTCGGGTATTGCTAAAACATCTTTTAAATTACTGCCATCGGTGGATATCACGTATTCGTCTCCTTCTTTACGTATGACTACTCTTTTAATACCTTTCACTCCGTTCAAAGTTAAATCCTGGATTTTCTGTAATAATTGTTGAAGTTGAGCTAGATCGCTCGTGTCAGGGTTGAACTTAATTATATTACCTTCGACAGTTACATCTCCTTTATGTAATGCTTCAAGCTTCTCTTTAATATCATCGTATGAAACCCCTTTATCCTCCATTAAATCCGGGTCTAAAGTAATTTTTATAATCATATTAGCTAGATCTATTTCAACGCTCTGAGCTACACTCTCTATTTTAGTGAGCTCGATTTTCCGTGATACTTGTTTAACTTTTTCTTCGTCATATTTAATATCATCTTTTAAATAAACTTCCATCATAGGTGTTGAAGGGTTTTTTTTAGCGTCGAGGATTTCTTCTAATCTCGGCAGTCCTAATGTAACATTGAATTCCGCTGCACCAGCGTAATGGAACGTCTTTAACGTCATCTGTGTGCCAGGCTCTCCTATTGATTGAGCGGCTACAGTGCCTACAGCTTCACCAGGTTCAACTAAAGCATTCTTATATTCTTTAACAACCTCTTCCACTATTTTATTAAGCTCCTTCCTAGTTATCTTTAATTGTTTAAGCTTAGCTCTCAGCTGTTCAACTATAATTCCGGGAATTTCACCGTATTCGAGGAGATTATTCATCTCCTTATCGATTTCATCGTCGCTTAAAAATGACATGGTTTATTCACGCCCCGATTCGCTTAAAACTTTTTCAATAATTATATCCAGGTTAACAGCCTTACCGTGATCGCTCTTAGCCGGGTCAACCCCGTCATCACCGTATTTTAACTGTATTATCTCACCGACCGCTGTTCTAACAGTGTTATCATATTCGACTTTTATATCCTGTAAAGCATTGATAAGTCTTCGCTGCATGTAACCGCTTTTACTTGTTCTAACAGCTGTGTCAACTAAACCTTCACGCCCACCCATCGCGTGGAAGAAGAATTCTGTCGGGCTCAGGCCGTCACGGTAACATGAAGTCACGAATCCCCTAGCCTCCGGGCCTAAATCACCTGGCTTGTAATGTGGTAGAGTCCGGCCTTTATATCCTCTTTGAATGCGTTCGCCTCTCACAGCCTGCTGGCCTACGACAGCCGTCATCTGAGCTAGATTAAGCGGGTTGCCTCGAGCTCCTGCTTTAGTCATTATCACCGTGTGTTTATCTAAACCTAAATAATCGCCTGCGATTTCACCAGCCTTATCTCTAGCATCAGCTAGCTCCTGTTTAATTCTCATTTCAAGAGTTTCTTCTAGTGTTCTACCTGGCAGTCTCTCCAGCTCCCCTGCCTTGTATATTTCTATAAGTTCTTTAACACGTTTATCAGCTTTTTCGAGAATCTCCTTTATTCTAAGTACAGCTTCCTGCTCTATTATTAACTCGTCGATGCCGAGTGTGAAGCCTATGGTGGAGCTGAAGTTAATCAGTAACTTAGTTATAGAATCTAAAAATACTCTGGCTGTTTGTGTACCGTAGTCTTTAACCAGGCGGTGGAATACACTATCCGCTTGCTGAGCGCCGAATGCTTTTTTATCTATAACACCTGTTAAAAGCTGACCGTCTCTTATAAGAACATAAGCGTCATATGGGCATTGCTCTTTAAGGCATTTATCGCATTTCCTGCAAACTTTAGCTTTCAGCGAGATGTTTAAACCTTTAGGGAGGAGTAGGCTGAATATTTGTTTACCTGTCCAAAGCTCCTCAGGTTTAGAAATAGCAGGTTCAGGTAAATCACCTGTATACCCGGCAGCCATTAAAAGCTGGCAGA
>JAHQXC010000090.1 GCA_029856525.1 Candidatus Odinarchaeia archaeon
AAGGTTGAGAGCCAGCTCATAGATATAGTTGATTCTATCCTTGAACTCCTCGTATTTCAGAAGATTCGGCGCTTCTAAAAGATTCATAAGATTATTTAACTGTTTAAATAATTCTCTTGAAAACTCTTCCATGAAATACACCTTTCAAGAAGCGAAAAAAGATTATGTAGCTAAACTATATTAACAGTAGTATAATACTACGTGTGATTAATATTTAAATATTTTTTAAAAAATATTATAGTTGAATCCTGTTACATTTACTTATTTTAATAGCGAAGTTCTCGAGCAATTCATAACCGTATTCCGTCTGCGAAACCTCAGGGTGAAATTGAACACCCCAAATCCTATTATGAATGTTAAAAGCCTCTATACTACAGTTTAAACTGTGAGCTATAATCCTACCCCCTAAAGGGAGCTTTTCAACTTCATCAGTGTGAGAAGCCCAGACTTGAATCCTAGCAGGGAAACCGTGAAACAGAGGATCGTTAACGTCGTCTATAATTAACTCAGCTAAACCATACTCGCATCTACACCCTTTTCTAACAACACCGTCCAGTTGGTGAGCTATCAGCTGGTGGCCGTAGCATATACCGAGAATTTTAAACCGTTCACTTCTAAGAATATCTAAGTCGCAACGCGGAGCATCCGGCTCGTAAACAGAGTTAGGGCCGCCGCCGAATATAACACCTTTCACATGGAATTCAAGCAGCTGCCTATAGTTGACAGTGTAAGGCAGGATCTCAACGTTAACGTCAAGTTCATCGAGCATTCTCTTTATGAGATGAGTGTACTGGCCGCCGAAATCGAGGACAGCTATATCTATTCTATCACGGTCGAATATATGCTTATCCATGATCGTAGAGACCTTGCTCTTATATTGTTTTTCAAGAAGAATGTGAGAAGCATCCTGCATGGTTAAACCACCTATGTGACGAGCATACCAATCTTATCCTGTTGAAAACCATTCTTTATCTCACGTGCGATTCTACGCCCCATATACATAGGTTCACCGTATAATAGGTAAGTGTAAGGCGAGTAGCCTATAGCGACATTACAGCCAGCTACTATTCTACAAGAGATTTCGAACACTATCAGCTTAAGGTTCTCAGTGCAAACCGTCTCCAAGCAGAACGGGCCGATTAAACCGGGGGGAGCGATCCGGCGAGAAGCCTCCAAGACTTTTTCACCTAGATCGTAGACTTGAGATAGCAGAGATTCACGGAGAACAACCATAAAGTTCCCTATCACAGTGTAAGTTGCATCCACTCCGGATTCAAGCTGGTCGGCGGCTGGTATCCTAGATAAACCGTCAACATTAGACTCGTATCTTCTATCAGCGCCTAGAAATTCAAGCCGGTTGTTTAAAGGAGAATAAAAGTAATGCAAGTATACAGGTGCACCGGTAATATACTCTTGGATTTGAGGCTCCTTCAAATCCTCTTCAGATATTAAACCCTTCTTAAGCATCTCAGCCGCTTTCCTCTCGTAAACCCTCCGGTTGTTAGCTAGAAAATATCCTCTACCACCTTTAGCCCTAGGAAATTTAGTGATTGTCAGCGTGTCTATCTCATCAGGGCTACTATAAGTTTTAGGAACAGGTACACCTGCTAGTTTAAGCCATTTATCCTGCATTTCTCTATGAGACTCCCATGTTAAAAGAGCCCGGTTACCGAAGATAGGGAGTTTAAAAGACTCCTCTATTCTCTCAGATCCGATATAAGCGTTAAAAGAGCCGTGCGGTATTATCACAGAGTTTAAAGACAGCAGCCGCTGTTGAATATCCTCGTCTAAAAGCTGGGTTAAATCATCTAATAGAATATAACGGTCGACTAGTGGAAAACGCTGGTAGACTCTCTCCCTCCCCCGTTCACAGATACATAGAGTGGAGAAACCCTCGTCTTTAGCTCCTTTAAAAATATTTAAAGCTGAATGGCTTCCAATAGTGGCGATGTGAAGTCTTTTAAAATCGTATTCTTCAACTGTTCTCTGAACAATCTCTCTGAGAATCATATTATTCAACTCCTAGTATGAGAAGACTTCACCGGTGTAAGCTTCAACTTTAACCTTACGCTCCTCTATAACGCGTCCTAAAACTACAGGTTTTAAACCAGGGCTTCTACACAACCGGAGGACCTCGCTTTCATTCTCAGGCGGAGTTATAATACAGAAGCCGATCCCCATGTTAAAAGTCTTATACATTTCATAGCCGTCGATGTTACCAAGCCTCTGGAGGAGTGTGAAGATTTCAGGTGGTTTAGGCATTTTAAGCTGGAATCCGAGCCTACCCTTAGTCAGCCTCATAAGCTTTGTGAAAGCTCCACCAGTTATATGAGCTAAACCTGATACTAGACGGTTCTCAACCAGTTTTAAAACCTCTTTAACATATATTCTAGTAGGGGTTAAAAGAATTTCACCTAAAGTTTTAGAGCCTCCTAAAGGCTTCGAATCTAAAGAGATCTTATTAGCTTCGAGAACCCGTCTGATCAGAGTGTAACCGTTAGAATGAGGGCCGCTGCTAGGTAAACCTATCACAACATCCCCTGGTTTAACACCGTCACCTAAAATAATATTCTTCTTCTCAACAACCCCTAAGCTGAGCGCTGATAAATCGAATCCGAAACCCGGTTTAACACCTTTAATAACATCAGGCATTATCGCGGTTTCACCGCCAACCACAGCTACACCTGATCTCCTAGCCCCTTTCACTAAGCCTTTAACAAGCTCCTCTGCTAAAAAAGAGTTAGATGACTCTAAAGCAATATAGTCTATTAAAGCTACAGGTTCAGCTCCACAGCAAACCAGGTCGTTTACATTCATCGCAACACAGTCAACGCCCACAGTATCATATTTATCCAGCATTTGAGCGATAAGCACTTTAGTCCCAACACCGTCAGCGTGTAAAGCGATCGCGCTGCTCTCAGAGATCTCTAAAAGCGCAGCGTAGTGACCGTACTCGTTTAAAAGCTGGCCGAACCTACCTTTCCTTAAATTGAAAGTAGATGCGATAAGCCGGCCGATTCTCTTATGAGCGTCTCTAACTTTAAGAAGATCTACACCAGCATTCTTATACGTCATCTTAGAGTTCATATTTAAATCCTCTCAACTCTACTACACCTTTCTCCACTTGTTGAACAGCTGTACCTATGTAAGCGGCTGGATTCAGCCATTCATCTAATTCAGCCGGTGAAACAAGCCTGGCTATAGAAGGCTCGTTTAAAAGAGCCTGCTTGAAATCCATCCGCTGATTCCAAGACAGCATAGCACACTTCCTTAAAAGCTCATGAGCCTGCTGTCTACCTAAACCCTTGTTAACCAGCTCTAACATAACTTTCTCAGCCATTATGAGACCTCTTGTTAAACCAAGGTTTCGAATAATATTCTGCTCGTCTAGTTTTAAACCCTTTAAAATCTGAGTTAACTGTTTAAGCATATAGTCTAAGAGAATAAGGTTTTCAGGTATAATAATTCTTTCAGGAGCAGAGTTTGTAAGGTCGCGTTCATGCTCTAAAGCAACGTTTTCAAGAGCGGGAAAAACGTTACCTATCAGAATCCTTGATAAACCGCATATTCTCTCAGATTTATGAGGATTCCTTTTATGAGGCATAGTAGAGGAGCCTACCTGTGTCTCTTTAAACTCCTCCCAGACCTCGCCGATCTCTGTTCGCTGAAGATTTCGAAGCTCTTTACCGATTTTATTAAGAGTAGCCGCTACAAGAGCTGTGAAAAGTATGAGTTCAGCGATTCGATCACGTTGAACGATTTGATTAGAGGCTTCAGCCGGTTTCAAACCAAGTTTCCGCATAACAAGCTCCTGTATCTGAAAGCCTTTCTCACCGAAGCCTGCCATAGTCCCAACCGCACCGGTCATTTTACCGACTAGAACGCGGGGAGTCAACTGGATTAAACGCAGTATATGCCTGTGGATTTCATAACCCCATATAATAAATTTTAAACCATAAGTGGTTGGTAAAGCATGCTGACCGTGCGTTCTACCCACGCATATCACATGCTTATATTTATCAGCTAAATCAACTATCACATTCTTTAAATTTATTAAATCCTCCATGATGATTTTCAAAGCATCTTTTAATTGAAGAGCTGTAGCCGTATCCTCTATATCATAGCTTGTAGCACCTAAGTGAAT
>JAHQXC010000004.1 GCA_029856525.1 Candidatus Odinarchaeia archaeon
CTTATTATTTGGAAGAATTGTTTGAAATCATTTACACTAGTTTTCGCATCCGCTAATATAACGGCGATAACATCATCGTTAAGTTTTTTGAAGAATACTTTTCGATCGGATATTAAAAGCTCACGCGGCTCTGATTTAAAGGCTTCTCTGAAAAACGAGCTGAAAGCGCTTAGAAAACCAGCTATAATCTCCGGGGAGAGGCCCCCTCCGATGAAATCTTTACGATATAATAGTTTACCTCCATCGGTGATTATGTAAACCTGTTTTAACGAGTTTTTCTGATCCATTCACACACCTTATCTCTCACCGGGTTTTATTATTAAATATGCGCTCTATTTTATTATAATATGAAATACACTTTTATTATAAAAATTGATTGTATAAATTAAACAGAGGAATTGATTATTAAATTCTTTTTTGCTTTTAAATTTATTTTTAAGATTAAAGTTTAACGTTTTAAAAAATATAATCTAGATTTAATTAAAAATTATTGTTAGCTTTCGCTAAGACTAAAATATTACCATAGCAAATAAATAGTATTAGGGAGCGTATTATTTTAGGTCATAGGCGGGATTTAAACCATGGCTTTTAAGCTTGAAGAGTTTATTAAAGATTCTGTTAAACTCAGCAATCATGTAAGCACCCAGGACACCGGGTTGAATAAAATGCCATCGCAATCTAGTAGTAATATAATTGCCGAGTCTCCGCCGGATTTAAGCCGAAGTATTCTATTATCAGTTAACTATGACGGTGTTAAAGGCCTCGCCTATGCTAAACTATACTGTTTAGAAGATAATAGAATCTATTTCTGGTATGATAACACTCAGCATCATCCATATTGTTTAACCGATTTAAATGAGGAGGAGCTTAAAACTATAGAAGCCTTGATGAAACATCCCGGGTTACTTGGATTTAAAAAAATTAGAAAGCATAGTCTACTATATGATAGAGATATTGAAATGGTTAAAATAGAGGCTAAGGATCCTTTAAGCATAGGCGGTAAAAAGAATTCGATAAGAGAGATTCCAGGTCTTAGAACATGGGAGAGTAATATTAGATACCATCACTCTTATATTATGGATAGACAGTTAACCCCAGGCTGTATATACTATATTAAAAACGGTGTTCTACGCGAAGAATCATATGAGATGACTCCTGAACAATTAGCTGAAATAAGGCATCTTTTCAAAGAGGATTTAAAAATATACGAGGATCTTATAAAACGCTATCTACCGAGGATAATGGATGCAATCCCTGAATTATACCGTGTCGCGCTTGATATAGAAGTATCCACTCCTGTAGAGGATTTCATACCTGAACCTGAGACTTCAGAGTATCCGATAATATCTGTAGCTTTAGTGGATAGTAAAGATAATAGTAGGGTTCTTCTCTTATCCAACGGTCAGAGTAAAGGTGTCAGACCTGAAAGCTTCCCCCAGGATGTTAAACTAGAATATTTTGAAAACGAAGTAGATTTAATTCGAACCGTTTTCTCATATATAAGCGAGGTGCCTATACTATTAACTTTTAACGGCGATAATTTTGATTTAAGATACCTATATTATCGAGCTAAAAAATTAGGTGTTAGCGAGGATCAGATTCCTATAGTTTTAGGAGACTACGCTGAACTTAAGAAGGGTATTCACATAGATCTCTACCCGTTTTTCAACAATGTATCGATTAAAGGCTATGCTTTCAGTAACCGATATATCGAATCAACTCTTAACAGTATAGCTAAATCTCTTTTAAACGAGGAGAAAATTCAATGCGATAAATTTATCACAGACCTCTCTTTAATGGAGCTCGCTCACTACTGCTGGAATGACAGCAGGCTTACAATGAAATTGACGAAATTTAATAATGAACTTGTGATGAGACTGATAATATTATTGATGAGAATCTCCCATCTCCCCATAGAGGATTTAACTAGAACAGCGGTTTCAGCTTGGATTCGAAACCTCATGTTCTATGAACACCGGTATAAAAACTATTTAATACCGAATCAAGAGGATATATTAAAAGAGAAAGGGGAAATCCACAGTCAATCAATAATTAAAGGTAAAAAGTTTAAAGGAGCTATAGTTATAGAGCCGGTTAGAGGGGTTCACTTTAATGTAGTTGTTTTAGACTTCGCATCTCTTTATCCATCTATAATAAAGAAATATAATCTCTCATATGAAACAGTTCAATGCCCTGACCCTGATTGTAAAAATAATATTCTCCCTGGAACCGATTACTGTGTATGCAAGAAAAGGATAGGATTATTCTCTTCAATAGTAGGTTTTCTAAGAGATCTGCGTGTAAACTGGTTTAAAGTGAAGGCTAAAGATAAAAGTATAATACAGGAAACCCGAGACTACTATAAAGTTATAGAGCAGGCTTTAAAAGTTTTCATAAACGCTTGCCTCCCAGCGGATGAAGAGATACTAGTTAGAAGAGAAGACGGCTTACTTGAGAAGATTAGTATAGGTGAACTTAAAAAAAGAGATTGGAAAAAATTAAACGTTCTCTCAGTTCACAACACGCGCATTGGATTCGGTGAACCCTTCTTTTCACCTATACTAGACTTTGAAAAAAAATATAGCGCTGAATTAATAACTATTACCACGGAAGATGGGCGTGAAATAAAATGCTCGCCTAATCATATTATCCCTAAAATTTCAGGAGGCGTTATTCAGGAGGCGCAGGCCTGCGATTTAACACCGGGCGTAGATATTTTAATATACGCGCCAGCTCTTCTACCTGAAAAAAATATTGATCGGCTATTCATCCCAGACGTGTTATCTAATAAAGTGAAAATCATAGTTAAATACCCTGCTCTAAACTCCCGGCTACTCTCCGTTCATCACTCTCAAAAAATCGCCTATTCAGCTGACGGAGGCTCCACAACCGTTGATTGGAATTTAATACCAGACGAGGAGAAGAAGATTATTAGAGATGAGTCGAATAATCTGGAATTTAAAATAGGATGGAACTCAAGTAACTGGTATCCAGGTTATTTGAATATAAACGATGATTTCATAAAACTTTTAGGCTATTATCTTAAGATAGGTGAGGTTGAACGAAACTATATTATTTTCAACACTCAATGTTCAAACAATGTAAACCATGTGCTCTACTGTTTAAAACGTTTAAACCCAGGGTTAGATTATAAGATAATCAGTGCTGGAGTAAACAGTGTTAAAGTGAAATCTAAAATTTTAGCTTTAATATTAAGGAGATTATGCGGTGTTAAAAATAATAAAACTATTCCATTATATTTATTGAATCATAGAACTGCGAAGTTAATTTTACAATCCTACACTGAGCTCGATGAATGCAATGTTATTAAAGTGAAAGGGAGAAAACTGAAAAATGATCTTATATACATCTTTGACTGTCTGAGGGTTAAATTCCACTGTGAAAGTGTAGGTGAAGACGAATATACATTTAGAATCAGCGGATTCTCAGCCGCTGAACATGAATTTAACAAAAAACTTGGAGGTCTTATCTTAAAACGTGTAGCAGCCATTAAACCTGTAAAAGGTAAGCGATACGTTTACGACTTATCGACTGTAAACGGCTGGTTTGTTTCAACTAATAATATAATAGTCCATAACTCTTACGGTGTGATAGGCAGCGATGTCTTCCCATTATATACTCCGCCTGTAGCTGACAGTACTACCGCTATAGGCAGATACGCTATAACTAAAGTTATTGAAAAAGCTAAATCCCTAGGCGTTCAAGTATTATACGGTGACACTGACAGCGTCTTCTTAAAGAATCCTTCAAGAGACCAGGTTAACGCGCTTATCGAATGGAGTTCACGAGAACTTGGCATAGACTTAGATGTTGATAAAATATACCGTTACGTGGCTTTAAGCGATCGGAAGAAAAATTACTTAGGAGTTTATGAGAACGGTGATGTTGACATTAAAGGGTTAACTGGTAAAAAGAAGCATGTCCCAGTATTCCTCCAGAGAGCTTTCAACGAGATGATAAAGGTTTTAAGTAATGTTCACAGTGAACAGGAGTTTAACGAGGCTAAAAATAAAATCAGAGAGATTGCAACATCGCTTTACAGGAAAATCGAGCGCAGGGAAATACCTTTAGAAGAATTAGCGTTTAAAGTTCAAATGAGTAAACCGATTGAATCCTACACTAAGACAACACCCCAGCATATTAAAGCCGCTAAGCTTTTAGAGGATAGAGGGAAAGAGGTTAAACCGGGCGGGATAATCGCATTCGTTAAGACACGTGACGAGCTCGGTGTTAAGCCTTTATCCATAGCATCCATCAACGACATAGACACTGAAAAATACAAGGAGGCGATTGAATCTACATTCGATCAGGTACTTGACTCTCTGAACATCGATTTCAAAGAGGTTATGGGTATCCGTAAGCTCTCTGATTTCTTCAGCTAAACTATTTATAATCTAAGCTTAAACTTCGTAGTGAAACTACAAAAATTATAGAAAGATTTTTAATATTTAAAATATATATTAAGTTTAATAAATATAAGAGGGTTTTAAATGCCACTTCATGGAACAGCTAGCGACATAGTTAAAAAACTAGTGGAACTAGGATTCACCACATATGAGGCTAAAGTCTATTTAGTGTTATCTACTGAAGGCCCATTAAACCCCACGGAAATAGCTGATAAATCAGGTGTCCCCAGACCAAACGTGTACAGGGTTCTCGAGAAGCTTGAAGCTGAAGGCTATGCTAGACGAGAGGCTGTTCCGAGAGGAGCCAGATATTTAGCGGTAACCCCTGAAGAGGTTATTTCAAAAATAGAGCAGCATCTTAGAAATAAAACAGCAGCCGTAGAAGAGCTTAAAGGGCTTATCAAGTCGCTTAAACCAGCCGAGATCGTAAGCGCAAGTGAAACCATGTGGCTTGTAAACGGCGTTGAAGAAATAAAAAATTTAGTTCAGAAGTCGATTCTAAAATCAGAGAAAGAGCTTATCATTCTCTCACCCCCCTTGTTCGGGCAGGAAACATTAGAAGAGAAAAAAAATGTTTTAGACCAGCTGATCAAAAAAGTGGAGGCTAAAGTGGAGTTAATAATAGGATGGCCTATAGGCAAGGAAGATGTAGATTTCGTTCAAGAATTATTAAAAAAGGCGACAGTCTACCACTGGAGTCTAGGAGAAGTACCTATGGGAATATACTGCTCTGATGGAAAAGAGTGTTTGATAACATTCATAGGTAAATGGGCGCCTATACTAACATATGATTTAGGTTTATGGATAAGAAATCCTATATACGTGAAACCTATAGAATATTTAGCTAGTAAATTATTGACTATTACAAAACCCGCCGAGGAACGTATTCGCGAATTAATGGAGGCGCATTAATTGAGTAAAAAATACGTGTTTAAACTGGTAGTTTTAGGAGATGAAAGAGTAGGTAAAACCTCTCTCATATTCAGATATACTGAAAGAAGATTTCTAGGAGACTATAAACCTACGATAGGAATCGATTTCTCAGCTAAACTTGTCGAGATAGGTAAATATAATGTTGATCTTATCATCTGGGATTTAGGCGGACAGGAGAAGTACAGGATTTTGAGAAAACACTATTTAGAAGGCGCTAGGGGAGCTATACTAGTATTCGATTTAACTAACAGCCAGTCTCTTGAACATATAAACAGCTGGTATACTGATCTTCAACAAAACTGCGGTGACGTCCCAGCCATACTCGTCGGTAATAAAGCTGATTTAGTTCAAGAACGGAAAGTATCAGCTGAAGAAGCTAGAAGAAAAGCTGAACTGTTAGGGTTAAAATATATGGAATGCTCAGCTAAAGATGGAACAGCGGTTGATGAAGCGTTCAAGGATATAACCCAGCAGATGATAGAGAAATATGTATACGGCTGAATTCGATTCAACGTTTAACAGGAAACTCATAACCACACTCAGGGCATTTACAAAAACCACAGTCGCCTAAAGACCTACTAGGGCATGAACCGCACGCGAAAACTCGACCATAAGATATATTAAAGGTGAAACCGCATTTAGGGCATTTAACAAGATTACTCATATCAACCATCTCTTTAAGCTAAAGAAACTTTAACCATACATTTTTTAAACTTAACTCTAAATTACAGCTATATAAGCTGAGAGGAAACAATAAATACCAGCGTTAGCAAATTAACTATAATAATTTTAATCCATGTTTAAGATTGATGGAAAATGGAGATCAAAGGATATATATTGATAAAAGGGAATGTATACCCGGCCTCTGAAGTGTTAAAGGCGATTGCTAAAAATCCTCATATAAGGTTATCTTTAACTGATAAAGGAGCTCTACTGATAGGGGACTCCAAGATCGATAAATTAAACGAGCCTCTACCGAACATAATCAAAAACATTCTCTGCTTTAAAGCGTTAGCATACTGCTGTCCACTAGACAGGCCTTGCTCCAACCGAGATTTAGCATTAGAATTATTGGGGATAAGTAAAACAGTGTATAAGAATCTTAAAGAAGAATTCGAGGGGAAACTGTTAAACTATATTAGTGAATCAGGAATTCAAGGTAAATCTATACCAGGTAAAGAAATATTTTACAGTGAGCAACCTGACCGTGATATTTTAGAAGAATGGGATTTCTCATCTCTATCGAAACCTGAGAATCCTTATAAAAATGTAGAGGAGAGTAAACATGGAGAGACTGACGCGTTAAACTTCTTTACAATTTTAAGCGGTGAAACAGAATCTGAAAGACGGAAAGAAATTTATTGTAAAAGATGCGGGCGAAGCGTCGAAGCTTCAGCCAGATACTGTCCTAATTGTGGTAGTTTAATCGAAAAAGTTTAAAATAATTACAGAAATTAGTTTTATAAATTTCGCTGCTGGAAGAGCAATGGTTTTAAGTGGTTGATGCGAACCAGCCTAAAATCTCACAGTGTACTTGTTAACAGCACGCTGCGCGAGGGGAGAACCCCGTCTTTAGATGTGGGTAGTTCACTTTCAAGTTATTAAAGGTTTAATTCTTCTCCCAACATTAAACATTCTAAACCATTCACTGTCATTTAAAAATAATCCAGCGTAGGCTCCAGCATTACATCCTATACCACACCTTTCACATATAGGTTTAGCTCCATCACTATCTGTATTAGAAATCACGCATGATTGTTTTCTTCTACCTTTATTATCCAAATTTATAAAAAACCATTTCGGACAGTTTAAACTCCACCCTCCATCTCTAAATAAATTTAACTGCATTGAGGTGTTAGCGATAAAATCAGGGAGTTTCTCTTTTATTCTTATTATGTTATCTATAGTAGCATTCCGCTCTTTCCCGTAGGGTAACCACAATTCGTCATCATAGGAAAACGGTGTGTGAAACTGAAATGTAATCGCTTGAGCTATAGGATACCACTCGCTAATAACTTTCGGAATTACTTTATAGTTTAATCTGTTTATCGTCATATTAATTACACATTTTATATCTGGATGGTCAATTATATTCTGTTTTATTTTTTCGTATATTTTCGCGCCTCTAATCATATTATGTATCGACTCTGTTCCATCTATCGAGGTGAAATAACCCACACCGAAATTAATTAAAGGGATTGTCCCATTTGTTACTATGGAGACATTCCTCCACTTCATCTCATCTAAAATAGCTTCAATAACATCAACTCTAAGAAGCGGTTCACCGCCAGTTAAACTAATAGCGCATACTCCTTTCTCTATAATTTCTTTCCTTACTATACTTCTCCATTCATCGGCGCTTAACTCCCTGCTTGAATCATTATTTCGCCACCAGTAGCAGTGAATACAATTTAAATTACAGGCAGAGGTAATATCTATAGAACCGAATATCGGAATTTTTTTACCAAACAACTTTATTTGAATTATCTTCGAAGCGATTTCAGCGATGGTAATTATTTTTTTCAATTAAAAGCCTTCCTTAAATTATATGGATATGAAATTAATTTTATATTTTTTTTAAAAAATTTTTAGAATATAAATTACTCTAAAAAATAAATTAACCTATATCCAAATCTATGTACTTTAACTAACACCAGCTTTTAAAGTTGTTTAAATTTTATTTTAACCCTGCTCGCTGGAAGCCATCTCCAAATAGATGAGGGCTCCCTGTTCCTATTTTGCTATGACTTATGACAAGGACACAGTTTATATTTACAGGTAATGTTTAGTTCATGCTACTAACCGGTCGGCGGTAAGGCAAGATGCGCCTTTATGTAATTTCACAGTATAAATCTTCTAGATAACCTTATCTGCCTAAATGAAGTTCTCTAAGCTGATTGTATCCTGAAAGATAACAGTTATATGTGTATATTTCTTCAGCGGAAATCTTATCAGCTATTGATTTAATTATGTTCAATTCATCCTCGCCTGTTATATTCCAATAGAGGAGAGCTGGTTTAACATCTCTGTGTTTAAATGATTCACTCTTAGATATCGATGACGTCAATCTATTATACTCTGTAGTGTTAACTTCAGGAAGTATAGGAGTCCACGGGTGAATGTTAAACACTATCTTAGTAGCGCGGCTTATTGACTCAACATTTTGCCCGTACTCTAATTCTAAGTTCTCTGTATAGTTTACAGCTGGTTCAAGATAAATTTCAGAGTAAACTTCAAGCTTCTCGTTAACTTTTCTTAAACGCTCTACAAGTGTTGTTATCATACTTGATAGTTTATCCGCCCTCCACATTAACCATTTAGACTGCAAGTCACGGTCTGCTTGTATTCTATTAAAGTCGAATGAGGCGGGTATACCCGCTATCTGACTGAACTCTGCTTTACAATTATCACAGAAACAGTAATTTCTATTTGTAAAAGTGTTTCCTGCAAGTATAACACCTTTAACAGGGTATTGGGCAACTTCTTCTAAGATTTTGGCAAGATAGTTGACAGTCATCTCAGAAGGGCATATATGGGTTGCACTAATCTGACCGCCAGATTTAACACTAGAGTATTTTGGATCCTCAGCCATATAATTATCTAAAAGCGTGTTGACAACAGCATAGACGTCGAAAATATCAGATGAAATTTTAATAAATTCATTTAGAAAGTTTCCGTGAACAGGATCCTTTGGGGCTGTTGAACTATCATAGAATACGCGGCCTGATGGAGGTTTAACAACTAACCCTATTTTTGAGAGATTCCCCCCGTATTCAGCTATAAACTGAGATGGCTTCATATTAATAGCAGTCGGATCTAGTATCAGATTCAGATTATTAACTAAAAGCTCTCTTAAATCCATGATACCACCCTAAAAAACATATTTTTCTAGTATTGAATATTTCAACAGATATTTATAAACTACTCTAAGATCTTAACTTCACCGGTATGGACTTTCAATTTAATATGAAGATTTGAAAACTAAAACACCTTATATTCCACGGCTCACTAGACGTGTCCTAGCTGACGGTACACTCGCAGACACTGAAGCCTCAGCTTGAGCGTGGGAATTGAGCTTGATCGGGTAAGTGTCTGCGAAAACTGTAGTATTTTAACTCTCTAAAAACGAAACTTTAAATTTTAAATAAAAATTTTATCGGCACATTATTTTTTTCACTATTGGCGGTCTAACCTTATATAATACACGGTAACCGCAATATGGACATTTAACACCGGACACCGTTTTAAGACTCTCTATTGTAATCTCTTTCTTGCAATTCCCGCAGATATAACTCATCTTAAACCACTTCCCTGATCAATGAGGATTCCTTTAATATAAAAATTACGTTTATATTTAAAGTTAACTTGAATTATAGAATAAGCCGTCTAGATCATCCTTAGTTTTATAAATTTCGCTGCTAGAAGAGCAATGGTTTTAAGTGGTTGATGCGAACCAGCCTAAAATCTCACAGTGTACTTGTTAACAGCCCGCTGTGCGGGGGAAGCCACCGTCTTTATACTGTAGGAGTCTAATTTAAGAATAATAAAGTATAAATATTAAGTAACATCTTTTTATTAGTCAGAGGCTCAGTTGTTAAGCAAAGTTTTATATTTATAATATTTCTAAATTCATTTAAAAAAATTGAAATTATGAGGAAAATTTGAATGGGTTTAGAGATCTGTGCTAAGTGCGGTTTGCCTAAGGATTTATGTGTTTGCGAGCAGATTGTTAAAGAGGAGCAGCGTATAAAGATACGCACGGAGAAAAGGAAGTGGGGTCGTGAAGTCACGGTTATAAGCGGCTTAGATAAGAAAGAGGTTAATATCGATGAGTTAGCTAGTAAGCTGAAGGCTAGTTGTGCTTGCGGTGGAACATATAAAAACGATCAGATAGAGTTGCAGGGTGCTCATAAAGAGAAAGTCAAGGAGTTGCTGATCTCCTGGGGTTTCTCCGAGGATAAAATAGACGTTAGATAAAATTTTATAATGGACGATTGAAATGAACTTTTTTAAAAGGCGTAGTCGACCTAAAGAAGGCTATGTTTTAATAAGATTATGCCCTGTATGCGGTTCAAGTAAGCTTAGAGAATTCAACTTTCTATCTGGCTGGTATACTCAGCTTCAATATATTTGCGAGTCTTGCGGTTATTCAGGCCCATTATATTTAGAGGTTGAAGTTGAAAAAAACCAGGTGAACGACCAGAATACTAGTGGAGTTGTTAACCGTGAAGATACTTTATGAATCTTCTAATACCTTCAGCTATGGTTATTTTAGGCTGCCAGCCGAGTCTCTTTATTTTTCCAATATCTAGTAGCATTTTAGGAATATCGCCGGCCCAGCCTCCTCTCCCACCTGTGAACACGTATCTAACATTTTTTAACCCTAACATATCTACGATGATATCTGCGATTTCTCTGACGGTTATCCATTCTTCAGAACCGATGTTAAAGAAATCGAAGCCTTTAATATTCTGTTCTTTCAGATAAAAGACAGCGTCGATGCAATCATCTATATATAAGTAAGATTTTTTTTGCTGCCCGTCTCCTAATATTTTTAATTCATCTGGTTTATTAATTAATTTATGATAGAAGTCGTATATCACTCCGTGAGTTGATCTAGGTCCGAAGATATTCGCAAACCTGCAGGAGATTATGTTTAAACCATATGTCTGCGCGTAAGCTGAACAATACATTTCACAGCTCGCTTTTGAAGCACCGTAGCAGCTTACAGGTTTAAGAGGAGCTGTTTCAGGGGTTGGAAGAATGTCAGCTTCACCGTATAATGTTCCACCTGAACTGGCGAATATGATTTTATTCACATCCGTTTTTCTAGAAGCTTCGAGAATATTTAATGTTCCTAAAGTGTTTATCATAAAATTTTTAACAGGGTCAGCGGCGCTAGCGTCTACACGCGGATCAGCTGCGAAATGGAAGATTTCTCTAACATCTCTGCAAGCTTCTAAAACAGTTTCAGCGTCTCTTATATCCCCTTTTATGAATTTCACTTTTTTATTTTCGACGAGTTGTTTATAATAATCTCCTGCAGGGGATGAGAGATTATCTAGGATAACCACCTCCTCCCCCCTATTAATTAAGCGATCCACTATGTGACTGCCTATAAACCCTGCTCCCCCTGTTACTAACACATAACTCATATAGTTCACCTTGTAGTGACTTCACAACCGTCATTTGTCACTATTAAAGTATGCTCCGCCTGAGATACGTAGCTTCCCTTCACGTCTGCTAAAACATGATATTGGTGGAGGACTCCACTGTTAACGAGTTCTCTGAAAGCTAGTTTAACTGAACCTAAACTCATATCTTTTAAAAGCCATCTTTGAGAGAATGGGAGTGTTTTAAACTCTTCCACTATCTTTTTTAAAACATTTCTAGCTAGCTGAGAGCGGAGGGGGGCTCTCACAGGGATAAAACTGTAAATATAAACATAAGGGGTTTCATGAGCGTATCCTTGACCTGTCGTCGCGAAGGTTTCGACAGCGTAAACCTCTCCTTCGAGTACCTCTTTACCGAATGGCACTTTTATGTTAGGTATATTTTTAGCGCCGTGCAAGTTGTATTGGTCGAGTATATGACCTGAGAGATCTCTCACCGGTCTGTAACCGTATTTCTTAATAGTCTCCTCTATTATTCTCCCAACTTCATTTGTTTTAACTTTCGGTTTAATAGCCTCAATAGCCTTGTTTAAAGCCTCCTCTGACGCTTCAACTAATTTATTATACTCTTCATTGAACGCTACAGTGAAGGCTCCATCCGCTATGTACCCGTCTACGTGAACTCCGAAATCTATTTTCACAACATCCTTATCCCCTATTACGGTTTCATCACCTGGAGGGGAGGAGTAATGAGCTGCAAGATTATTTATTGAAATATTAGTTGGAAAAGCGCATTTCCCTCCTAATTCAACTATTTTCCCTTCGATCATCTCACATAAGTCGATTAGTTTAACACCTACTTTCACATGCGGTTTTATATACTCAGCCACCTGTCGGTGGATGCTACCAGCCTTCCTATATTTCTCTAATTCTTCTCCCTTACTTAATTTTTCACGCTGCTCGTTTTCGCTCACGTATTTCACCTTTAAACGAGTTATAACTAAATAATTATTTATAGAAACCTAAACTATAGCGCTTATAAATAATTTCATAGTAAATATTAAACATAACTGTTTAATATTATAAGTGTGGTGGGAGATTGGCTGTTAACCGTGTCCCTCAAATAGAAGAGGTTCTAAGAGAATTAGAGCTTACAACTAGTCAAGTGGAAGCCAGCGCGGTTGTGAGCGTTGAAGGTCTTCCAATATGCTCGGCTATGCCGTTAGGGGTTGATGACGGTATTTTAGCAGCTATGACTGCGACTATTTTAAGCGTGGCTGAAAGAGCTGCAGGTGAACTGGCGCGGGGTAAATTGAACCGTGTTCTAGTTGAAGGAGGAGACGGATATTTTATAATCTCCTCCGCTGGTAGAGATGCGATTCTAGCTGTTCTAACAAAAAGTAAAGCGAATCTGGGAATGGTTTTCTTAGCTATGGATAGAGCGTGTGAAAAAATAAGTAAACTGATATAAGCAGGCTCAGATCGCCCGTCGATGATCATCCATTTTTAATGTCAACTTTCAAGCTTTCTTCATTGCCTATAACTCTTTTACAGTTATTAATATTTAACATTTAACTTTTAACTTTAAATACTCGTATTTTAATAATCTGATTAAATTATTTCGGTGGGTTAATTGCTAATAGACTTTGAAGGCATTGACGGTTCTGGGACTGAAACATGGTCTAAGTTTACTTTAAAATATATTCTCGAAAAAGGCGGTAAAGCTGTTATTTACCGTTTCCCTGATTATAACAGTCCGTGGGGTAGAATAATCAGATCCTTTCTAGACGGGGAGATAGAGCTTAACGTTGACATTCAATTTTTAACTTATTCAACGGATATACTTAAAGACGCTGATAATATTAGACGGGATTTACAGGATAAAATAGTTTTAACAGACCGTTACATTCTTTCAACAATGGCTTATCAATGTAGTAAAGGTTTCCCTGTTGAGAAAGCGTTATCCTTCTACAAGATTTTCAATTTCCCACTACCAGATTATGTTATTCTACTTTTAACTTCGAGTGAAATCAGTAAAAGCCGTAAGCTCTCAGAGAATAAGATTCTAGACCGTCATGAAAAAGACAGTGATCTTTTAAAAAAAGTTTCAGATAATTATATAAGATTTTCAAGAGAAAAATATATATGTGAGAGATGGTTTCTCGTTGACACAAGCAGGGAGTTAGAAGCTACTAAAAAAGATATGGAGAATATTCTAAATCTTATTTTAAAATAAAGCGTTGAAGTGGTTTAAATGGGAGATTATTTTATTCAAAATTATAATAGTTTCGAAGGGTTTGGAAACCGTAAAATATGTATTCAGGGAATGCCGGGTATCGCTTTAGCTGGAAAATATACTGTAGACTATATTATTAAAACTTTAAGCGCTAGGAAAATATTCGATTTATATTTCTATGATTTCCCGCCTCAAGTTTTAATAGACTTAGGTTTAATGAATCTTCCTTCCGTTTACCTTTTCCATTATTATAATGAGCTTAGCGGTGATGATCTTCTACTCCTCTCATCAGATTTCCAGCCTTTAACACATTACGGTGTAAACGCTCTCAGTTTAATTTTAGCTGAGCAACTTAGAAAGCTGGGTGTGAAACTTATTATCTCACTAGGAGCTTCAGCTGTTAACATAATTGTTAAAGATCCTAAGATATATGCTTCAGCCACTTCTCCGAGTATTTTAAACACTAGTTTTAATACCCCAGATTTTGAGCGATTCGCAGACGGGGTTATAACAGGGATGAACGGTGTTCTACCAGCTATCATAGGACGGGAGGGAGATATACAAGGTGTCATTTTACTTGCTGAAGCGTGCCGTTATCTGACATGTGATTTCAGAGCGGCTAAAAAACTATTAGAAGTGTTGGAGAAAACTCTTAATTTGAAAATAGACTACACGGAGATTAACAATAAAATTAGAGAATTAGATGAAAGCATCGAAAGACTAAAACTTGAAGAGCAGTCTCGCAGACAGCCAGTGAGAGATGAGAAAACTAATTATATAGGTTGATCAAGTAGCTGATTTAACAGCTTTAATTATCTCTTTAAGAGACGCGCCGCCGTCTTTTAAAACAGTTTTTTCAATAAAAGTGCCTTGAACGATTACAGAGGCGCCTGCTTCAACAGCCTTCTTAGCGTCAGCCGCCGTGTTTATCCCTCCGCCTACTATCACCGGGATTTGAACTGAACGTGAAACAGCTTTTATAAACTCTGTTGGAATGCACATGTCAGCGCCTGAACCAGCTTCTAAGTATATAAGCTTGTATCCTATTAATTCAGCCGCCATCGCGTATGCAACCGCTATTTTAGGCTTCGAACGTGGGATTAAGTGAGCGTAACCCATGTAGCCGGCTGTAGCCCCAGGCTCTACAATAATATAAGCCATTGAGATAGGCTCAACCCCCATTTTTTTAATGAGAGGAGCGGCTATCGCCTGAGCTCCTATAATCATATAAGGGTTTGTCGAGTTCAATAAACTCATGAAAAATATGGCGTCAGCATACTTGCTTATCCCTGCTAAGCTACCTGGAAATAAGATAACCGGTATCTTAACATTCTCTTTTATTTTTTTAACAGCTAAATCTATATCTAGAGCTGTTGATCCGCCTACCATTATAGCATCGGTTCCAGCCTCATAGGCTAACCGGGCGATTCTACCCGCTTCCTCATAATCCTGTGTTAAAGGATCGGGATCGATTAAACTGAAATGTAACGCTTTCTCTCTTATAATTTTATCAGTGATATAACTCCACACACTTTTCCAAGTCAATTCAATTACACCATCCTTTTAAAACATAATAGAAATCTCTGTAAACTACTATTAAATATATTTTTTCTCTTTAGATGGTGGTCTTGACGCGGATGATATTTAAAGGGGTTTATTGTACTAAAATAATAGGAGGCTGGAGGGGAGTTGTCTTCTACTAGCCGGTTAAGCGCTCTACTCTTATTAGCTTTAATAATAGGTTCAAGCGTATACTTGTATCTGAATCGATCAGGCTTCCTCGGTTTTAATATATCTCAAATACCGTATGATGAGATTAAGACACAGGATTCTAGAATAATTTTTTCAGGTAATAATCCGGAAACAGGCTTCGACCCATCCGCTTGGGGTGAGATGGGGGATTTTCTAGCGAATCTAAGCTACGGGTTCTATGATCAGTTAAGTTATCCAAATAATCTACCGTTCACACCCCCACTTAACCCGCTTTTAGCCCCCCTCTACCTACCTTTAATGCAGACTATTCTATTCAATGTTACTCCAGCTAATCCAGCCAGATACTGGAAGATGACCGCTTACGACGAGTATAATGGTGAAAACTGGTTGAAAACCATTTCTACTAGTCAACCTCTCACACAGGTTACAGCCGGCCCGCTGATATATCAAGTATATATTAATATTACAAGTCAGCTTCAAGGTGAAATGTTACTTCCGATTATTTCACCTGAACCGTTAATAATAGAGGATTCGTTGAACGTTACCTCTGAGTCAAATTTACTCAGCCAGAATATTAGATCCGACCTGTATGGAAGCGCTATTTTAAGTTTAACTTTCTCCGCCCCTTCCAATTCCCTAATCTCATATCAATTAACATTTCTCCCTGTTAATTTATCTTCCATGCAAGCTAACTCCCTTCCCCCCTCCTATACCGATGACAGGATAAGACAGGTCTACCTTCAACTCCCGTCCCCTAGAGTTGCCTATCTTGAATCTAATCCTAGATTAGCCGCTCTCGTAGAAATGTTCGGCTCCTACGCTCAATCTCACAGCGTTTACGATACAGCGATTCAGGTTTTAGGTTATCTTTCAACAAACTATGTTTTCGACCCGTTTGCTTCATATCCTGGAGGTTTAGATAGAGTTGAATGGTTTCTAGCCAACGGCCGCGGTACAAGCTTCGATTTCTCAACCGCTTACGCGATTATACTTAGATGCTTAAATATCTCGTCTAGACTCGTCTATGGTTTTCTACCAGGCGAGCAGATAGGCGATACACGCGTTATCAGAGGCTGGAATGTTCACTTCTGGGTGGAGGTTTTCAATCCTACGAGTACATGTGAAGATAACTGGGTTCAATTCGATCCAACTCCTTTACCAGCAGATATAACAAGTGTAGTCGGCGGTGACTCTCAGATCGGTGACGTTGAATACAATCTTATTTTAACCGTTGAAAATCAATCCTCTTGGGTAACTACACGGGGAACTGTCTTCGAATTAGAAGTGTTTTTAACAAACACCACCGGGCCTATGGCTGATACTAATATAGAATTATATGATCTAACAGAGAACAGGCTTATAACCACCGGTTTAACCGGTTCAAACGGTGTCTTCACATACCAATATTCGTATAATAATATGGATCGAATAGGTCCACATCTAATATACGCTCTTCCCACATCTCTCCCTTTAATCAGAAACTATACAGTTGTAGTGGTTGACGGGGCTACTCAACTCTCTTTAGATGTCTCTCCAACCCCGCCTGAAAATATTACTAGAGGTAGAGAAAGTTTAACTTTAACAGGTATATTAACCGATGAATTAACCAATCAGCCTATCCCAAACCAGTATGTGAATATACTGTTTGATAATATTCAAGTCGCTACTGCTTTAACAGACGCTTCAGGCCGCTTTACATACTCTCTCACACCGCCTTTAACAAGTATAGGCGATATCCCTGTTCGCGCATATTTTAACGGTGTATTCTACTACTATTTTAGTGGTCAAATATTACAAGCCGTCGCCCCATCCGCTGAATCTTATAGCGATGAGAAAACGGTTATAGTAGTCGCGTCAACCACGCTAACAACCATGTTAAATAGAACAGCAGTGGCACCCGGAGACTGGATTAGAATATACGGTTATCTTACGTTTGATAACCGCTCAGGGTATGCGAATCAACCTGTAAGCGTTTACTGGTCTAACTCTTCAGGTACAATTCTGTTGACTTCGACTGTCACAGACTTCACCGGCTTCTACTCATACGATTACCGTGTGCCACCTGGAGTGTACGGTGAAGCTAAAATCTTCGCTGTATTCACTTCTAGTGACCCTTACGTGTTAAGCTCTTTCACAGATCCAACCATCTATATAGGAGAGGAGAAGATAACCATGCTAAACTGTTCTCCTAGCATTCTACACAGAGGTGAATACACTGAAATAACAGGGCTGCTCACGAACAGTTCAGGGAGCTCTCTCGCTGATCGAACAGTTATCGTTAACTTTTACTATATGGATACGATGAGCTTAGCGGCTTCAATATCATCTATTACTAATGAAACCGGCTGGTTCACAGTTAACTATCGTATTCCCTCCTTCTTTCAGCCTGGAACCTATATTATTAACTGTTCAACAACCTCCCTTGCAGTGATCGCTAGCGAACGTGTTTATCTTAATGTTAGCTCATCAACTATAATCAGATTCGAAGCGCACCCAGTATTTATAGCGCCTGGTGAAAACTTCTCTATAACAGGTTTAATATTAGATGATCAGGGTAGCGGGTTAACCGTAAACCTATCCTTCTATTTAAACAGTATTCTACAATATAATATTACCGCGTTGAACGGTGGTTTCCAGATAATAAACTATACTCTTCCATTCGGTTTCTCATCTAGTACTGTTAATTTAACAATTCAATTTATAGGGGATTCATTCTACGATTCTTCAAATCTCACACGCCAACTTATGGTTTTCACAAGTGTAAACGTTTACGTTAACGTTGATCCTTCTATATGCTCACCTGGTCAGAGAGCGATATTTAATATAAGTGTGATTGATAATCATGGGAGAGGTGTCTACGATAGAAGCGTTAACTTATTCTTGAATAACACGCTTCTAACAACTTTATATTTAGACACATCTATTAAATTATTAGAATGGGTTATACCTGAAAACACTCCAAACGGTCCTATAACAGTTTACGGTGTTCTAGTGGCGAGTGTTAACTCAAATTATTCACCCGCTACTTTAACAGTTCAGGTGGTTGGATTGCAATTAACAGGCGAGTATATTATTATAATTATAGGGTTTGTAATAATTATCGGAGTGAGCTCTCTAATTTACTTTATAGTTAAGAGGAGGAGAAGCGTTTACAGGGGGCCTAGAGAATTAGATTTGAGCAGTCAGATAAATAGACTTCAACAATATATTAGAGATGGGAAATCGAGAGACGGATTACTGTTCATGTTTAACCTGCTTGAGCAACTAATCTTAAAGAAATATAATCTTAAGCGGGGGAATTACCAGACTATGCGCGAATATGCTGGAGAGGTTACTAGTAAAACAGATATAAATTCGAAAGCGCTGTATGATATTCTCAACATGGTGGAGAAAGCTAAGTATAGTAGGCTTAATATAGGTGAAAACGATTTAGCCCAGGCGATGGCGGACTTCAAACTCCTCTACACTCAACTGACCGGAGCGGAATTTTAATTGAATAAGCCGAGTTTGAAAATAATTCTTTTCACATTTATATTCTTTTTCAGCTTCACTCCTTTAATAATGCCTTTAATAGGAGTCGGCGGCGTGACAGTCGCAGACTACTCTATTTATAATACTAACTGGAACGGGCTCTCCACGTTTAAAAACATGATTGAACTTGAAGGATACCAGGTTAAACCTCTCATCTCATCTTTAAGCTGTATTAATCGAATTAATAATAAATCTGTTTTATTTATAATCGGCCCCTCCACTTTCTATGACAGTCTTTCAGCGCTTGCTTTAGTTGATTACCTTAATAAAGGCGGTAAAGTGATTATCGCAGACGACTTCGGCTCCTCTTCCTCTCTACTATCGATATTAGCGTCTATTATACCAGGATTAGGTTTATTTGAAGGAGATCTGCTTTTAGACGCAGGTTCATATGATAAAAATGTTTCTTTACCGGTGATAACCTCTCTCAGCGATCACCCGATTTTTAACGGTGTGAACGCTATAATGTTAAATTACGCTACGGTTATAAGCGGGGGGATGATTTTTCTAGCCTACACTTCAAGTTTATCCTGGCTTGATGCGAATGCTAACTATGCTTACGATACAGGTGAAATAGTCGGCCCGTTCCCTGTTATCGCTTCAGCTAGCTGCGGAAACGGAACTATCATCTTAATATCAGATCCATCTATATTCAACAATGACATGATTAACAGAGCTGATAATCTAAGATTCGCTGTCAACCTTGTTAACTGGGCTGCAGAGTATAATACTTCCACTCTTATAATATTTGATGAAGGACATAGAATGGACGTCTCCACGTCAACATTCTTTTTCGGTGTTATATTAGGGGAGGTTAACTGGATTTCAAGCAACTGGCTTATAGCACCATTATATCCGTTAATAGCTGTTTATCTTGTGAGATCATGGCTGCCTAAAAGAGAGAAGAAGAAAATCATCTATGAAGCTTCACCTCGCTTTAAAAGCGCGTTTTCACATAAAATAAGCTGGTATACTCTATCCCAGAACTATAATAAAGCCGTGGATGTTCTCTTCAAGAAATTGAAAAAGGATCTTTTAAAAACCTACCACTTAAAAGACTATGATGTCTCTTTAATATCTGAGGCTGTGGCTGTTAATAAACCTGAGATTGAAAGAGTGGAAGTCGAAAACTTTCTTAAAAATCTTGAAAACATTATTAACAGCGGTAGAATAATAGTTGATAAAGACGTTTTCCTCAAAATTTTCATAGATATAAAAAAATTCAGGGAGAAGGTGGGTTTAAAATGGTGGTAGCTGATGAGAAAATAATTGAACAGATCACGGTTGAAAATATTAGAAACTTCAGTAACGCGGTTATAAGAGAGGTTGGTAAAGTTATAGTAGGTAAAAAAGACCTTATCAGAAATATTCTTATAGCTTTACTATGCCGCGGCCATGTTTTACTTGAAGGTGTGCCCGGTGTAGCTAAAACAGAGCTCGCTAAAGCTTTTGCGAAAACTTTAGGCTGCGATTTTAAGAGAATCCAGTTCACACCCGACCTTCTCCCCTCCGATATTCTAGGTTCAGTTATATTCGATCAGCAGAAAGCCCAGTTTTATCTAAGGAAAGGCCCGATATTCACGAACATCCTCTTAGCTGATGAGATTAATAGAGCTCCGCCTAAAACTCAAGCTGCGTTACTTGAATCAATGCAAGAGTTCCAGGTTACTATTGAAGGTAAAGCAAATCCTTTAAACCATCCGTTCATGGTTCTAGCTACACAGAACCCGCTTGAACAGGAGGGCACCTATCCGTTACCGGAGGCGCAGATCGATAGATTCATGTTCAGGTTAATAGTCGATTACCCTGATGATAAAGAAGAGGTTGAACTGCTTTTGAAAAGAAGCATACAAGCATCAGTAGATGTGAAGTCTATCGCTTCACCTGACATCATAGTAGCGTTACAGGAGTATATTAACAAAATCTACGTTGACCCGGCTGTGATCGCTTACATTAAAGATTTGATTGTTAAGACTAGAAGTGATCCTCAAATCCTTCTAGGCGCGAGCCCCCGCGCTTCAATTGTTCTTTTAAACTCTGCTAGAGCTCTAGCAGCTATAAGTGGGCGTGAATACGTTATACCTGACGATGTGAAAAACTTAGCGTTTAACGTTTTAAACCATCGTTTAATTTTAAGACCTGAGATAGAATTAGAAGGCGTCTCTGTTAAAAGAATCATCGAAAGAATATTAGAGTCAACTCCGATTCCTTGAAAACAGTGGTGTTTTATGTTCACAGGTAGAGGGCAGGTTTTAGTTTTATCCGGTGTATTCTTTTTAACAGCAGGTTTCTCATTTATAAACTATTATCTGCTCGCAATCGGCGTTATGCTTATATTCGCAGCTGTCGTTAACCTCCCCTTCTTTAAATTAAAAAAATACAGGGAAAACATTAAAGTGGAGCGTAGTATTAGCAGTGAAAAAGTTTTCGCACTCGACTATCTGCATGTAAACGTTAAAATCGTGAACACAGGGGGCGTGATAGATTACCTAGAGTTTTTAGACGAAATCCCTAAGACTTTTAAATTAGTTTTAGGAAGGAATAGTTTATCCACGTATCTTACAGCTGGTGGTAGAGTAGAATTCTCCTATATCGTTCAACCCCGGCTTAGAGGAGTCTACCGTTTAGGTCCTTCTAAAGTTAAAGTTCATGACCGCCTTCATTTAAACTCGGAGGAGGCTGTCTTCGAAAACTATTCTGAGATTATCGTCTACCCTCCCTACGATGACATACGCCGTTACGGACAGATCGGTCAGAGAAGAATTCTAGGAGTTTTATTCGGAGCCCATAAATCTAAGGATAAAGGTGTTGGAATGGATTTCTTTGGAATTAGAAGATACGATCCTTCAGATGAACTCCGCTGGGTTGACTGGAAGGCTACAGCTAGAACAGGTAAACTTATGAGTCGAGAGTACGAGACTGAAAGAAATATTAAGATTATGATTCTCTTAGACTCTTCAGCCTCAATGTGTTCAGGTGACTTAGAGAATAATAAATTCGAGTATTCTATAAGAGCCGCTGTTCTACTCTCTCAAATCGCGTTAAGCCGGAGAGATGAAATAGGTTTAGTAGCTTATAGTTCGAAGATAGATGTTTTCATAGAGCCTAAAAATGGTAGAAGACAAATATTCCGGATTTTAGACGCTTTAGCGCGTTTATCACCTTCCGGTTTATCTCAAACATACGCTGCGGTTAAGTACACAGTTAACCGGCTTAGAAAGAACGCCTTCTATATTATGTTAACAGATTTGGAGGGTTCTTCTAAACCATTATTAGAGGCTGTTAAGCTTATAAAAGCCCGCGGCTCAGAGTTGTTGATCATATCCCCTTTCACCCCATGGTTTGAAGCCGAATTATATAGTTCACCTGTCGAAAAAGCATTGTCTGTAGCTGTAGCCGAGGAGCTTTATGAAAATAGGGAGAAAGTGATCTTCGAGTTAAATAAATACCAGGTTCCAGTTTTAAACGTTGGACCTGAAGACTATATTCCCACTATTATGTCAGCTTATCTTAAAGCTAAGAGAAGAGGGGTCGGCTTAACTTAAGGTGGGTTTATGAGTAGAATAGTATATTTGTTCAAGATTCTAAGTATTCTAATCGCGGTGGTGCTACTCTCCCTTATAATCACGCATGTTAAAATAGATGTTTGGCGTGTTGAAGCCCTCCCAACAGTATTATACCAATTAAGCGCTTTAATTAGATACGGATTCGGTTTAGTAAATTATTATTCTACAATATCTTTTATCAGAATGTTCTCTCTTCTAACCTCCTCTTTTAACAGTGAGCTAAGCCAGGCTTTAACTCAACTATCCTCTCATTACTATGATATTATCTGGGGCGCGCACTCTCTAACCCCCCCTTCTATAATCTCTGTTTTAACGAATTTATACTATTTAAGCTTCCAGATAATATTAGCAGCCGTCAGTGTCTCACTGATATTATTTACTTTTAGAAACCGTTTAAAATACATATTCATCATATTTCTCGGGTTAAACAGTATCATTATCCTCGCAGCCTTACAGGGAAACGCATTAATCGGTTTAACATCTTTAACCGGTAACCCTCTGATATTTCTCATAAACCCTGTATTCTCGTTAACAGTCCTATCATACTATTACTTGGAAGTCTCTTTCACATGCGTGCACGTCAACGAGCTTTTTAAAGAAAACATCAAGCTCAGCGAAGAAACTTTGAAGAAGCTTGCCAACGCTAAAAACGCTAACGTTGAAAACCAGTATACTACCAGTGAAATCAAGGGTGTAAAGAGCGGTAGAGTCGATTTATTCAAGCTATCCGCGTTCATAGAGAAATTGGAGCGTGATAACCCAGATTTCAGCAGGCTGATAAGCGGGGAATCCATTATTCCAAATGCGAGAAAACTGGTAAGCGACTTCATTGTTAAATCAATTCTACGGGTGAGTTTGATTATAACACTCACATTTATATGCGTTAACCCCGCGCCATTACTGGCTTTAATAGGGTCTAGAGCACTTGTTGAGAGCGTTGAATTTATAACACCTGAAATAGCGATTCTTCTACTACTGCCTTTAGCATTATTCTTCCCGATGATTTCACTGATAATCGACTACCGGAAGCGTAAACGTGAACAATGATCTAACCGTCTTTAAATAATATTTATCAATATATTCGCCTTAAACTAGCTTTAAATAACTGGACACCAATTATATTTTTGATTACTTTGAAAAATAGGGATGTTGGAAATGGTTAAAATCTCATACTCTAAAAAAGTCTCTGTAGAGGACCTTACCAGATTGCTTAGAGAGCTTATCAGTGTCGCGGAAAAGAAAAACACATCTATAACAGTGGAGGGTATACCTGTACCTTTATCGTTGAATAAAATCTTAGAGCTTGAATTAGAGCTTGAAATAGGCGAAGAGGAGAGTGAACTTGAACTATCCCTCACATGGTCTAAAAGCGAGGGTGTTGAAACAAGTAAAGAGATGGCTGAAGCTATAGAAAGATTCGAGGAGTCGCCTCACGTGGAGGTTGAGGCTCCTACTCTTAAAGTATCTGAAAATATCGGCAAGATTCCAGAACCCGTATTAGAGGAGAAGGATATAGCCGGTGAACGTATCGGATTAGAGGAAAAAGAAGATTTAGATGTTGAAAAAAAATTGGAGGAGGTTATATCAACTTTAACCTCTGAAAGCATATCTGAGACAGGGCGAGAGGAGGATATAGATTTTAAACCTCAAGGTAATCTTTTAAAAATTTCAGAAGAGCAGGCTTCAGCAAGCGAATTAAAATTTGAGATCCCAGAGTATAAGCCAGTTGAAGAGTCCACTTCAACATTAGAGTTAGAGAAACCGGAGCGGGAAATTGAGAAAACCGAGGTTGAAGTGAAAGAGGATAATTCAACTGAAGAGCTTGAAAGAATTTTGAAAGCTTTAAAAGAGAGTCGGTTAACAGGAGAGGAAGGTAGAGAGCAGTAAACCATTAAAAATATATTTTAGTTTTTCAACCTCTATCTTCGGGCCCGTAGCGAAGCCAGGACATCGCGCAGCCCTCCGGATGATAGGGGGGAGGCTGAATTCACCGGTTCGAATTCTATGAGACGGAAATCCGGTCGGGCCCGCCACGTTTAAAACCGCATGCTTTTATAAATTCATCGTTATCGACAGGTGTTATAACAGCTGTGAGAGCACCCTCCTGGTATATTTCAAGTAGGTTTCTATCTCTTATTAATGCGGTTATTATCTTATCTCCGCTGCTTGCAAGCAGCGCTAGCTTCCTCTTAGAGGTTAATTCGTCTACCTTCTTGATCGCGGTAACTTTCTCTAAGGGTATTATTTTTTTCTCCAATCCGTTTTCTATTATAATCTGTTTCTCGGTTACAGCTAATCTTATAAACTTATATTTAATGTGAAAATAACCTCCTAAAGCTATTATAACGACGCCTATCGCTATAGAGAATAAAAGATTATAGAGTGATACTTCAGGAAACGGCATAAGAAAGTACACTACAGGGATAAGTGTGAAACCTATAATAATTAAAGGCAGAGATCTACGCCAGCTTGAAACTTTTATTCTATCCTCATATATGAGATCTCTCTCGCATACTTCTCGATCACGTTTCAACGCATTTTCCACCTAGATCATTGTGAGAAGTCCTCCTTAAAGGAGGGGATGTATCGCAGTAAAACTAGTTTATAACAGTTATTATTTAAGTATTTATTTGTCTAATATATAATGACGTCATTGTACTTTAAGACTTCTTCTTTGAAAGGGAAAGGTAGTTGAGAAAATAATAAATATAATAGTGTGTTATTATTATCGCCGGACGGTTTTATATAACCGGTGAATAATTTTTACCTGTTAACGGTGTTATGTTATGGCGCGTATCGCTGTTTTAAAAAAATCTAGCTGTAAGTCTAGGGACTGCGGGAAACCTTGCATGACCTTCTGCCCAGGTGTTAGAATGGGTGAGGAGACTGTTAAATTCGAGGAAGGTTCAAAGTATCCTATTATATCAGAGGAGTTATGCAGCGGATGCGGTATATGCGTTAAGAAATGCCCTTTCAGAGCGATCGCAATAGTTAATACCCCTGAAACGGTTGAAGAGGAGGCTTCTCATAGATATGGGGTTAATCAGTTTACGCTTTTCAGGCTTCCCATACCTAGACCTGGGAAGGTTCTAGGTATAATAGGTAGAAATGGAGCAGGTAAATCCACGGCTTTGAGAATACTCGCAGGTGAGATAAAACCTAACCTAGGTAATGTTCAAAACCCCCCTGACTGGAATGAAATAATCCAGTTTTACAGGGGCTCCGAGCTTCAAGCGTATTTTGAAAAATTATCTAAAGGGGCTCTCAAAATAAGCTATAAACCCCAGTATATTACGAATATACCTAAAGTTTACACTGGTATTGTAGGTGATTTAATAAGTAAGGTGGATGAACGTGGCGTTGCTGAAAAGTTGATGAAAGAGCTTTATTTAGAATCCATTTGGGGTAATCAGCTTTCAACTCTTTCAGGCGGTGAGCTTCAACGTGTAGCTATAGCTGCAACAATCGCTAAAGAAGCTGAAGTGTATCTTTTCGATGAACCTTCAAGTTATCTAGATATTTTTCAAAGAATTATAGCGGCTAAAATTATAAGAAGTTTAGCTGAAATCGGTAAAACTGTTATCTGCGTGGAGCATGATTTAGCTGCCCTAGATTTTATAAGCGACTATACCTGTGTTATATTCGGTGAACCAGGCGTCTACGGTATTGTATCCCATCCCTACGGTGTTAAAGAAGGGATAAACATTTTTTTAGACGGTTATCTTCCAGACGAGAATATCAGGTTTAGAGAGGAGAGTATCTCTTTCAGTAAAGCTCCTGCCATGCCTAAACTAGACTTGAAGACTACAGGTAGTTTACTAGAGTACAGCGGGTTTGAAATAAAATTAGACGGTTTTAAGCTTAAAGCTTCTAGCGGGGGTGTTAAAAAATCTGAGATTATAGGAATTTTAGGAGCTAACGGAATAGGTAAAACAACTTTCATAAAAGTTTTAGCCGGTTTACTTAAACCTGACACAGCTTTCACAGGAGTAGGCTCGCTGAAAATAAGCTATAAACCCCAGTATCTTGAAGGCGATTACACTGGTACTGTAAGAGAATTTCTTTTATCCGCTGCAGGCGCATCTATCCTGGACTCTTCCGTTAAATCTAGTATAATCCATCCGTTGGAGCTTGAAGATTTAATGGATAAGTCTATTTCAATTTTAAGCGGCGGTGAACTTCAGAGAGTAGCTATAGCCGGGTGTCTTCTAAGAGACGCGGATATATATTTAATAGATGAGCCTAGCGCGTTTCTCGACGTTGAACAAAGGTTTGCAGCCGCTAAAACTATTAGGAGAATAGTGGAGTCTAAGAGTAAGGCTGCTTTTATAATAGAGCATGATCTTATCATGTGCGATTTAGTCTCGGATCGCTTAATAATATTTGAAGGCGAACCAGGCCGGCATGGACTAGCTAGTAGCCCTCAGGATATGCGTAGCGGAATGAACTCTTTCTTGAAAATGATGAATATAACGCTTAGAAGAGATGTTAAAACAGGTAGACCTAGAATAAATAAATTAGGGTCTAAACTCGACTCCGCGCAGAAATCGATAGGAGAATATTATTATGCGCCTGTAAAAAAATAAAGGAGAGGAGGGTTTAGTCAGGTCCCTTATAGCCAACCGCGCTCTTTAACCCTTCAACACTCTCCGGGTTTTGAAGCGTCATAATGTTTCCTAAAGGCTCGTTTCTGACCAGCGCTCTGAGAACTCTTCTCATTATTTTACCACTTCTAGTCTTAGGCAGATCCTCTGCGAATATTATTTTCTCAGGTTTACCTGTCGGACCTATTCCTTTCACAACTTGATCGACAATCTCTTTCTCAAGTTGGGGGCTCGCTGTATAACCTGGTTTAAGTATTATGAAAGCTACAGGCGCTTCCCCTTTAATCTCGTGCGGCTGAGCTACCACCGCTGCTTCAGCTACAGCTGGATGCCCGCAGATAACACTTTCAAGCTCACCTGTTGAAAGCCTGTGGCCTGCAACCTTCATCACATCGTCGACTCTGCCTGTGATTCTAATATAACCGTCCTCCGTGTAGTATGCTCCGTCAGAGCTGAAATAGACTTTTCCACCGTACTCGCCGAAGTATGTTTTCTTATATTTCTCAGGGTCACCCCAAATAGTTCTTAGCATACCTGGTGCAAGTGGAGGTATCTGAACAAGGTAACCTGAATCTCCCTGAGCCGGTCTGTTACCTTTCTCATCATATATGTCGTGTTCAACACCTGGGAATGATCTGCAAGCCACGGTTGGAATAAACGGGCCGATACCTGGTATCGAGTTAATAATTGTACCACCTGTCTCCGTCTGCCACCATGTATCTGTTATCACGCAACGGCCGCCGCCGATTACATTAAAGTACCATAACCAAGCGTCTAAGTTTATCGGTTCACCTACAGAGCCTAGTACTCTAAGCGTGCTTAGATCATATTTCTTAACCCATTCATCACCCATTTTAATGAACATTCTAATCGCTGTCGGTGCTGTGTAGAAGATGTTAACCCCGTATTTCTCAATAATAGACCACCATCTACCCCAATCAGGTGTATCCGGCGCGCCTTCGTATATTACCTGGGTGCCACCGCATAGCAGGGGCCCATAGCAGGCGTATGTGTGACCTGTAACCCAGCCGATATCGGCGGTACACCAGTATATGTCTTCATCATGTAAGTCGAAAACCCACTTAGTCGTTATATAAGCTTGGACAGCGTAGCCTCCTGTCGTGTGAACTACACCTTTAGGTTTCCCGGTTGTTCCACTAGTGTAGAGTATGAATAGAATATCTTCGCTATCCATCTGTTCAGGTTCACAGTAGTCGTCTGCTTCATTCATTAATTCATGATACCAGTAGTCTCTTCCATTCACCCAGTTGACTTCATTACCAGCGCGTTTAACCACAACTACTTTTTCAATTGTAGTTCCAGCCACAGCTTCATCAGCGCTAGCTTTCAGATTTATCACTTTACCTCTTCTATAATATCCATCAGCTGTTATCAGAACCTTCGATTTAGCGTCTTCGATTCTATCTTTAAGCGATTGAGCGCTGAAAGCTGAGAAAACCACGCTGTGAGGGGCGCCTATTCTAGCACATGCCAGCATCGCTATGTGAACTTCAGGTATCATTGGAAGATAGATGCTTACCCTATCCCCTTTCTTCACACCTAGCTTTTTTAACGCGTTAGCGAATTTGTTAACTTCCCTGTAAAGATCATTGTATGTGAGTATTCTATTAGGTTCGTTTATAGGCTCAGGCTCCCATATGATCGCTGCTTTATTCCGCCTCCATGTTTCAACATGTCTGTCCACCGCATTATAGCAAACGTTTAGCTTACCCCCTATAAACCATTTGAAGAACGGTAGATTCTCCTCGTAGACTTTCTCGAATGGTTTAAACCATGTTATCACTTCTTTAGCTATATTCGCCCAGAAGCCTATTCTATCTTTTCTAGCTTTTTCATATATGGTTTCATCGCTCATATTAGCGTATTTTTTAAGCTCTTCAGAAGGCCAGAAAACGTTTTCTCTCTTAGGATCTTTAACAACCCATTGAACACCCTTTCTAACCATTGAACCACCTCTAGTGAAAATGTTATTTCAGTTCAGTGTTAAAATATATTCCTATAAAAAGCTTTAGGGATTAAGTGAATGTACGATAGGGAACTTATTTTCCTATTAATGTTCCCGTATAAACGTAAAATTTATAATGTTAATATAGGTTAAAGTTTTGAGCTTAAGATAATCGATTCTGGTGTAGACATGAACAGCGACCAGGAGTCATTTACCGCGATACTTGTATTAGAGGACGGCTCTATTTTCAGAGGCTTCAGTTTTGGTTGTAAAGGTGAATTCGAAGGCGAGGTTGTGTTTAATACAGGTATGGTCGGCTACCCTGAGTCTCTTACAGATCCATCGTATCACGAACAGTTTTTATGTCTAACATATCCGCTGATAGGAAACTACGGAGTCCCCTCCTACGATGTTTTCGAATATTCTCTTCCGAAATATTTTGAATCTGATAGAATCCAGGTTAAAGGATTAATAATAAGCGAGTTATGTTTTCAGCCAAGTCACTGGCTTTCTGTTAAAACTTTAAGTGAATGGTTGAGTGAGCAGGGTGTACCTGGAATATACGGGGTTGATACACGAGAGTTGACTAAAAAACTCCGTGAGAAAGGGGTTATGCTCGGTGTTCTTAAAACATTTAGTGAAGGGGATGAAGTGGACGAGTCGGAGTTGATTAAAAAAGCTGGGCGGATAAAGGATCCTAACGAGAGAAATCTGGTAGCTGAGGTGAGTACTAAGAGAACTCTAATTTATAATAAAGGCGGTCGGCTGAGAGTGGTATTATACGACTGCGGTGTTAAATATAATATTATAAGATGCCTTGTGAAGAGGGGTGTTGAAGTTATACGTGTTCCATATGACACGCCATTCGATAAGGTTCTCGCGTATAAACCTCAAGGTGTATTACTGAGCAACGGTCCGGGTGATCCTAAGAAAGTGTCTTCTCTAATTCTTAATGTTCGAAGACTTTTAGAAGCCGATATACCTATAATGGGTGTTTGTTTAGGAAATCAGATTTTAGCTTTAAGCGGGGGAGCTGACACATATAAGTTAAAATACGGTCATAGGTCTCAGAATCAACCCTCCCTGAATGTTTTAAATAATAAATGTTATATTACCAGTCAAAATCACGGCTACACTGTTTTAGAGAATACCTTGGATGAAACAGACTTTAAACCATGGTTTGTTAACGTTAACGACCATACTAATGAAGGTATAATAGATAAAACTGGCAGGGTTTTTGCAGCTCAATTCCACCCTGAGAATCATCCCGGTCCAGTTGACACTGAATTTATTTTCGACTTATTTGTAAAAAGAATGAGTGGTTAACCATGCCTAAAATGGATTGGATTCATAAAACTCTGATACTGGGGAGCGGAGCTATTAGAATAGGTCAGGCTGGTGAATTCGATTACTCAGGAAGTCAAGCTTTAAAAGCGCTTTCCGAGGAGGGTGTTGAAACAGTTTTAGTTAACCCTAACATCGCTACTATTCAAACAGATCCTAAGCTTGCCGGTAAAGTCTATCTTCTACCTTTAACCGCGGATTTTATTGAGAAAGTGATTGAGAGAGAACGGCCTGACAGTATTCTTCTAAGCTTCGGAGGTCAGACTGCTTTAAATGTAGGCGTAGAACTCGCTGAGAAAGGTATCTTAGACAAATACGGTGTTAAAGTTATAGGAACCCCTATTGAAGCCATTCAAATCACAGAGGACCGCGACCTGTTTAAAAAAGCTATGTTTGAAGCCGGCGTTAACGTTTTAAAAAGCCAGGCGGCTGTGACAGTTGAGGAAGCTGTTAGAATAGCGGATGAGATAGGTTACCCTGTTATAGTGAGGGTTGCCTATACTCTAGGAGGTAAAGGATCAGGTGTAGCTTTTAATAAAGAGGAATTATTAGAGATCGCTCAACGCGGTTTAAAACAGAGTAGAATCAGCCAGATACTCGTAGAGGAATATGTGGGTGGATGGAAGGAGATAGAATATGAGGTGGTCCGTGATAGAGATGATAATTGTATAATCGTATGCAACATGGAGAATTTTGATCCGATGGGTATACATACAGGTGAGTCTATAGTAGTAGCCCCATCTCAAACCCTCAACAACAATGAATACCATGCTTTAAGAGAGGCTTCTATTCGAGCTGTGAGAAAAGTTGGAGTTATAGGAGAGTGTAATATTCAATACGCGCTTGACCCTAAATCTGAGAGATTCTATGCTATAGAGATTAACGCCCGTCTGTCAAGGTCTTCAGCACTAGCCTCTAAGGCTACAGGTTACCCTCTCGCTTATATCGCTGCTAAACTCGCGTTAGGGTATACTCTGCCTGAATTAATCAACAAGGTTACGCTTAAAACCACAGCCTGCTTTGAGCCGGCTTTAGACTATATAACCGTGAAAATACCTAGATGGGACCTACGTAAATTTCAGAATGTCAGCCGTATACTAGGCCCTCAGATGAAAAGTGTCGGCGAGGTTATGTCTATAGGTAGAAGCTTCGAGGAGGCGCTTCAAAAAGCTGTTAGAATGCTAGATATAGGTAGAATAGGGTTAGTCGCAAATAAAAGTGAGCCTAAGCTTACACGCGATGAAATAAAATACCGTTTAACTCACCCTACTGATGAGCGGCTTTTCGATATAGTAACCGCTTTAAAATCCGGGTTCACCGTTGGCGAGGTCAGCGAGCTGACTGGAATAGATTCATGGTTTATAACTAAAATAAAAAATATTATTGACTTAGAGCGTAAACTATCTAATTATAAAGGCAGAGTCTCCGAGAGAGATTTTAAACTGATAAAACTTTTAAGAGAGGCTAAGAAATCAGGGTTCTCAGATCTTCAATTAGCTAGAATTCTCGGAGACAGTGAGAGAAATATAAGGAGAATTCGTATAGAGCATGGTATAATCCCGTACGTGAAGCAGATTGATACTTTAGCCGCTGAATGGCCTGCTAAAACTAATTATCTCTATATGACTTATAATTCAAGTGCAGATGACATTGAATTACCAGCGCATACATCTGATAAAATTATTGTTTTAGGATCCGGCACATACCGGATCGGTAGCAGTGTAGAATTTGATTGGTGCGCTGTAAACATGGTGTGGTCTCTGAAAAAAATGGGTGTTAAAGAAGTAATAATGGTTAACTGTAACCCTGAGACTGTTTCCACAGATTACGATATTTCAGATAAACTATATTTTGAAGAGTTAACTTTAGAGAGAGTTCTAGACATATACGAGAAGGAGAAGCCTAAAGGGATTGTGGTTTCAGTGGGAGGGCAGACCCCTAACAATTTAGCCTATCCTTTATACGAGTATAATATCCCGATTTTAGGCACCTCTCCAGTGGATATTGATAGAGCTGAAGACCGGGCTAAATTCAGTAAGCTGCTAGATGAGCTCGGTATACCTCAACCGAAATGGGAGGCTTTAACCTCTCTGCAAGCCGCGAAAGCCTTTTGTAATTTAATCGGGTATCCTGTTCTCATCCGCCCATCATACGTGTTATCAGGGGCTGCGATGAGAGTTGCATATGATGAAAGCCAGTTAGAAGAGTTTTTGAAATTAGCAGCGGAGATTTCAGAGGATCACCCTGTCGTTATCAGTAAATTCGTAGAGAACGCTATGGAGATTGAAGTGGATGGAGTATGCGATGGGGAGGAAACCTTAATCGGCTCGCTCATCGAGCACGTTGAGTTAGCTGGGACACATAGCGGAGACGCTACTATGATTATACCGCCTCAGAGCATACCAGCCTCTGTTGAAGCTAAAATAATCCATTACACTCGTAAAATAGCTTCCGCTTTAAAAATAAAAGGTCCATTTAATATTCAATACCTTGTTAAAGGTCACGATGTATTCGTTATCGAGTGCAATCTGAGAGCTTCAAGATCTATGCCCTTCGTATCTAAGATACGGGGTATGAATTTAATGACGATAGCCGCGTCTATTCTACTAGGAAATAAGATAAAAGACATCTGGTTTGAAGATTACACTTATCCGCGTTATCCGAAGTATATAGGGGTTAAAGTCCCGCAGTTCTCTTTTATGAGGCTTCAAGGCGCGGATCCTGTTTTAGGCGTTGAAATGCTATCTACAGGTGAAGTTGCTTGTATAGGGCGAACCTTTTCAGAGGCTTTTATAAAAGCACTCTTATCAGCGGAAAACGAGATACCTCTCCAAAACGGCCGCGCTCTTTTCTCAGTTGGTGGAGCTGAATTAAAAGAGAAGCTTATACCTATAGCTAGAGCATTCACTGAAATAGGTTATAAAATATATGCGACAGAGCACACCGCTGAAGCTTTAGTTAACGCAGGTATCCCGGTTCAAACAGTTTATAAGATTAGAGAGACACAGCGGAAACCGAATATAAAAGATTTACTCGTGAACAGGGAGATAGACTTAGTGGTAAACATCCCTCAAACTACAACTATAGAGAAATACGTTGAGATCCTCCAAGACGAGTACGAGATAAGACGCAGCGCAGTGGAGTATAATATACCGGTGATAACTAATATAAAACTTGCTGAGGCTTTAGCGGAGGCGCTTCTAAAAATAAGAAATGAAGAATTCACAGTGATTTCATTAAACGAATATATTAACTCTCTTCCACTTAAATTATGGTGAGCTGATTATCTTATTAACCTCCTCTGAGAGTTTACCATATTTTTCTTTAAGAAAATTTTTAATTCCATTAGTTAGTTCTTCGAATTCTCTTATTTTATTCAATCTATCCTCTCTCATCCTAAAATTCTCAGAAGGAGCCGGTCCTCCTATATGATTTTTTCTTTTAACATTCTCTAACGGGTTTAAAACAATGTTTAACTCTTCTTCACTTAAATCTAGTTTCACACCTGTCTCTGAGTAAACAAGTTCACTCAACTCATCCAACTTTAAATCTTTAAGCCGTCTACCTTGCTTTAAAAGCATGTTAACAAGCCGCCCGGTAACCTGGTAGGCTGTTCTGAAAGGGAGGCCTTTTCTAACAAGTAGATCTGAAATATCAACAGCGCCTGTGAAGCCTTCTTCAACGCTTCTCAGCATTCTCTCCTTGTTAATTTTAATTGAATTCAACATTTTAGATAGAATGTTAACAGAGGAGACCGCTATCCTAACACTTTCAAAGAGTATTCTTTTAGTTTCTTGAAGATCGCGATTATATCCTGTCGGTAACCCTTTGAGAATACTCATAGTACTACACAATCCACCTATAATCACCGCAGCCCGACTTCTTACCAGTTCAGCTACGTCGGGATTTTTTTTCTGGGGCATAATGCTGCTGCCTGTTGCGAATTTATCGCTTAACTGAATGAAATCGAATTCGCTAGTTGACCATAAAATAATGTCTTCCGCTATTCTCGAAATCTGAACCATTAATATGCATATAATTGATATAAGCTCTGCTTCGAATTCTCCTCTAGAAGAAACTACATCTAAAGTATTCTCTTGAACTCCTTCGAAACCTAGTAGTTCAGCTGTTAGATTACGGTTTACACTCCATGTGAAACCTGCTAAAGCCCCAGCTCCTAAAGGATTCTTATTCAGTCTCTTATATAATTGGTGTAGCCGCTCTAAATCTCTTATCAAAGCGTCTACATAGCTTAAACACCAGTGTGATAGTGTAATCGGTTGAGCTTGCTGCATGTGCGTGTAGCCTGGCATTAAAGTCTCATAGTTTTCTTCAGCCAGTTTTAAAAGTGTTTTCGAAAAATTGATTAACCCCTCTATTAAGGTGATTATAGCATCCCGCATATACATTCTAACGTCGAGTGCCACCTGGTCGTTTCTTGACCTGGCTAGATGAATTTTACCGCCTATCTCTCTACCAACTCTCTCAGTTACCAACCGCTCTATATTTAAATGAACGTCTTCGAATTCTTTTCTAAGCTGGATTTTCCCTTCAAGGAACTCTTTTTTTAAATCTTCTAAAACCTTTAATATGCTTGTTATCTCATTCTTTTTTAGCAATCCTATTTTGAAAAGCATTATATTATGCGCCTGTGTGCCTATAATATCATAGAATATGAGTTTTTCATCGATTTTAATATCTTCTCCAGCCGTATACTCTAATACTTCGTCAAGCGTATCTTCGTCGAAACGCGCCCGCCAGAAAAAGCTCATAGATCAGCCTCAGAGATTATATTAAAAATTAAAAATATTTTATTTACTTAAATGTTTTTTCAGTATTTTATAGGCTAGCTGCGACTGCTGTAAAATAATGTTAATGTAACCTAAAGATGATTTCTGATCGAATATTGAAGTCTCCTCGTAAGTTGCGATGCTTTTATCATATAGCATCCAATCTGATTTACGGCCAACTACCTGGCAGCTTCCTTTATAAAGCTTCACGCGGACGACGCCGTTAACTTTTAAATTAACTTTATCTATGAAAGCCTCTAAAGCTTCTCTTAACGGATCGAACCATAATCCCGCGTATGCTAGATAAGTCCAGCGCTCATCTACTAGCTGTTTAAACTGGAGTTCTTGAAATGTAGAAACAGCTTTCTCCAAGTCTCGGTGAGCTGTTATAATTGTCACAGCCGCCGGGCATTCATAGGTTTCCCTTGATTTAATACCTGTAACCCTGTCCTCCATGTGATCTATTCGCCCAACCCCATGGCTTCCAGCAATTTTATTCAAGTATTTTATTAAATCAACTAAATTCATTTTTTCACCGTTAACCGCTGTTGGAACCCCTCTCTCAAACTCTATTTCAAGATACTCTGGTTTATTCGGAGCATCCACGGGGTTAACAGTCAGCTTCCAACCGTCTTCTTTAGGCTCAGCGTAAGGGTCTTCTAGGACACCGCATTCTATGGATCTACCCCAGAGGTTTTCATCTATACTATACGGTGAGTTCACTGTGACAGGTATAGGTATTCCGTGTTTTTCAGCGTATTTAATAGATTCGCTTCTACTCATACCCCATGTGATTACAGGTGTTAAAACCTCTATATTCGGGGCTAATGTTTTTATACCTACTCCAAGCCTAACGTTATCGTTTCCTTTACCTGTACAACCGTGCGCTATAATATTGATTCCCTCTCTAATAGCGGTTTCCACAGCTATCTTAGCTATTAAAGGTCTCCCGATAGCTGTGCTAAGAGGGTAGGCTCCCTGGTATAGGGAGTTCGCTTTAATAGAATAGCTGACATATTTTTCAGCGAACTCCTGTTGAGCGTCAACTGTAAAATGTTTTTTAACCCCTAGTCTGAGAGCTCTACGTTCTATTTCACTCCAGTCTTTCTCCTCTTGGCCTAGATTAACCGTTAAAGTATAGACGTCGAATCCGTATTCGTCTTGAAGCCATTTCAGCATACAAGAGGTGTCAAGTCCACCTGAATATAGGAGTAAACATTTTTTATCTGCCAAAAATCATCACCGCTTAATTAAAACTGTATCTAAATCAGCGAATACACTTTTATATGTTCCGTAATTTCTATAACAGAGCTGAACTCACCCGGTTCTAAAAACAACAATTAAAAAATGTTCACAACTAGCTTTTATAGTTAATATAATAAACTGCGCATTGAAATAATCTTATCCTCTAGTAGACGATAAGCTGTAAGAGCGTCTCTTCTATCTATGAGAAAAACAGTGTCCGTGTGACATGAGATAACCTGTGTGATGTTAATATTATTTCTCGCCAGTAATTCTAGTAGGTGGGATACTACGCCGGGTGTTTTAATAATTTCAGGCGGGCTTATAAGTATTATAGCCGATTGATCCCTGTATACTTCAACGATTCCTTTAGAGTCTACAACTTTTTTCACAGCGTCGACGCTTCGCTCATCTATTATAAGATTGAACGTGTTTGTGCCCTGCGTCAGCTGGAGGAATCTGAAGTTTGGAATTGACTTAAACAATGCGTCTATCTTACCTGATAGCTCAGATTGTTTAACTGTTAAAAGAATTAAATCGTTTTTAAGTTCTAGAATACTTTCAGCTATAACTTTTTTCACACGATCCTGGATCATTGTAAAGTTTCTCTTAACATCCTCAGAATACCTCATAAGAGCCATTTTAATTGCTTCAACACCAGCTTTTCTCCCTATCATTTTTTCCACGCTGCCGGCTATTAGTTCAGCTAAAGATGAGTAATTGACGATATCTAGTTTAATCGCGTCGATTATTGAAGGCATATTTGAAATAATCCGCCTGCTCGCTTCAGCTATAGATATCTCCTGCATTAAATCCACCTTTCTCTAAAAACCGTTAAATAATAGGTTTAAAATAGCTATACGCTTAAAATTATTTAAAGACTTTTAACCAGCATTGAG
>JAHQXC010000091.1 GCA_029856525.1 Candidatus Odinarchaeia archaeon
CCCATAGTATGCCCTGGAGTGTGAATAACTTTAAAATTATAAGGTTTAATCTTAATTATTTGACCGTCTTTAAGCCGGTTATCTACTTTCACAGGTTCGAAAGATGCTGCGAACATATCTAAAAGCAACATCCGCCTATCAGCGGATTCAAGAAAAGGAGCCTCTTTTTCAAAAACACTTATCTCCGGGTTATAATCGGTTAGAAAACGGTTCAACCCGCCGCAGTGATCGAAATGAACGTGAGATAAAATAATGTTAACGATTTTACCTGGATTTAAACCAAGCGTCTTCATCTTATTATAAATGTAATTCATGTTTAAACCTGTCCCGCAATCCACCATTACAAGCTCATCTTCACCTATAATATAACAGTTTGAATCGTATAAAACTCCTTCAATCAAATAAATATAATCTAAAATCTTCATATGTAATCCCCTAAACAAAAATTTATATCAGCTAAAAGTATATATTATTTTAACTTTTATTGGTGTGAGAGAAATGGCAGAGGAGATCGAGAAGTTAATCGCTAAAATAAAAAGCGGGATCAGTCTACCTAATGTGAGGATTGGATTATTCGATATACAAGGGCATGTATTATATTCTTCACTCGGTGAAAAAGCTTCTGAGTTAGCTTCAAAACTAACTAAAGGCGCTTTCGCAGCCTGGGAGATAGGTGACTATCAGGTTAAACATTTAGAGAAAGGCTGTCTTCTAGTATCTAGAGTCACTGAAAAACTAGCGTTAGCAATAGATTCTTTTGAGAGAGAAGGACTGGTTATAGTCACCATGGGTGCTTTAATGAAAAGATTCGCGGAGGACTTTGAAAAAATCGATAAACTTTTACCTGGGAAACCGATATCTGTTCCTTTAGTGGAAGAGAAGATAGCTGAACCATCCCCTCCTCCTGCTGAAGTTAAAGCTGAGCCTGTTAAACCAGCAGTTGAGACGCCTGCTAAACCCTCGCCTACAACACCGTTAATAAATATTACACCTGATCTAGTCTTCGCAGTGGCTCATGCTAATATTAATAAAATAGAAATAGACCCTGTAATGTTATCTTTAATAAGAGCCTTCGACGGAGTTAAACCGGTTTCAGAGGTTGTTAAAATAGCGGGTGTTGACTATAACACCGCCCTCCCGCGTATAATTAAACTTGTTGAAAACGGTATTCTAACGGTTGTTCCAAAACCGGAAGAGGATGATCTCACCTATCATTTCGTCTACGAGTTAGTGCCACCTTATACAACGGAGAACGTGGCTGAAAAAGCATGTGCAGGTAGAAGCGAAGAAGTGGTTACTATAATGGTTAACTTGGATAGAGGATACACTGTTAGAGAGCTTTCAGCAGGGCTCGCGGCGATAGGTTTCAAAAAAAGTCCTAGAGAGGTATATGAAATATTAGAATATTATAGAGGTATAAACGTTACCAGAGTTAAACAGATAGGGAGCGGTGATATCAGCGAGCTTTTAAAAAACCCAGCCTACCAAGCAGTATACACTTATATGCCGGGAATGAGCTACGAGGAGGCTGTTAAAAAAATTATAATAGGAGATAGGAAAACGCTTATCGTGTTAAAGAATATTAATCTACAGAGGCCTGTAGCTGAAATATATAATGGAATAAGAAGCTTAAACATTGAAACCACACCTGAAGAAGTATTAAAAATATTTGAAGAATTAGAGAAGCGGGGTATAATAAAAAAGATTTAATGAAGTTTATAAAAAATTAAATAATACTTGTCTAATAATATATTATTTGAATGGTGGTTGATATGACTATCGTTTTCATGTTAGTTGAAGTTGAAACCGGGAAAATACACGACGTGTTAGAGAAGCTGAAGCTAATAGAAGGAGTTAAAGAACTTTATGCGATTACAGGACCATACGATATAATAGCTAAAGTCTCAGCTAAAGACATGGAGACTGTAAAGAATATAGTTGAGAAAATACATGGAATAGAGGGAATTGTGAGAACGTTAAGCTCCATAGTTCTGCCTTTCTAATACAACCGGCATACTTCTACAGTGAAGCTGCAGGCGATATACGAGATTAAACGAGAATATTTATTTTTTTATCTCTATTTATTAAAAATCTATTCTCCGCAATATTAACGGTTTCAAAGCTTCTAGCGGAATTATGATAAAAAAATTTATATTTTAAAGAAATTATTCGCTATTCTAGTTATTATAGCCCGGTGGTGTAGCGGCCAAGCATCAGGGACTCTGGTCAGCTCATAGCTTATATGAGCTGGTGGAAATCCTTGGACAGTGGCTGAGTTTAAGCCACCCTGAAAGGAGTTCGAATCTCCTCCGGGCTACCAATAGTTATTCTAACCGTTATTTTCTAAATCCATATAAGAGGCTTAAAGATGATCAAAGCTGTTTTATTCGATCTCTATTTAACTTTAATAGACGTAAGCGGGGTTAACCAGGAGGAGCAGGATAAAGCTGCATATAATATTATACGCGAGTTCGGCTATAACCTTAGTTTTGAAGAATTCAAAGAAGTTTTCAAGAAAGTGTATGATAAGTGGAGAGAATTCCGCCAGACCGCTCTTATCGAGGTTAATCCGAGGGTTTGGTGGCAGGAGACTCTTTTAAAGCTCGGAGTCACACCTAATTTTAAACTTTTAGAGACTATTTTAAAGGAAAGACATAAAATATTTTTAAAACAGATTAAACTATACGATGACGTGAAGACGGCTCTGAAGGCTTTACGTGAAAAAAGTGTTTTAATAGGTATAATGAGTAATTGTTCAGATGCAAACTATGCTAGAGAGGAATTAGATTACCTTGGTTTATCCTCTTACATTGATTTTTTTATCTCATCAGCTGAGTATGGGAGACGGAAACCTGACATAAACCTGTTCCTGCATGTTTTATCCAGTATACCCTTCGCAAAAGAAGAAATCATAATGATTGGAGACGATTATAAAAATGATATTGAGCCCTGGAGGAGACTAGGAGTTAAAGCCTACTTGATAAATAGAAAAAGCGGAGACTCGAATGATATTATAATTCACACCTTAAATGAATTAAATAATATTATTCAATCTTTCTAGACGACTTTAGCACCGCATTCACTACAATATTTAGCTGTATTTGAAAGCTTAGCCCCGCATTTACTGCAAAACTTAGTTTCATTTTTAGACGGTTCCAGAGGACTCCCGCAGTGTATGCAATAATTGGATGAGATAGGGGATTGACTACCGCATTTAGAGCATACTATCATCTTCATAGCAGGCTGCTGCGCTTGCTGAAGTAATTGAGGTATAAGCATCATACCTGTACCTATCGAAGCTGACCCGGATTTACCTAGCTCTTTAGCCGCGTTTTTAACAGTCTCCAAAGTCGCCATTTTATCAGCGGATACACCTTGAGTAATCCAGAAGATTCGTTCACGGTATTCATCTGTAGTATCAAGTCCTAGAAACTTTAAATCTGTTAAATCAATACCCCATTTTCTAAAAACACTTCGCACACTAGCTTTAACACGTTCACTTGTCTCATCTACTTGTGTGAACACTGTTCTAAGATTGTGAGCTGCAAGATAGTCTATGCATTTCTCCACTATAAAGGAGCGGAGGAAATTAGTAACAGAGGTCGTATCGTAAATATGCTGGTTGCCTACAATATTTATTACAAAAAGCTTAGGATCCTCTATTTTAAAGTAGAATTCACCGTGAAATAATAGCGGAGCCGGGTCACTTGACTGACCTCTCCCACCGAATTTACCTTGAATCTCTGAGCGTGTCACAAATATGATTTCAGCTGTAAAAGGACTTTTACCCCAACCTCTTAGAGTGGTGTACGCTTTTGTTAGAACAGGGAGGTTAGCGGTGGTTAGCTCATATCTCCCAGGACCTAAAACATCATATGCCTTACCATCCCTGTAGAATATAGCCGCCTGATTCTCTCTAACTATTAAAGCTGACCCCCATCCGAGACGGTCAACCGGGTATTTCCAAACTATATCATAGGCGCCGGCGTTATTCCACTCGATAACCTGAGGCATAATAACACTCCCATATTATTCAATAAACCCGTTCATATACTCTTCTCTTTTAGAAAATTTTTCTTCGAACTGTGAAATTGTATCTTCAATCCGTCTAATCATA
>JAHQXC010000092.1 GCA_029856525.1 Candidatus Odinarchaeia archaeon
TTAAAACTCTAAGCTTAATCTCCAAATATTTTAGAGAGTACCATAAGCAGATCGCAAGGTTAGCTGAAGTTATTAACACGATTTCAGCTTTTATTCCAAGTAGGAGGAAGAGAAAACTTCACATAGGTTTATTCGGTTATTCTAGGAGCGTCGGCGGGATAAAACTGCCTCGAGCTATACCGTTCACCGCAGCCCTTTACTCTATAGGTTTACCGCCGGAGATTTTAGCTATAAACTCATTAAATGATAAGGATTTAGAGCTTGTTGAAGAAATATACGTGAATTTCCGCGCGGATTTAAAAGAAGCTCTTAAATACTATAATCCCGACTCCCCTTTCATATTAGAGGAACTCCGCCCCGCTGTAGAAGAGCTTTTAAGCGATGTTCAAATATGCGAAGAGCATAAGCGGATTACAGATCAGATAAATGAATTGCTTGCTAATAATAGGAGTGAAGGGTTAAAAGAGTATATTCTACAGGCTGCTAGTATACGTAGATTTCTAGGCTAAGCGGATTCACAATTATATACTTAAATAGGTTTAAATGGTTAATCATAAATTTATTTAGGGAATACTAGATTATGGTGTTAATTTTGGATTATAATATTATCACCGAAGAGGATTCAGGTGTAAAAATCCTAGCTTTATCTGTTAAGAACGGGGTTTTAATACTAGTATCCGACTCCGAGCTCATGTTCGGCACCACAGCTTTAGCCTTACCTTTCACATCCACTATAGGTGAGAGTGTTTCTTCTCTTAATCCTGTTTTCGGGGTTAAAGACGATATTTTAGCTAAAAGCATAGCTGAAAGAGTATCTAAGAAAATAAATAAGAGTGTAATCGCATCTGTATTTATAAAAAATAAGACGCCGGAATTCATAGATACTATTCTAAAAGTTTTAAGAAGGGTAATGGAGCGTCTTTAAATGAAACTCGTCTTAGCTATTACCGGGGCCTCCGGTGTAATCTATGGTATAAGACTCCTAGAAGAATTGAGAAATAAGGGGATAGATGTTATTTTAATAATTTCCGAGGCTGGTAAAAAAGTTATAGAGCTTGAAACAGATTACACTCTTGAAAAAATCTATGCGCTTTCATCTGAACACTACTCTGAATTCGATTATAAAACACCCGTGGTAAGCGGCTCATATAAAGTGGATGGGATGGTAATCTGCCCTTGCAGTATGAAGACTCTCTCCGCTATCGCTAACGGTTATTCCGCTAATGTGATTTCAAGAGCCGCTGAATGCTGTTTGAAAGAGGGGAAACCTTTAATAATAGTCTTCCGTGAAACACCTTTATCCCTAATTCATTTAAGGAATTTAACATTATTGAAAGAGGCTGGAGCCTGTATTATGCCAGCCGCTCCAGGATTCTACCATAAACCCGAGTCAATCAGAGATTTAATCAATTTTATTATAGGTAAAATACTAGACCAGCTTGGTATTGAAAATAATATTTACACTAGATGGGGGTTTAGAGGTGATTGATCTAAGATCGGTCCTTGATAAATTCAGAGCTTTAAACATGGTTAAAGAAATTAACATAGAGCTGTCACCTAAGTTTGAGATACCCGCTGTCATGCAGAAGTATGATAACGGCCCTGTCTTAATATTCAATCGTGTTAAAAATCATAAAATCCCTGTTATATCCGGGGTAGCTGGTTCTAGAAAAGTGTTTATGAAGCAGCTTAACTGCGTTCACCTAACTGATTTTTATAATAAACTTTTATCAGCGGTCTCTAATCCTAGTAGACCGGAGATAGTCTCTGACGGGGAATTCTACGATCACACTTTAAGCAGCGACTTATATAAGCTTCCGATACTCACCTTTTTTGAAAAAGATCGCGCGCCTTATATAACCTCAGGTATAGTTTACGCTAAGGACCCTGATTCCGGCATTCAAAACGCTTCAATTCATAGGTTAATGTTAGTCGATAAAAATCATTTAGCGATAAGAATCGTTCCTAGACATTTATACTCTATTTATCAAAAATATCGTGTTAAAAATCAACCTTTACCTGTCGCCATAGCTATAGGCGTGAATCCCTTAGTTGCTTTAAGCGCCTCAGCCCCCGTTCCATTCAATTTCGATGAAATGTATGTGGCGAACACTCTTCTAGATAAACAGTTAACGGTTTGTAAAACACCTAACACCGATATACAGGTTCCATCTCACTCTGAAATCATTATAGAGGCATTAATTCTGCCTGAAGATGTGGAGGAGGGGCCTTTTCTAGATATAACTGGTACATATGACGAGGTGAGACGTCAGCCCCTCGTCGAAGTCAACCAAATCTACTGTAAACGTAACCCGTTTTACCATGGTTTATTACCTGCAGGCGCCGAGCATAAATTGCTTATGGGTTTGTTTCGAGAAGTGAAAATATACGAGCACGTTAAGAACGTTGTACCTAATGTTAGAGGCGTTAACCTTACATTAGGTGGAACCGGCTGGCTTCACGCGGTGGTCAGCGTATCCAAGCAAACTGAAGGTGACGGTAAAAACGTTATCTTCGCAGCTTTTTCAGGTCACCCCTCTCTAAAACACGTGGTTGTAGTCGACGAGGACATAGACCCTTATAATATGGAGGAAGTTGAGTGGGCGATAGCTACAAGGTTTCAAGGTGATAAAGGTTTGGTTGTAGTCTCAAACGCGCGTGGTTCTAGTCTAGACCCTTCAGGAGATCAGCAGACAGGTCTAACTACTAAAATAGGCGTGGATGCTACACGCCCATTAAATAAACCTAAAGAAGTTTTTATGAAAGGCATCATACCCCATAACCTTAATCTTGATGAAATTTAACAGTTGGATAGAATATGTACCTGTCTAAAGAAGAAGAGGAAATTTTATCAGGGGAGTATGGTGTAGCTTTACAGAAGGCTATGCAGTTACTAGTTACTTTAGGCGATATTTTTAAAGCAGACCGTCTACTCGAGATTAAAAGCGCTCAAATATCCGGTGTATCTTATAAGAATATCGGGGATGCAGGGTTAGAATTCATACGGGATATGGTGAATCTCCGTGATGGAATAAAGATAACCGCTACTTTAAACCCTGCTGGCATGGATTTTAAAGACTGGTCTAAGATGGGGATCCCTGAATCATTCGCGAGGAAACAGTTAGAGATTATTCGAAGCTTCACTCGCATAGGCGCCATCCCCTCCTGCACCTGCACACCATACTTGATCGGTAATCTCCCGCTTAGAGGCGAGCATATATCATGGGCTGAATCATCAGCTGTAAGCTTCGCTAACTCTATAATAGGGGCTAAAACTAACAGGGAGGGTGGGCCGGTATCTTTAGCCGCCGCTATAATCGGGAAAACCCCTAACTATGGTCTCCATTTAGACGAGAATAGAACACCAACAGTTCTGGTTAAAGTGAAAGCTGAATTAAAGTCGACTCTACACTATAGTCTTTTAGGCTATTATATAGGGAGTGTTATAACTAATGGGATTCCAGTTATAGAGGGTGTTAGATCCTGTAGCTTAGAGGCTGCTAAGGCTTTATGCGCGGCCGCAGCTTCTTCTGGAAATATCGCCCTATATTATATTTCAGGGATTACACCCACACCAGCTGATTGGGGTAAAAGCTGGAGGGAGGATAAGATAGAGGTAACTGACTTAGAGTTATCTGAGATCTTAGACAAGTTTAACCCCGCCTTGGAACCGGATATTGTGACTTTAGGGTGCCCTCATGCGACTATTAATGAGATAAGACAGGTGGCGGTTCTGCTTAAAAATAAGAAGATAAAACCAGGTAAAACCCTGTGGGTTTGCACCTCATCTGTTAATAAGGAGCTTAGCCGTAGATTAGGGTATTCTAAAATTATAGAGAAGGCTGGTGGAATAATCGCTGCTGATACATGTATGGTTGTAGCGCCGTTAGAAGAAATGGGGTATACTGCTTTAGCTACAAACTCCGCTAAAGCAGCTCACTACGTTCCATCCGCATGTAATCTCCCTTCTAAACTATG
>JAHQXC010000093.1 GCA_029856525.1 Candidatus Odinarchaeia archaeon
ATAAGCGGATTCTCATCTTCACGCCGCCTAAAAGGTTACAGTAAGCGTTCACATCTGATAGCTTTAAGACCGGCTTATACGCATATATCATTAAATAGCGTTTGGATGGGAAAAATTTATAACTTTAAACAAGTAATTCAAAAGCTTAAAAGCGTAATGTTAATAAGTCATGCTGTATTTTTTAAGTTGCTTAAAATTTGTAAGAATATTATGAGTGTCCTGGCATTGGAAAGAAGCTTGGTTAGAAGGGAGGAAATATGGGTCATAGAAGAAACAGCCCGAAAAGAGGGAGCTTAAATTATTTACCTAGAGCGAGGGCTGAAAGCATCATAGGTAGGATTAGAAATTGGCCGAATTATCAGGGGCCTCCTAAACTCCTAGGCATCATGGGGTATAAAGCCGGTATGACGCATGCGGTGATTGTTGAAAGCAAGCCTACAAGCCCCTGGGCTAATCAGGAGATTACTATACCTGTAACAATAATAGATATACCGCCGCTTGTAGTTTTCGGCGTGAGAGGCTATAAAAAAACACCTTACGGTCTTAGGGCCGTCGATCAGATTTGGAGCGCTAATTTAAGCCCGGACCTAAGCAGGCGGGTGACTGTCCCGAAAAATTATAATTTTGAAGAAGCGGTGAAAAGATTTGAAAGTAAACTTCAAGAGATGGATGAGCTTAGCGCGTTAGTTCACACTCAACCAAAAATGACAGGAACACCTAAGAAAACACCGGATATCGCTGAATTTAGAGTTGGCGGGGGGAGTATTCAAGAAAGATATGAGTATTTAAAAAATCTTTTAGGAAAAGAGATTAGAGCCAGAGATGTTTTCAGCGAAGGCTCCTATGTAGATACTATATCTATCACTAAGGGTAAAGGATTCCAAGGGCCTGTGAAAAGATGGGGGATAAGAATTCTACCGAATAAATCTAGGAAAACTGTTAGAGGAGTCGGTTCAATAGGCCCCTGGCATCCAGCACGAGTATTCTACACGGTTCCACGGGCTGGTCAAATGGGGTTCCATCAGAGAGTTGAATATAATAAGAGAATAATTAAAATCGGCGAGGACCCGAAAGAGATAATCCCTAAAGGAGGGTTACTAGGGTACGGCTTAATTCAAAGAGATTTTATGCTTATTGAAGGCACCATCCCGGGAGCTAGGAAGCGGCTTATAAAATTCAGACTTCCAATAAGAGGGATTAAAAAGGATGCTAAACCACCCCAGTTAATTTATATTTCAACAGATAGCAAGCAAGGTGCGTGAATACTATGAGTGATTTAAAAGTGGGCGTATACTCATTGAAAGGTAGAAAAACCTCTGAGATCGAGCTGCCTCCAGTTTTTAAAACGCAAATCCGATTAGACTTAATTAAAAGAGCCGTTTTATCAGCGATCAGCAAGAGAAAGCAACCTTACGGCAGAGATCCTATGGCTGGGAAGAGGACGACAGCTATTTCTTTAGGTCCAGGTCACGGAATAGCTAGAGTACCCCGCGTTAAAGGAAGCGGGTATAGTGCTGCTCAGAGAGGCGCGTTCTCACCTTCAACTGTAGGTGGACGCTTATCCCATCCACCTAGATCTAATAAAGTGTTAGGGGAAAAGATAAATGTTAAAGAGCGGCGGTTTGCAATAAGATCAGCTATCGCCTGCACCGCTGTTAGAGAATTAGTGGAAGCGAGAGGGCATAAAATTACAAGTATAAAGGAGCTTCCAATAGTAGTAGACGATGCGATTGAAAAAATAAATTCCACTAAGGAAGCGATAGAAGCTTTAAAATCTCTCGGATTAGAAGCGGAATTAGAAAGATGCAAAAACAATGTTCACGTGAGAGCCGGCCGTGGTAAAACAAGGGGGAGAAGATATAAGAAGCCGAGAGGGCCGTTAATCGTGGTAAGCAAAGATGAGGGTGTTGTAGCCGCGATGAAGAATATACCTGGTGTAGATGTTATAAATGTTAGAAATTTAAATTGCGAGCTGCTAGCTCCAGGATGCCATCCTGGTAGGTTAACAATATATTCTAAATCAGCTTTAGAAGCTTTAAAAAACAGGTAGGTGCTGTAAATGTCATATAGAGATGTATTAATACAACCCGTTATCACGGAAACGGCTTTAGAGCTGATAGAGAAAGAGAATAAGCTCACATTTTTAGTTAGAAGGGAAGCTAATAAAAAGATGATAAAAGAAGCTATTGAAAAATTATATCAAGTTAAAGTAGAGAAAGTAACAACTTTAATTAGACCGGATGGTAAGAAAAAAGCTTATGTTAAATTGGCTCCGGAGAGCAGCGCAACTGAATTAGCTACTAAAATAGGGATATTTTAAGGTGGTATGGAAATGGGTAAAAGAATACTTGTTCAACGTAAAGGCCGCGGTGGAAGACAGTTCAGAGCTTTATCTCACCGCAGCCGAGGGCCTATAAAATATGCTTACCTACATCAAGTAGATGCGGATACAGTAGTTAAAGGTGTTATCACAGATATAGTTCACGACCCGGGCAGAGGGGCGCCTGTAGCTTATGCTAGATTCGAAAACGGCGAAGAGTGTTTAATGCTTATTCCTGAAGGAATGGGGGTAGGAGACGTTTTTGAGATGGGAGAGAATGCCACGCTAAAAACAGGGAGCATAATGCCTTTAAAGAATATACCTGAGGGCACCCCTATATTTAATATTGAAGGAGTCCCCTTCGACGGTGGAAAATACGTTAGAACATCCGGGTCATATGCCATAGTAATAAGTGCTGACGAGAATAAAGCTATTGTTAAAATGCCTTCAGGCGCGTTAAAAACCTTTAACGCAAACTGCAGGGCTACTATAGGAGTTGTAGCAGGTGGCGGTAGAATAGAGAAACCTTTCGTTAAAGCCGGTAAGAAATTCTATTTAATGAAAGCTAAGGGAATACACTGGCCTGTAGTCAGAGGAGCGGCTATGAACGCTGTTAGCCATCCGCATGGTGGCGGCAGCCATCAAGGACCTGGAGGATCCACATCCGTTAAAAGAAACACACCTCCTGGCGCGAAAGTCGGTTTAATAGCTCCTAAAAGAACAGGGCTTAAAAAGAGATAAACTGTCTCTTTTTTATTTTCTAATGCTGAAATTTTTTAGCAGCGATTTTGGAGAATATTCACATTATTGTGAACTATTCCTCTCTATCGGATGGGGTTTCCTGCTTCAATGATGGAGCTTACCGGTATTTTCGACCGGTAGAGGCCCCGTCCCAGCCCAGCATCTAGGTATTTCATCCTTAATATCGACCCCTATTCCTTACTTCGATCCAAGTCTAATTTACAAAGGTGATAAAAACGGAATTCTTTCAGAACCAGACCCAGGAGATAAAGTCCGATTAGGATACACAGATAATGATAAACTTCAAGCTGCTGTAATATCAGAGTATGTATCCGTTAATGGAACATCTGAACCTTGTTGGATAGAAGTCGGTGAGCATGCATTAATTTGGTGCCCATTTTGGTGCGATCCCTCTTATAATCCCCCTTTAACACGGAGTACGGTGAATATTTCAAAATGGAATTAATAGATACAATGACGACAGATTATTTGAGATGGACCAATCCGGATCCTGACACATCTTATGATCAAGTTTCATTTTCATTTGAAGTAGGATTCGGTTACTATAAAATTCCTATTAGTATGTCAATAGGAGTCAGTTTCACACCCGCGACTGTCAATCATAACGGTGAAAATACAAGGGATTTCACATGGACACTAATAGATATTCCTGATGATACTTTTGCTAATCATAATGATGGTGGTGAAGCTTGGGGTACTGGTGTTATTTGGCCTGATGCTTTCAGTTGTGAAGGTGGAGATAATCATACCTGTCAGATGAAAGTTAATCTTTATTGGAAGTGGTGGAAACCACCCGGTGCTTGG
>JAHQXC010000031.1 GCA_029856525.1 Candidatus Odinarchaeia archaeon
TTGACAATCGTTTTCATCCATTTGAAAGTTACCCCTAGTAAGATAGGCTCTGTTTTAAATGAAATTAAACGGATAGAGTATATTAAGGAGGCTCATGTTGTCACAGGCGACTATGATATAATAGCGAAACTTGAAACCCCTGACGCTTCACTGGCTTCAAAAATAATAATTGAGAGAATCCTTAAACTAGACGGTGTGGAAAGATCTTCATCTTCAATTGTTTTACCCCAAGCTGATTAGCATTCTCTTCTCAACTGTGATGCTACTCTTCACCGGGTGAAATATCTAATAAACTTTATATTTTATGAGTGTTAAATATTTTACTGGTGACAATTTTGTGCACCATATTGGATCTATTACCATGTGATAGAGTACCTATACAGCAATGTTTAACAGACGGTTGCAACCAGTGTCTTAAAATAAAGGGCGAGAACGTTATCGAACCTGAATCTGGTGAGATAAACGTTCTACCCTTCTTGAAGTCAACTATGCCAACGATTTAACCTATAATCCTACTATCCTTTTTTTATTTTTTTAAAAATATTAGAACCGTGTATTTTAGAGAATATTTTCTGATTCTATAATTTTATATTCTACTTGGAAATATTTATTAAACTTCATTATTATATATAGTATATACTTAATCTTCATTAACAATTAAAAGTTAACCACATTATATTCATGGCATGGTGATCATGATTGGAGTCGCGTAAAATAATTAAACTAGGCTCCTCTACACTTGTAGTATCACTTCCAAAGGAATGGGTTGAAAAATTTAATGTTAAGAAAGGTGATACTGTAGATTTTGAAATAGGAGCTGAAGGCGCTCTTACAATTATCCCGAAACATATATTAGAAAACACTGAACAGGAAGTTGAAATAATCGCTTCCCCTGATTTCAAACCAGGGCGTCTTGAAAGAGAGCTAATAGCCGCTTATTTAGGGAACTACTCTACTATAAAGGTGAAGGCTGAAGACAATTTTACTAAAGAGCAGCAGTTAGAAATTCGCACCAGAGTGAAGAGACTAACAGGCTGTCAAATTATCGAGTCAAGTTCTAGTGAAATCGTCATTCAAAATCTTCTAAGAATAGATGAATTAAACGTGGATAAAGGAATTTATAGAGCTTATTTAATCACGCTTTCTATGTTAAAAGACTGCATCACAAGTCTACGAGAGTTGAAACCTGAAATTCTAGAAAACCTTCCTCAAATCGATGACGACGTCGACCAGTTCTATTTTCTAATTCTTAAACAATTAAGATCAGGGCTACTAGACTATAGGGTGCTACATAGGCTTAAACTAAAACCCGTCGACTGCTTAGACTATTTTATGGTAACTCAAAGAATAGAGCATATAGCGGATCACATACACAGAATCTCAGATCAACTAAAGCTTTTATTATCTTCAAAATACGGGAATATTATAAAAGAATTATTAGATATGTTAACTACCGTGTATGATATATTCGAAGGCGCTATGGACTCCTTTTTAATAGGGAACATCGACATAGCTAATAGAGTGATAAACGATAGCATCTCTTTTAAAAATAGAAAGGAAACTCTTAGAAAGTGGGCTGAAAGCGAAAAATTATCTCCTGAAATATTAGTCTCATTAAATTTCCTAGTCGACAGCATCTTCAGGATTTCAGATTACGCTACTGATATCGCTGAAGTCGCTATTAATAAATTAATATAGAAAGTTAAAATACATGGTAGCTTCGAAATATTTCAAGATAATATTAAATGTGAAATATTTTTAAAGAATAAAATACAATTTACTTTAGTTTAATAACCCTAGCATCGGAGGGATTGCTTTGTTAAAGATAGAGTTATCTAAGCCTGCGCGAAAGGATACATATCTTTACCCGATAGCTAAAATGCTTAAAGACGTCGTGAAAACTGAGAGATGTATGCTGTGCGGTGGTTGCGTTGCAGCATGCCCTGTCTCCGCTATAGGAATCAAGGATTATAAGCCTACTCTTATTTCAACCTGCTATGTATGCGGGATTTGCTACACTCACTGCCCTAGGACAGGGTTGAATTTTGACGAAGTAGAGAAACACGTTTTCGGCCGTGTTAGAAGCCCTGAAGATAAAATAGGTGTTTATTCATCGATAGCTGTAGCTAGAGCTAAAGACCCGGGTCTAAATAAACTAGGCCAGGACGGCGGCGTTATCACAGCATTGTTAAAATACGCATTAGATAAAGGTTACATAAAAGGAGCTATAACCACTAAAAGAATTAACTCCACTTCATGGGAGCCTATCCCCTTCTTCGCAAATTCGAGTAATATTCATGAAACAGCAGGATCAGTGTATTCTGTTTCAGCTAGCAATCAACTATTAGGTAAGATATATCATGAATACGCGAACTTCGTCGGCTGCAACTTGTGTTTAAACAGTATCGCCTTAGTCGGCACCCCCTGCCAGATAGAGTCCTTTAGAAAAATGCAGTTCTCAGATCACGGGAAGCTTAAAATCACCGATATCGTAAGTTTAACAATAAGTATGTTCTGCTGGGGTAACTATCACTATGATAAATTAAAAGAGTTTTTAGAGTCAAAAGGATACGATCTGTCGAAGATAACAAAATTCGTTATTAAGAAGGGTGTTTTAGCAGGTTACGATAACGGTAAAGAACTTTTCGCTTTTAAAATAAGCGAGCTTAAAGATATTAAAATGCCTGCATGCAATGAGTGCATGGATCTAACAGGTGAACTGGCTGATATTTCAGTAGGCGGTCAAGGGGTATCTGAAGGATGGTCGTTTGTAATACTCAGAACAGAGCTTGGGGAAAGAATATTTAATGAAGCGGTGAGTGCAGGGTATTTAGAGAAGGGTTCATCTGAGATCGCTAGTAAAGCGTTAAACGAGGTTATCGAATCATCTGAAAAGAAAAAAGCCCAGAATAAAGTGTATATAGAAAACTCTCAGGACCCCCTTGTTAAATTAAGCCATAGACTTTAATACTTTAAACGAATCTATCCTCCGGGTTAATAAACTTAATAGATGCGACCAGGACTATAAGCGTCAGCTGAGTTAAAGCCGAAATACATATATCCGTTCTTATAATATTATTCTATTATAGGTGAAAGAATAGGAGTCTTAGCAAGCGTAACTCCACTATAAGATTCTAGGCTATCATAGGTATTGTGGAATATGCTGGTCGGGTGCCTGTTAAAACAGTGAACGCATCGAACGCGGTGATCTAAACCCCGTTAACATTGTTATAGGGGAGCTTTATGAGTGATCGAATGATTTTAGGTATAGATGAAGCTGGAAGGGGGCCTGTAGTCGGCCCTATGGTTATATGCGGCGCGCTTATAAGAGAGGGTAAGCTGAACGAGCTAGCTGATTTAAACCCCGTTGATTCTAAAAAGCTCACCCCCGATCAACGCGAATGGTTCAGGGAGAGATTAGAGAAAATATTGGACGGTTATAAAATAGTGATTGTAGAGCCTCGTGAAATAGACGCATACGTTGTTAGAAGCCGATTAAACCATCTAGAAGTGGTTAAATTCTTAGAGATAATAAGTTTCTTTAAACCTGAAGCTGTTTACGTGGACGCGCCTGTTCTGAGAACAGACAGGTTTGCGCGTATATTAAGCTGTAAATTAGATTATAAACCCCGTATTATCGCCGAAAACAAGGCTGAAAGATATCATATCGTAGCCGCAGCCTCTATACTAGCTAAAACTACACGGGATAGATTAATAAATGAACTAGAGAAGGTTTACGGCGAATTTGGAACAGGTTACTGTCATGATCCGAAAACTATAAATTTCATCAACAACTGGCTTCAAAAAAATCATAGTCTCCCAGATATAGTTAGAAAATCCTGGGTTACCTCTAAAAATTGGGTGAACCGCTTCCTTCAAACTAAACTACCAGTATATCTATAAAAATTTTTATAGAAAAAATTATAAACGGCTTGAATATCCTATTTTAAAAATTAGAATTTTTTAAAATAGATTTCTAGGTGGAGATCATGGAAGTCGCTGTGAAAGTAGATAATCTTACGAAACGATTCGGCGGCTTCCTCGCAGTAGACCATCTAAATTTCGAAATTTATAAGGGTGAGATATTCGGTCTTTTAGGACCGAACGGTGCGGGTAAAACAACAACCCTTCGAATGCTTTGTACGCTTCTACCCCCATCAGAGGGAACCGCGTTAATAGAAGGCTTTGATATAAGAAAAGAGTCTAGTAAGGTTAGACGTGTTTTAGGAGTTGTATCTGAAGGAATAAACCTATATGATGACTTAACAGCTAAAGAGAATCTTGAACTCCTAGGTAGATTATATAATATTCCGCGTAGAATATTAAACTCTAAAATAGAAACCTCTCTTAACTTAATAGGGTTATCTGAAAGAGCGGATAGTCTGGTTAAAACATTCTCAACAGGTATGCGGAAAAAACTGCATATAATAGCTGCGCTACTTCATAATCCGAAAGTTTTACTTTTAGACGAAGTTACAAGCGGGTTAGACCCTCAGACCGCTGTTAGTATAAGAGAGTTAGCTAAAACATTAAGCAAAGAAAATAATATAACAGTCATCTGGACCACTCACTATATTGAAGAACCTGAGAAAATCTGTGATCGAGTGGCTGTCATCGACCACGGTAGAATTCTAGCGTTGAATACTCCTGAAGAAATAAAACAGATGGTGATGGATGAGACTATAATCGACATCGCCTGTAAAACCTACGTCGAATCCAGTGTTATCGATCAAATAAAACTGTTAAACCGCAAGTTAAAAGTTTATCCTAAACCAACCGGTTTAACAATCCTATATGAGAAGGATGAAAATCTTTTACCGGATGTACTAAAAATCCTCTCTGAAAACAATATACCCGTAGTCGACGTTAAAAAACACATCCCAAGTCTTGAAGAAGCATACCTGCATCTTACAGGAGATAATTTAAAAGGGGGTGTTAAAGTTTAATCTAATAGCTGATTCCATTCTAATCGCTAAAAAGGAGTTAATTCAACTATGGCGTGATAAAGCCTCACTCATATTTACTTTTCTAATCCCAATCACGATAATGGCTGCTTTCACATTCGCGATACCTAAAGCTTACTCTCAGGTCACTCTTCAAATAGGGGTTTACGACGCTGATAAAACATCTCTCTCAGATAATATGGTGACCGTGTTAAATGCTTCTAATCTCGAAGTAAAATACACGGCTGAAAGCTTTGAAAGCCTCAAAGGCATGGTTGAAGAGGGGAGAATCGCTGGGGCTGTAATGATTCCAGCCGGATTCGCTGATGCTTTAAAACACGGGGAGTTAATGAATTTAACCGTTATAGTCGATAATAGTAAACGCGAAGTGTTAACTATTCTACTAAGCGATATTCAAAAGAAATCTGGTCAGCTCCTCCAGGTTTTTAAAGACTATTTAAGAGATAGTGTATTAGAGAATATAACAAGTCTACACCAGCAATTATACGATTTTAAAGATAATATTTCACTAGCAGTGTTCCTAGTCTACGGTATACCCGCCGTATATATTTCAGGTAATTCAAGTATCGGTGTCAAAGGATGGGAGCAGTTTTACTCAGATTATAAAGCTCAGATTGAAGCAGGTTTAATCACTATTTACGATGTTAACAACTTTGCGAATCAAAGCGTATATACATATCTTCACGCTGTTCTATCAAATTATCCTAGTGAAATACAAGCTTGGGCGCTCGGATACCTGGAATTATTCCACTATAACTGGAATATTACATTTACGAATCCTTATCCATCTCAAAGCGAGGTATACAGTGTTATCCCTAGATTCAGGGGGGAGAGTGTGCTCTCGCTTGTAACCGCGGGCTATATTAATTCAACGCTCTCAAACAGTGAATTAAATCTTTTCTATAATGTTTATTCAAATTTCTCTCTCTCAACTTGGAATGATACTAGTTCACTCGACGGTTTTATCATCAGGTATGCTGCTAAAAACCTGTCTTTAAACGAGACATTAATTGAGAAGATTTACAGTTTAGGAGCCCACCCCTCTGAAGATGATATTAACAGGGTGGTGGATGATGTTTTAAACACTATGTTTAACAGCCAGAGTAATCTGATAGGCGTCAACGAGGTGAAAATCGGCGGGGACATAGAGTCCGGTGTAGCTACTGGTATAATGGTTTTAGGTTTCGCACTTATTTTCAGCTGCTTTGACGATATAGCTGGTGCGATGGCTAGGGAACGTGAAAAAGGCACGATGCCCCGCCTGTTTCTAACACCTATGAATAAGCTGAGCTTCTTTCTAGGTAAGACTATTGCAAGCATCACTTTAACGTTGGTGAGAGCTACGATCCTTCTATTAATGTATCTTTATGTTTTAGGCGGCGTGATGGTCGGTAGCATCCTCTTATTCTATTTAATTTCTATAATGATAGCTATACTCACTATTTCATTAGGGTTCGTGATCTCGGCTAGAAATATTAGCTCACGGGGTGTGATTATACTGGAAATAGCGTTAATGGTTCCATTAATATTCTTCACAGGTATTCTAATGCCTAAAGAGTTGATGCCGCCGATAGCTCAAACATTTCAAGAGCTCTTACCCTACTGGTATACTAATGATGCGCTTAGAAGAGTGGCTTTACTCGGTCAAGGATTAGAGTATATCGGATTCAACTTAATAATAGCCGCAGTCTCCTCTATTATACTATTTACAATAGCGGCTATCCTTACGAAGAGAAGCATATGATGGTTTTTATAAAATTGATAAGTTTACGGTGGCATGCTGCAAACTATTAACCTGCAGGTGAGGGGAGGGCTGGGCTGCTCTCTCAAGGAAGCTGGTGTTTCACATACTTGAAACCGCCAAGTATTTATAAAAACTGTATCATAGTTGCTATAGCTATTTTAAGAACAGTCTTGTTTCCCCGCTTTCAAATATTTTAGTCGAGCTGATTTCAAGTATTAAAGGATAGTTTTTTGTTAATTCACCTGTTACAAGGCATCTTCTGAAAGGTAGAGATTTAACTATATAATTCAATGTTTCACAGTCTAGATTCGCGGCGGGTGAGATGTATTCGATATCTCTTTTATCAACTAATTTAAACAGGAACAGATTATCCGCTTGTCTTATTATCATCTCAGGTAGGAATTGAGGGCTATTAGTTACATATATCTGATAGAGGCCTATATGTCTTATTCTACTAACTATGTCTTCTAGAGAGGCTTTAGGTATATAGAAATGTGCTTCCTCGGCTATTAACCATACAGGGGGCTCCCCCTTCTCTAACATGTTCTGGAGTTTGCTGAGTATCGTTTGCACTGTGATTATTCTAGCTATTTGATCAGTTTTCTTAAGATTTACTATTAAAGCCCCTCCATTATTTATCTCATTTATTAATCGTTGGAGAACAGGCTCCTTTTCATCATCATTGAAGATTCCGGTTTCAACTATTTGCCGTATTCTCCTGTATAAGGCTTCTCTCACATAAGGATTATTCTCAGAGTTAACTGCTTTCACCAACTCCGTGATTTTAAGAGAGTTTTTTCTTTCAAGACTACTCCAAATATTTCTGAAAGCTATAGCGGATATCTCTGGTAGTCTAAGCGGGCCTGTTAACACATCGTAGATAACATCCATGCCGACATATTCTAGATTGAATTTCAGGTTTTCCCCCGGGTTAAGTCGAGTAATCCTCTCAACGTTTTCCCCTCTATCCCCTTCAATCTGAGCTGTTAAACTACTATATTCATCGTTAATATCGAAAACAATCATTCTACAGCCTTTCTTAACCAATTCTTTTAAGATCAGCTTCGATAGATGGCTTTTACCACTGCCTTTTTTACCTATTATTAACGTGATCCCTTGAAAATAATATGCGTCGAAGACTATTCTTTCACGTTGAACGGTGTTACCTAGATAAACAGGATACTTTGGTTTACCTCTTATATTTTCAAGAAGCCACTGTAATTTAATTTTCACAATTTCAGTTATATTCGCCGGGATCCATCCACTCCAATCTGATAGCTTAATCTTTTTATTCTCTTTTTTAACCTCCATAAGTATTTTATATCTGAGACATCTCTCCCCGTAAGGTAGCTTCTTATAACTTATATTCTGATCCAGCTCCGGGTGCATATTCACTGTGAAATTAACTTCCACTAATTGAACTAATATACCTCGATTGTTTTTATCGAATAAAATGAAGTTTTCACCTATCTCCATGTCGCATTCTGCTTCGCTAAGTATTATTTCATCACCTTTTTTCGCTATTATCCGCATATTCTTCACATTTTTAAATTAAATTTATCAGCTGAAAGCTGTGTTATAACAAGATCGTGAACGTATATCGCTTTAAATACTCTCTTATGAGCTTTTATATGCCCGTATATTAAAAAATCAGCTCCATAGCTTCTAAGCAATATATTTAAAGCCGTATCAAAAGACTTATAATTTTTACCTATAAAATCAGGGTTTTTCCGCTTTAAAATATATGTTAAATTGCAAGGAGCACCGCCCACAGGGAGATTCCACCGAGTTTTCACATATTTGAAGGTTTTAATAACCTCCGCTAGCGAGTTGATATCAGTTATAGCGCAGTCTACGATCATATTAATTATACTCGAATCTTTCAACTTCTCAAGTATCCTCTCTAATATTTTAATCCGTCCCTCTGCACTCGCATCCTGTGGGTTAAATATTTGTATTATAGCATTTTGAACACCGTATCTGGTAATGTTTTTTAATAAATCTTCTGTTAGACTATAATTGTTAACAGAGTTTATAACTAATCGCTCGACGACGCCTATTCGAAAAGCTGCTTTAATCGCAGACTCTAAAATATGCGGGGACCCGCTGTCAAAAATAAAAGGATTATTATTAACAGACGTTAATATTTGAATACACTTGTCTATATCTTTCTCTCTTTCAACTATTACATCATAGAAATGTCTTATACCTAGTTTCTTAGCCTCTTCTTCTACTTCAAGTATCTTACTGTGGAGTGTATTATTTTCGAGACTGCTGCTTGTAAGCTGAGAGGAGTAAACGCTACCTATGAGAAGAGTGTTCGCTTCTAAGCTACTGAAGCTATTTATATTAATCCTCTCCTAATAGCCTATCCTTCTCTCTGAGTAACTATAAAATTTCATCCCGGCCTATCGGTCATTGAATATTCTCGTCATCGAGTTTCAGGGGCTAATTTTGTAAACGCTCATCGAATATAAAAGTTATTATCCAATAAATTAGTAACTAAGAACGCTGGCTATAAATTTTTATTGTTGTTATGATAAGTTAACTACTGACATCAGCTGGATGGATAATATTAGAGGTAGCTTAAATGAATATATTAAAAATAGCTTTACCGAAAGGCTCTCTATTAGATGCAACTCTAGAATTGTTTAAACAAGCCGGTTACGAAATAAAAGCCTCTGATCGTTCATATAGACCTTGGATTAACGATCCAGAGATTTCGCTTAAACTTCTCCGCCCTCAAGAAATACCAAGACTTGTAGAGCAAGGTACCTATGATTTAGGTATATCAGGTTTAGACTGGATAAATGAAACAATGTCGAATGTTGTTAAAATAGCGAATCTTGAATACGGACTCGTGCGTATAATTTTAGCTGTCCCAGCGAATTGGAGTGAAATCCAATCTCTATCAGATTTAATAGAATACTGCTATAAGCAGAATAAACCTTTACGCATCTCTACAGAGTATATTAACTCAGCTAAAAATTATTTAATGCAGAATCCGCTTTACAAAAAACTTTACGGTGAAGCTGAGCCTGAAGTTATAACACCATGGTATAAGTTTGGGAGTAATCCTAATGTGAGAATAATATTATCTTTCGGCGCGACTGAAGCTAAACCTCCAGATGAAGCTGAAGCTATTATCGATAATACGGAAACAGGCACAACTATTCAAAGCAATAATTTAAAGATTATTGAAACTCTCTCTACTTCCAGCGCCCTGTTAGTGGCTTCCGAGAATGCTATGAATGATTCATGGAAGAAAGAGAAAATTATGGATGTAGCTATGTTACTTAAAAGCGTAGTCAACGCTAGAGGTAAAATTCATATTTTCGTGAATGTTCAAGAGAAAAATCTGCCTAAACTTATGGAGAAGCTCCCAGCTTTGAAAAAACCCACGATATCTAAGCTCGCGGGTACAGATGACTGGTATTCTTTAAATACAATCATCCCTAAAGAATATTTTATATCAATAGTTCCATTGCTTAGAAAATACGCGCAGGGTTTAGTAGTCCACGTGCCAAGGCAGGTGCTACCTTTAGAAGGGTTTAACGAATAATTATTATTTAAAGAAGGTGTGCGAATGAATTTTAAAATATATTCTTTAAAAGAAGCTTCCAGTTATCTTAAAGATAAGCTTGGAAATCGAGGGCGGGTAAGATCTATTGAAGTAATGGATAAAGTCACTAAAATTATATCAGATGTCCGTAAATATGGGGATACAGCTGTAATCGGGTTCACAAAGGAATTTGACAGAGTGGAGTTAACACCTCAAACTATGCGAGTCTCGGTAAGAGAGATAGAGAACGCGTACAATCAGGTTAGTAAAGAATTTATTAACGCTATTAAAATCGCTAAAAACAATATTGAAAAATTTCATTCTCTTCAATTAAGATCTCTCTGGTTCACTGAGACTTCTAAAGGTGTATTTGTAGGCCAGAAATATTCTCCTATATCATCTGTAGGGATTTATGTTCCTGGGGGTAGAGCCAGTTATCCTTCAACAGTTTTGATGGCGGGGATACCTGCCAGAGTAGCCGGTGTAAGCGAGATCATTTTATGCTCCCCTCCAGCCTTGAACGGTGAAATACCCCCTCCAGTATTAGTGGCTGCTAATGAAGTCGGTATCACTAAAATATTTAAAGTAGGTGGAGCTCAAGCCATAGCTGCTATGGCTTATGGAACTGAAACAATTCCAAAGGTTGAAAAAATAGTCGGCCCGGGGAATATATATGTTACTACAGCGAAGTTGATTGTTAGCGGTGATGTTAGAATAGATCTGCCGGCAGGCCCATCTGAAATATTAGTATTCGCTGATTCGACGGCGAATCCCAGTTTTATCGCCTATGATTTAATAGCTCAAGCCGAACACGATCCTAACGCCTACTGTATACTCCTATCAGACTCGGAGACCTTAATTAACCGTGTTATAAGAAATTTGGAATCTCTAGTATCCTCAGCTGAGAGAAAAGAGATTATTGAGAGAGCTTTAGATTCTAATAGCTTATTTATTCACGTAACGAATTTAGAGGATGCTCTAAATTTCATCAACGAATTTGCACCCGAACACCTCGAGTTAATGGTTAAAGACCCTTTCAAACTCATCCCTCATATTAGAAATAGTGGAGCTATATTTCTAGGTGAAATGGCGCCGGTAGCTTTAGGTGATCTTATAGCCGGTTCTAATCATATTCTACCAACAGGCGGTTACGCTAAAACATTTTCAGGATTATCTGTAAACGATTTCATTAAATCAATAGATTTAGTTTACGCTACTAAAGAGGGGCTTAAAGAAATCAGTAAACCTTTATCAGAGATAGCTGAATCAGAGAAGCTTTTAGAACATAAAAGATCAGTTGACGTGAGGATCAAAGATGAACAGTAAACTTGTTAGAGGCTTCCTTAAAGAATTTGAAAAATACACCAGCGAAGTTCACTTTAAGAAAATAGCCTCTGATTCAGGCAGAGTGCTTAAACTAGACGGTAATGAGAATCTTTTCTTAAATAATAATCATATTAATCGAATAATACGCGATTCATTAAATGAAATTGAAACAAATATATATACTGACACTTTATGCCAGGATTTAAGAGAATCGATAGGCAGACACTTCCACCTGCCAGCTGACTATGTTATGGTTGGAAACGGAGCTGACGGGGTAATCGATACAATTGTTAAAACCTTCTTAGAACCAGGGGTTAACGCCATAGTGGTTGAACCGACATATTCTATATACAAGTTTTTTATTAAAATTATGGGAGCGGTTTATAGACCAGCTCTCTTAGAAGACGATTTCTCTCTTACTTCAGAAAAAATTATTGAATTATGCGATGATAAAACGAAGCTTATATTCTTATGCTCGCCTAATAATCCTACAGGTAACCAATTCAATTATGATGAGATTATCAATCTCCTTGAAAAATCGCATTCCATACTTGTAGTGGATGAAGCTTACGCTGAATTCGGAAATTATTCTCTAATACCTGCTCTTAGAAAATACCAGAATTTAATAGTTTTGAAGACGATGTCGAAGGCTTACGGTTTAGCGTCTCTGAGAGCAGGCTACTGTCTAGCAAACCCGGAGATAGTAGAAGAGCTTTTAAAAGTTTCACCGCCATACCCGGTTAATATAATCGCGCAGAAAATTATCCCAAAAATATTCGCGCAAGTTAAGTTAATTCTCAACGCTATTAAAAAAATCCAGGTACAAAGATCTAGACTGGTTAAACAATTAAATAATATTACAGGTGTTGAAGCCTATCCTAGTGATGCAAACTTCATATTATTTAGAATAACAGATAAAAAACTTACAGGTAATATTGTCCATGAAAGACTTTTAAAAAAAGGTATAATTCTACGTAATAGAGGTTCTCTTCCAAAACTAGAAAACTGTTTAAGAGTTACCGTATGTCCTCCTATGGAAAGCGAGATTTTTATTGAAGCGCTTAAAGAATGTATGAGTTGATGAATTATGGTCGGCTATGGGTTTTTTAATCATAGCGCCGGGAATATAATAATTAATTTAGATATCCCGCCTATTTTAAAAAAATTGGACACCATCATATTCGACTGCGACGGTGTTCTTTTAAACACTTCACGCTCTTATGACATTGCTATAAAAAAATGCGTTAACTTTATTTTCTCTAATGTTTTCGATCAACAAAACCTTGATCTCATCTCTGATAAAGATATTTTAATGATTAGAAATACAGGGGGATTCAACAATGACTGGGAGTTAACCTACGCATTCATCCTCTATTATTTCTTTAAATTATCTGTTTTCCTTTCAAAAAGAGTGCAGATCAATTTCCCAGAAAACACTGGTGTTAAAGACGCTATAAATTTTTTAAAAAACTTAAGAAGTATGTTAAATCTTTCAAATATTCGCTATGAGAAAATAATTTCGATGAAAGATTATACTTTAGAAGAGTATATCTCCTATCTTGATGTTTACGGTTTAAAAACAGCTCGCAAAGTGTTATATTCCTGGGCTGAAAACATGGCGCAGATTAATTTCATGCAGAGAATTGAAAAATATTTATGCTTTCAGAAAGATCTAACTCATGATGTAGTAACTAGAGTTTTCCAAGAATTCTAT
>JAHQXC010000032.1 GCA_029856525.1 Candidatus Odinarchaeia archaeon
AAACTCGGATAGAAGACGGCGGCCGCCGCTTAAAACACGTTTAGAATCATAGAAAGCCATGTTACCGGCTCCGGGAATATATTTAAATTCAACAGGGTCAGGGATAGTCTCAAAATATTCTGAAGCCTTACGGTGAACAGCCTTAGATAAAGGGTGCTGAGAGTGCTTCTCAGCTACAGCAGCGAACATGAGAACATCTCTTTCAGAAGCGTTGAAACCGATGATATCGGTGACAGACGGTTCCCCTCTAGTTAATGTACCAGTCTTATCGAAGACGATTGTAGTAAGACTTTGAGCAGCCTCCAGGTACTCGGCTCCACGGATTAGAATACCGGATTCAGCGCCCTTACCTACACCGACTATTAAAGCCGTCGGCGTTGCGATTCCTAAAGCGCAGGGACAGGCGATGATCATAACAGCTATAAAAGAGAGTAAGCCCACACTGTAATCGCCGAGAATAAAAGTCCATGAGAGAAGAGAGATAAAAGCTGCTAGAATAACACCTGGAACAAATCTAGCTGCAACCCTATCAGCTATCCGTTGAATAGGAGCTGAAGACGCTTGAGCTTCTTCAACCATTCGAATAATCTGGTTTAAAGTGGTTTCAGCGCCTATCCTAGTCGCTTTAATTTTAAGAAAACCTGTTAAATTAACAGTAGCCCCGATCACACTGTCACCGACAGTTTTATCAACAGGAACACTCTCACCGGTGATCATCTTCTCATCGATGGATGAAGAGCCTTCAACGATCACACCGTCAGCCGGGATCTTCTCACCGGGGGAGACTAAGATTAAATCGTTTAATCGAATATTAGAAGCTGAGATAACCTCAACTTTACTGTTTCGAATAACTCTAGCCATAGTAGGAGATAAATCCATCAGCTTCCGGATAGTAGCGGAGCTGCGTTTCTTAATAGACTCCTCTAAGTATTTACCTAAAAGAACAAATGCGATGATAATAGCAGCTACATCAAAGTAGACGTCTCTAGGAGTGAAAGGGAGAAAACCTGGAGCGAACACGGCGATAGAACTATAAATGTAAGCGGTTAAAGTTCCAACAGCGATCAGTAAATCCATGTTCGCAACCCGGTTTCTTATAGCTTTAACAGCACCCTTATAAAAAGTCCAGCCGCCGATAAATTGAATCGGCGTAGTGATAATGAATAAGATAACACCGTAGTTCAACCATGGAAGTAAGCTGATAGGAACCCATGTGAAAAAAGTTACACCTGCAGCTAAAACTAGAAAAGCCGCCGCTCTAAGAGCCGCTAAGAAAATAGCCCCTGTTAAAGCCACACTCATCCTTCTACGCATAGATTTAAGCTCGCGTTCAGGGGATTCGAAGATGCGAAGACAGGTCTCACTGCAAAAATAATATGTGCGACCGTTAACCACGGTTTTGAAAGGCGTCTTCTCAGGGTCTACTTCCATGCCGCAGACAGGGTCTCGAACCATAAAGAATATAACAGTGTTATCGAATATAAATCTAGCTATAAATCAAATATCAGCCAGTAAAGCTGAAACACGCCCCTCCACCATCTCAGTTGAAGCTGAAGCTGGAAGAGAATCTATTAAAACACCTCCACGGAGAAATAGAATAACAGGGGTCTCAGATATGTTGAAACGGGTACAAATAGATGAAAGCTTACAGTCAGCCTTATAAAAATAGATTCGACCCTTATAATTCGAGGCTAAAGAAGCTAAAACAGACTCTAAACGCTCACATCCACCGCAGCTTCCATCGTAAACTAAGAGGACAACAGGCTTAAAAGTCTCTAAAACAAGACCTGGAAAAGTGTGATCGTCGATCCTGCGTAGAACCCTCCTCTTTCTAAATAAGCTTTTAAGCCTGGTTAAACCGCTCTCATAATCTTTATAAGCGATACTATAACCTAAGTTTTCGAGCACATCTTCTAAAACAGGTAAATCCACACGGCTGTAATCATATTTAACAGAGACAACACCGCTCATATAATCCATTTTAGCGTCAACTACACCGTCAACCCTGCTTAGAATATTCTCCACGTCAAGCCTGCATTTAGCGCAGTTAACACCTCTAACAGGAATCCTCCTCTCAGCGATCTTAGCTGAACCCATAGAAATCATCTTAAAACATTAATGAAATTATAGTTTCACAAATTAAACTAGAATTAAACTCTTCTTAAAAAGCTTATGCAAATCAGAGTCTTTTAAACCAGCCCGCTCAAGCAAGCGTTTAACAATAGATAAAACCACGTAACATACAATCTTATTATCAGACATGTATTTTAAAGCAGCGTCACGCCAAGCCTCGAAGAAGAAAGTGGAAAGATCACGCCTCCTCTCAAATATCTCAGAGTTTAAAGCTTCAAGAAGATTATTAACAGAGACGTTAACAGCGTCAACGTCTAAAGGAATCTCGGAGACTCCGACCGCGCAGTCGTCGAGATTCAAACCTCTAATCCCGGTTCGACGAATCAGAGTCCTCCTCAAATCAGCGTCCTCGAATTTAAATTTCACAAGCTCAGCGATCTGCAAAGCCGCTTCAGCTAAAAGCGATTGATTAGAAGCTAAAAGATTCCGAGCCGTCTTAATGAAAGGTTTAAAAAGCTCGGTGTAAAGGTAACGCGACTGCTGCGAATCGTTTATTAAAGCTTCAACCTCACAGATTCTACGCTCAATTAAACCATACTTCTCTTCTTCAACATCTAAAATATTCTTGAAAACCCGGCTTAAAATCTCAGAGTAATAGCTACCGGTTAAAGCAGTCTTAAAAGATTTACTGCGAGCATAAGATTTTAAAAGAGACCCGTCAAGTTCGATAACAGTCTCAAAGTTTCTAAAAAATATATTCAACTGTTCAAAGTCGAAGGGTTCGCGAATAGACTTCAATAAAAGAGATGAAGGCAGATTTAAATCACTGTTAGAAAAATTTTTAAAAAGATTATAAACCCGGTTGAAGCCTTCAATAACAGCGTTAAAACGCGAGCGCACAGTCTCAAAATCTCTTTCAAGTCGAAGATTAGATTCACGGAGAATCTCAGCCCGCTGCAAGCTTAAATTATAATCACGCTCCAGCTCGTTAAAACGAGTATTCAAAGAATCATAAGAAGCCTGCAAATCTCTAAGATTAGAAGCTAAACGCTTATTCTCATCTAATAGAGTAGCCTTCTCAGCTTGAAGCCCGGCTAAAGCCCTGTTAAGAGAATCCCTCTCCTCAACAAGTCGACTACGCTCACACCTCCAGTCACCTAGCATAAAAGTAAAATTTTTTAGAACAGATGATAAAGCAGATTTAAAATTCTCTTTAAAAAGGTTAGAAGCCTCTACAAGCCGGTTATAAGAATCATAAAGCTCTCTGAAAACACTAGTATAAGAGTTCAGAGAATCCTTAAACTGTTTCATTAAATCTGATAGAAGCCCGGCGTCGAATACATTCGAAAAAACGGTTTTAGATAAATTCTCTGAGAAAAGCTTTAAACGCTCCAGCTCAACGTTATGATTATCGAATAAGCTGAGAATACTATTCATTTCGAGAATCAACTGGTCTAAAGCAGATGAAAGCCGTTGAATTAAAGCGTTCAAAGTATTATTAAAGTCGTCGAAGATCTCATCACTCATAAAAAATCAACCTGAAACAGTTAAGAACCCTCAATCTCCCTGTAGATTCTAATAATCCTCTCAAAATTATCGCGAGCCTCCTTCAAAGCAGACTTAGATGTACCAGCGTTAACATAGTGGTTAATATACCAGTCACGGTTGAAAAGCGAGTCGAAACGTTCCAGTATACGTGTAAAAGGCTCGGCGATAATAGTGTTATTAGTTAAAAGACAGATCTCCCTGTCGAAGTCGACGGGGGCACTCTCACATATACCGTATTTTAAACCTAAATCAGGGTGAACACCCGGAGCGAACGCCACGTTAGCTTTAATATCGCTCATAATAGTGAAAGCGTTCTCTATAGCAATATTACCTCGAAACATTAAAACAGAGGAAATAGTTTTACCCTGACCGCTACAGTTCACCATGTAATGAGTCGGGTCGAAGCATCTCTCAACCAAGTCTAGTTCAGTGGACATTTCACTCTCCTCTCTAGTTAAAGGAGCTATAGAGGGAATAATGAATTTAGTCTCAGGTAAAGCTACAAGGTTATGAGCCATCTCCATTAAATCCATGTTAAGCGGACCAGGGAATCGCAGAGAAGCTGTAATAGAAGCCATCACCCGTCCGATTAGAAAATTAAGATCCGAGAACTGCTTGATCACAGGGTAATTCAACTGGTCTTTAACAATTCTTATAAGAGCGGTGTTATCGAATAAGACAACCAGATCCGAGAATCTAGCTAAATGGTTTAAGCTTAAAACCGTGTTATAAGGCGCTAAAGTCACATCGTTAACCTCTGAGGGGAGAATACTAAAGTTGAGAACACCTTTATCAGGGAACTCTCTCTTAAGAGTCTCAGTTATAAGAGAGCCGAAGCCGCTGCCGGTTCCACCGCCAAGCGTGTGAATCACGAGAAACCCTTGAAGCGTATCAGGCATAGTATCCCTAATCTTCTCTAAGATAACGGGTATAAGCTTCTTACCGGTCTGGTAGCCTATAGACCACACGTTGTGAGCTCCAGAGTAGCTTAAAACCATAAGATCCTCGGAGAAAAAAGAGCCCAGCTTCCTCTCTTTCACGAGAAATTCTACAGCTAAAGGCTCCAAGTCGACGAAGAGAGCGCGAGGGTGAAAGCCGTCCGGAGCCTCCACTAAGAAAACAGATTTATAATCAACTTTATCCTCGGCTTCAGGCCTCCTCTGATTACTCTGAATATCCACATCATGCTCCTCGCAAATCCTCTTCCAAAAATTGTAGCCTATCTGATTGCCGCCTTGACCTACATGTAAAACTAATATCTCTCTACCAGGCATATTAAATCAAACCCTGATATTTTTTAAAGATTCATGCAACCTGCTGGAAATGTTTAAACACTTCCTCAGATATCCTTCTACAAAGCTCGTTATCAGATAGGTACTTGTTAAAGTAGTTATATAAAGATTCTTTTGAAACATTCTTTATTTTCTTAACGAGAATCTCAGGAGAGAATAAAATCTCATAGCCGTCAACTCTCACAAGTCTAATAGAAGAATTATTTTTAATATAGTCTTCGATATATTCACTGGAGATATTCTTAACCTCAGCTCGTTTAACCCAGCCCCTCTCCCCGTATGCTCGAAGAACATTCATTAAAACGTTAACACCCTCACCCTCTAGAATAAGCGGGAGAATCGTATCATAGATAAACTGTTCCCTAGCGTATTCGCCTGGAATACAGTTTTGAAATAAAGCGGCTCCGCGAATAGTATTCGAATTAACACCTCTAAGCCTATTCCTAATACACTCGGTGATAGCAGGGTAATGGTTTAAAAGAAAATTCTCTAACGTGATTAAAAGCCTTCTAACACCATCCCAGCCACCCTTCTCTTTAAAGTTGAGAAGCCAAGATGAGATAACACCTAGAATACGGTTCCTGAAATCTCTATAAACGTCACCCAACCGGTCAAGATAGGAGAGAATACTTTTAACAGCTGTGTGAACCTCCAAGCAGATTAATCTAAGCTTATCGACGAAAAGAGACTCCTGCTCCACGTATTCTCTGAAGCCTACTCTAAACTTCTCTAATATTATTTTGAAAAGAGTCAAAGAGTTTTTAACATCAGGCTGCTCTAAAACAATGTTTAAAGGGATACCGGCATCCTGGAGTAGAAAGACGATCTCGCCGAGATTCCTAAAACACTCGCTTATAGAGTCTAGTAGTTGAAGAGCCTCCTCTAAAAATAGTTGCTCCGTATCCTCAACGATTATTCTAGACGCCAACCTATCTAGAAAAGCTTGAAAGTCTAATCCTATAGTCTTAAAAAACTCAGCTTTCCGAGCGTCCACACCGCCTTGAACATCCATAACCTTCACGTAAACGAGGTTCCTGAAAGCTATCCGACGCTCCAGCTCATCTAAACTCCTCTTAAACTCTTCTAGACTGCTACGCCAGCCTATAATATTATCAGTGACAGTTGAAAGCTCTATAATATTAAAAACATTAGAATTTTTTAATCTACCAAGATAGTCTAATAATTTAAGCAGCTCAGATTTCAAGGCTCCAAGCCTAGATTCGAATTCTACGAGAACACTCCAGTTCATTCCACGTTTAGCCGTCTCCTCTCGTATAAGCGTGAAATCGCGTTCAACACTTTTAAGAGACTCATCTAAGCCGGCCAGATAATCCAAGCAGTAACCGTAGATCTTAGCCTGAGCTTCAAGCATATTACCTTCAAGTCTACTAAGCTTCTCTGAGAGAAGTCTAACAGACTTCTTCCTAGCACCGAATAAGCCTTTAACACCGCTAGTCGACTCCACAGCTATCTTCAACTCTAAACCTAGTTTTTCAACATCGTTAGCTAAAAGTTTAATAAACTCTAATATCTCAGAGGAGCCGGGTAGAATACTAGAAGCCTTAGAAAGCATGGTTTGAATAACCCCGCCAGCCTCCTTCAACTTCAAGCTAAGCGACTCTGTATCAGAGCTCATAGAATACACCGCCAAGTTAAACTATTTAAGCAAGCTTATTATAATTCTACCCCTATCAACTTTATAAGCTAGATCAGAGGAGATGTGATCTCTAAACTGGTTTTTAACAACGCGGAGAAAGCGTAGAACACGGTTATTCAACTCTCTAATCCTCAACTCTACAACCGCGTCGACAAGCTGGTATATCATAGATAGAAATTCAGGCGAGTGAGCCCCCCTGTTAACATAGTAAACAGCTTGATCGTTAAACTGTTTATGAATCCGGAAAGCCGATCTACAGAATCGGATAATATCCTGAACAGGTAGATTAATGCTCAGAGAAGTTAAATTAGAGAAAACCCATCTAACCGTGAAACCGCTTGGAATAGATTCACGCACCTGCTTCATAGCGAATAAAAGCTTAGAAAGATTATAAGGGTTATCTAAAACAACTGTGAAAGAAGTCGACTTAACCTTATCCTGAGAGAGCTCACCGGTGAAACAGTCGATGAAGCGAAACCTACCAGACTCACATATAGCCTTCAACTCATCCCTTAAAAAATCGGATTCAACACCTAAACCGATAACACTGTTCAAAGAGTATTCGAAAGCGTGATCAAAGTCTAGTTGAATCACATAGTCGCCTCTAAGCAGACTACTCCTAATAATCTCAGAGCTGAAAACCAATTCATCTGAACCAGGGTCAAATGAGATAAGAGCCACACCGTTCCTGAGAACACCCCCTCCAAGCGCAGCGTCAAGCCCCTCTATCCCTAAAGGAAGAAAATCAGCTTCAAACAAAACTAAACCACCGTGAAAATTAAAGCCTGTTTAAAAATAATATGGTTAAACGATTATAAAAAATTTAAAAAATAGAAGAAAGTTTTAAGATAGATTACTCAAGACAAGTCTAGGAGCCTTAAAGTGAAGATTAAAAATTAACTGGAAAAGTTTAAAAAAAACTCTAGCATTAAAGTAAAAACCCTTGAAATCAGGTAATAAGAATCCCCTCAGAAAAGAAACATCTAAAAACTTTTTGAAAAAAGATAAAGCAGTCTTAGCGTCAACACTCCGCCCCGTCAAATAAAAATAACAGTTAAGCAGAGACCATTTAACAGACGTGTAAAAATATCTCCAAGCAGGTTTAAAACAGTTAACGATAATAGAAAAAAAGAATAGGAGACTACACAGTATAAAAGATTTAACGATTTGAAAAAAGTTTAACCCAGCATTAAACTGTTTAAAATCATAGCTTCTACCGTAAAGAACACGGCAATTAGAGAAAACAGAGTTTAAAACAAGCCGCCCTGGAGCGATAAAACAGGATAAAAACCTGTTCACGTTGAAAACCCTGTGAAAACATTTTGAAAAAAGATCACGTTCAAAACATATAAAAAAAGATTTAAATAAACCGGTCCCAGCCTCGAAAAAATAAAGCAACCGGTCGAGAAAACTAGAATAGTCTAATTTAAAGAAAAATCTCTGAACAGAAAACATTAAAGATAAAGCAGCACGCCTAACCCCTCCACCAACACCGTCATCTAAAACAATAAGAAGGTCAACATCACTAACCCTATCGTTAAAACCTCCTTTAACAGCAGAACCGAAGAGAATAATAGAAGCAGGCAGAAAACCCAGCTTACACTTAAAAATTTTCAAAACCAGGTTCAAAAACCTTTCAACAGTTAAAGGCGCAGCCACACCGCTGAAAGCACACATAAATATAAGTTTAGAAACATATCAATAAAAACATTCACAAACCATGAGAAAGCGAATATAGTATTCTATGAAAAGGCGAATTCTACAATACCCGGAAAACACAAGGTGAAAGCGATACTCTAAGCTAATGTTGAAGAGCAGAAAACCAGAGTAAGAGAGAAAAACGATAATATAACCGTCACACCGTTAAATCTCACAGCTCACAACACCAGATTCATATAATAAGTTAAATGTTAACACAGCGTATAAAACCGCTGGTCGACATGCCCAGCGAAGCAATATTTCACATAAACATGGGATTATAGGAGTCCACAGCTTTAGAGATCGTAATATATACGGTTAAAAAGATCGTAAGCTTTTAAATAACACTGTAGTTGAGAGTGAACGCGCATCCTTGAGAATTGTTTAAAATATATAGGGGTTATAAGAGATTTCAGTAGATTAAAGCCTCTCGGATCAGGGTAAAGAGGTGTTCTATGAATAAACTCGAGTGTTAATCGAGGTTACTCTATGAGTTTGAAAATACTTGAAGTAGCTGGAGTTGATCCAAGGCTTATAAGAAGGCTTATAGAGATAGGTGTTGAAAGTTTAACACCTGTACAGGAGTTAGCTGTTAGAAAAGGAGTTTTCCGTAGAAAAAATATTTTCATATGCGCTCCAGCCTCATCAGGTAAAACACTGTTAAGCTATATAGCGGCTTTAGCTATGGCGTTAAGGGAGCCTAAATCTAAGGCGCTGATACTCGTCCCTTTAAGAAGTCAAGCTGACGAAGTGAACGAGTATTTGAATCGAGTCTACACGGTTTTAGGAGTAAATATTGTAAGATTAAACGAGCTGGATTCAAGCAGGCTAGCTGACGCTAACATTATCATCTCAACTTTTAAAGAAATGGATTCAGCGCTACTAGTAGGTTACAGCTGGTTTAAAGATGTGTCATTGATTATATTAGATGAATTCCAGTTACTCGGACAGCATGAGAAAGGAGGCTTATTAGAGAATCTCATCATAGTTTTAGTAAACCGGTTTAGCGGCGCCCAGTTCATTTATTTATCTGATATAGTAGGCAACGCTTTCGAGATCTCAGAGTGGTTGAACGCTGAGCTCGCTCAAATATTCACCACGCCTCTACCAGTCCGCTACAGTGTATTAATAGACGAAGATAACCGTGTTCTAAAAAATATAATAGAGGAGACTGTTAAAACCAACGGGCAGGTGATCGTGTTCACCTCCGGGTTAAACCAGGTTTTACAGTTATGCAGTGAATTAGAAAAATATTTTAAAAATTTAGTAAGCGGAAGCGCGGTAAACGAGATTCAGATAAAGTTAAACACGCTGAGAGAGAAAGGTGAAAACACGTATACGAGAGAGTATTTAAGCTATTATATTAAAAGAGGGATAGGCTTCCACACTCCTAGTTTAACATCACTTGAAAAACTGGTGGTTGAAGAGTTATTCAACGCTAGAATATTGAAGATAGTGGTTTCAACACCTGAAATAAGCTCAGCTGTAAACATGCATCCACGCGTAATCGTCTTCAAAAACATCTATAAGAGTATGCGAGCTGAAAAAAATAGAAGAGAAGCAGAGTTATTAAACCCGAATATAGTTCATAGCATACTCGGTAAAGCTGGAAACTATAAGTATGATCGCGAAGCCTACGGTATAATACTAGTCGAAGACAGCGTGGAAAAAGAGAGAGCTGAAAAACACTTCTTTAAGAAAAATATTAGAGGAGAGCTTCTCCCAAGATACGAGTATTTGAAAAGCATACTCGTAGAAAACAGTGGCTTAGAGTATATGCTATTATATTTAATAGCATTATACGGGGCTGTCAGCGTGAAACAGTTAATAGAACACTTTCAAAAATCACTTTATTACCGGCAGAACCCCGTAGAGAAGAGAGAGAGATTAAACCGGCTTCTCCAGTTTAAAACCGTTAAAGAAGTTTTAAAAGATAGAGTTGATTATACAACCAGGCTTAACGCTGAGAAGATTAGTTTAACAATGGTGAAGAATATTAGATGCGAAGCGAATATGTTAAAAGCATCTGTTTTAAGCTCGACAGGTAGAAGAGAACATGAAATCCAGGTTATGGAAAACGGTTATATGAGCTGCGACTGCGAGTACTGGAGGTTTAAAGCGGTTAAAGAAAGAAAAATATGCAAGCATCTAGCTGCTTTAATGTTGAAACTGGAAGCTGAGAAAAAACCTGTAGAAGCGTATAACATAATTTTAAAAGCTTTAAACCCTGGAAGCCTGGTTTTAAAACTAGCAGTGGAAGGCTATATAAACATAAACGAGAGTGTTTTAACAGTCACTGATAAAGGAAGAATATCAGCGTATACGAGCATTCAACCTGAACTGTTAAACAGGTTAACCGGGTTAATAGAAGACCGGAAAATAGATAATAGAAGCCGTTTTCTGAAATGTATAAGCGAGATTATTGAAAACAGTCTAGTAGAGCTACCATACTCGAGTGTTAAAAGCAAAGCAGCCTTAGAATACTTAGCCGGCGTGTTAGAAGAGCACCCGGACGGCTTCGAGCCAGGGGATTTCAGAAAATTATTAAACTACGCGGATTGGATCTTCAACGCGTTAACGATGATAATAAAGTACACTGGGAGAAGAGATTTAGAAGACGAGTTACTTAAGTTTAAAGAGAAATTATATGAGAAGACCATGTGAAGCCTAACATTACTATAAAGCGACAGTGTTAAAAATAGTTTAGACAATAGGTTTAAAACATGCCGTTAAATTTAACTTATAAAATTTTAAAAGAACATTTAGTAGAGGGCAGCCTGGTTAAAGGAGAAGAAATAGGTATAAGAATAGATCGAACACTAACCCAGGACGCTACAGGGACACTAACATATCTCCAATTCGAAGCATTAGGCTTAGATAAAGTTAAAACAGAGCTTTCAGTAAGCTACATCGACCATAACACGCTTCAAACAGATTACATGAACGCAGACGACCATAAATATCTGCAAACCGTAGCCGCTAAATACGGCGTGTATTTCTCGAAACCCGGCAACGGTATATGCCATCAAGTCAACTTAGAACGCTTCAGTAAACCTGGTAAAACCCTACTAGGCTCAGATTCACATACACCAACATGCGGCGGTGTGGGAATGCTAGGCATAGGAGCCGGCGGGTTAGATGTAGCTGTAGCGATGGGCGGAGGCTTATTCTATTTGAATACACCCGCGGTTTTAGGCGTGGAATTAGTAGGGGAGAGAAAACCATGGGTTTCAGCTAAAGACGTGATATTAGAGGTTTTAAGGAGACTAAACGTGAAAGGAGGAGTTGGAAAGATAATCGAATACTACGGGGATGGTGTCAAAAACCTGGACGTTTATGAGCGTGCGACGATCGCGAATATGGGAGCGGAGACAGGGGCCACCAGTTCAATATTCCCTTCAGATGAGATTACAAGAGATTTCTTCAAGCTTCAGAGAAGGCTCAGCGACTGGGTGAAGTTGGAAGCCGACCCTGGATGCGAGTACGATGAATATATGACAGTGAAGTTAGATGAATTAGAACCGATGATCGCCCTCCCCCACAGCCCTGGAAACGTTAAAAAAATAAGTGAAGTAGAGGGGACACCGGTCGACCAGGTTGCGATAGGAAGCTGCACTAATTCATCACTGAAAGATTTAATGATCGTGGCAGCGATACTTAAAGGTAAAACCATACACCCGGATGTGAGTTTAACCATATCACCTGGTTCGAAACAAGTATTAGAGGAGATAGCTAGAAACGGTGCTCTAGCTGATTTAATAGCGGCTGGAGCGAGAATACTAGAATCAGCCTGCGGGCCATGCATCGGCATGGGGCAGGCGCCTAGAAGCGGAGGAGTCTCTCTTAGAACGTTTAACAGGAATTTTAAAGGTAGAAGTGGAACAGAGGACGCTCAGGTTTATCTAGCAGGCCCTGAAGCGGCTGCAGCCGCCGCATTATACGGGGAGATAACAGATCCTAGAAGGCTAGGAGAATACCCTGCTGTAAAGTTACCTACCAGAATCCGTGTAAACGATAATTTAATAGTGAAACCACCGTCTGATCCATCTAAAATCCAGGTGATAAGAGGACCGAACATTAAACCTATACCTGTTAACACACCGTTACCGGATGAAATCAACATGGAGATATTGATAAAGCTTGGAGATAATATATCAACAGATGATATTCTACCAGCCGGTGTGAAAACACTGCCTTTAAGAAGCAATATACCTGCGATAAGCGAATACGTGTTTAAAAACATTGATCCAACCTTCATAGACAGGGTGAAAAAAAGGAAAGGAGGGTTAATACTAGCAGGGGAAAATTACGGTCAAGGCTCAAGTCGAGAGCACGCTGCGATAGCTCCAATGTATCTTGGAGTTAAAGCTGTAATAGCGAAATCATACGCGCGAATCCATAAAGCCAACCTCGTAAACTTCGGCGTGATACCCTTACAGTTAGTGAATCCCCCGGATTATAATAAAATAAAACAAGGAGACATAGTCAGCATGAAAAATATTAGAGCACAGTTAGCTAGCGGAGCTCAAATCTTAGAAGCCGTAGACGTGAGTGAAAAGTTAATCTTCAAAGTGAAACATGATCTAACACCACGCCAAGTGAAAATAATACTAGCAGGCGGGTTACTAAACTATGTGAGAGATTTAAATAAGAAGCAGGCTGGTTAAACTATTTAGAAGATTTGAGCTCAGTTAGAAAACGTTCAAATCGCTCCAGCCCGGTTCTAAGATTATTTAAAGGTTCAATGAAAACTTTAAACCCGGAGTCGATAGTATTAGCTAAAACACTTCGAAAAGAAGTATTCTCAACACTTTCAAAATCTTTTATAAGGCGAAGCAGCCGGTCGACAAGCCCCATAAAATAGTACACGTTAGATAAAGCCAGACGGGTGAAAACATCTTTTTCAACCAGCTTAGCCGGTTCTTCAATAACACCTTGAATTAACACTAATAAGCCTTTAAGCGTTGAAATAATTTTAACAGCGTTTAAGACAAGCTCGCCGAGTATATTGAAAACCCTGTTAAGATTCTTAT
>JAHQXC010000094.1 GCA_029856525.1 Candidatus Odinarchaeia archaeon
GAGGCGCGTAGACTCGCCGCGGAGGCGGGTAAAGCAAACCGGATAAAGGTAACCTCAACTGAAGGAGTAAATCTTACTTTAGAGAAAGGTTCCAGAAGTTTTATAGTCGACGACGGCTTATACACTAACCCTGGGTGTTGGGGTAATCTCCCAGCCGGGGAGGTTTACTGTGCTCCGATAGAGGGAACGGCTAGCGGAGTACTCTATGTGCTGAAAGGCTGGTATCCTAATCTAACAGAGGATATGAAGCTAACCGTTGAAGAAGGTTACGTTAAAGAAATCAGCGGTGGAGGTAGAGTAGGCGGGTATTTTAGAAAACTACTCGGATTAGATAAACCAGGCTCTGAAGAATATTTTAAAGCTAGAAGATGCATCGCAGAGTTCGGGATAGGAGCGAACCCTAAAGCGGCGAGAACCGATAACATCCTGGAAGCTGAAAAAATAAAAGGGACTGTTCACATAGCTATAGGTGATAACAGCCACTTCGGCGGCTCAAATAAAGCAGATATTCACATAGACTTCATCCTACCAAATGTAACCGTCTGGTTGGATGAACATAAAATAATAGATAACAGCCGATGGCTGATATAATAAAACGCTTATTTATAAAACAGTTTTCTATAAAGCAAGTAACCTTCCCGCTGATAAAGTTAAAAGCCACCCCTAGTTGTCTTATAAGACACTGAGTTCAATCCGGGATTCCGAGTATAAAATTTTATATTAAACAATCTCGCTAAAATATTTAGAGGGGGATATATTGCTCTCAATTATTCTAATCATATTATTCCTATCTATCTCGGTAATTCTCATATATGTTGTTATTAGAATACCGACTATGAAACACAGGTCTTGTAAAAGTGAAAGCGATAGATGCGTGCATTTAGAGTTTTATTTTAAAGAATTCGACGGTAAACCGAATCTTTTTTTGAAAATAGTTAATAAAAGCGGCAAGCCGATTTCGAATGTAAACGGCTCAGTTTCTATAACCAGCCGTGAAGGAGTTAAACCACTCAACCCTTTTAACACACCGGATATAAATGGAGGGGAAGAATTCAGCGTTTATTTAACATCTCTCTCGAGAATGACAAGATACTATGTAGATGTCACTTTAAAATACCGTCAACTACTCGAAGAATCTAAAACAAGAATCATCTCCGAGATATATCTCCCTTAAATAATGGAATGGTGGGACCGCGGGGATTTGGACCCCGGACCTTTACCGAGGTAAATAATTAGTTTACCATCACGGTTATCAGCCGTGCGCTCTAACCAAGCTGAGCTACGGTCCCGTTAACTTGTATTCTCGTTTAGACACCGCATATTTTAAGCTTTATGGTACATAACTCTCCTAGACTCTAAGCTTAAAATATATGGTGGAATAAATATTAAATTAACTTTAACATGTAAGAGGCGACTATGCAGGTTAAAATTTCTAATATTATAGTGGAATGCGTTAAAGGAGATATAGCCGCCCAGCATGGTTTCACAGCTATAGTGAACGCTGCTAACGCGCAGCTTAAAAGAGGGGGCGGTGTTTCAGGAGCGATTCACAGAGCAGCTGGACCTGGGCTTGAAGAAGAGTGTAAACTGTTAGCGCCGATAAAACCAGGTGAAGCGGTGATTACAGGAGGATATAATCTCCCGAACAGATATGTAATCCATTGCTTAGGCCCAGTGTACGGTGTTGATAAACCTGAAGATAAGATTCTAGCAGACTGCTACCGGAACGCGCTTAGACTCGCTGAAAAACATCAAATAGATTCAATAGCTTTCCCAGCTATCTCAACAGGCGTGTTCAACTATCCTGTAGAGGAGGCTGCTGAAGTCGCATTCAAAACAGTCATGGAATTAATCCCAGAGTTGAAATATGTTAAAAGAATCAGATTCGTCTTACACAGTGAAAAAGATCTTAAAATACATGAGAGAGCGCTCACCCAGATAATTAGAAGACAGAACACCTCTCAAAACCGAGTCTAATAAAATAAGCTCTAAGAGAAAAACTGGGGGAAGTATTTATATGATTTATGAAGTTGAAGTTAAATTCAACGAAGGTAATATGATAGTTGAAGGTAATAAAATCACCGTTAGCTTAAACTCTAAACCTGAGAGAGGGGAAGCTAATAAAGAGTTAATTAAAAAGATAGCTAAATTTTTCAAAACATCCACATCTAATATCAAGATTATTAAAGGTTTAAAATCAAAACATAAAATAATCGAAGTCTTAGAAACTTAAAATCCTGTAAATAAAATTCACGATGATAAAACTGATATTCTATGGGGGAGTAGGAGAGATAGGGGGTAATAAAATCCTCCTAGAATATAAGAATAGTAGACTCCTTCTAGATTTCGGGGAATCCTTTAAATTCGGTGAAGAATATTTCACAGGCTGGCTTCAGCCTAGAAGTATAAGCGGCTGCAGAGACTACTTTGAGTTCAACCTCCTACCGAGAATAAAAGGATTATATTCGAAGGAGATGTTGAAGGAAACAGATTTAGAATACCAGCAGCCGACCGTGGACGCCGTCCTCCTATCACACGCTCACTTCGATCACATAAACCATATAAAATTCATAGATCCGAAGATACCTGTCTACTGCGGGCATGGAGCTAAAGTATTCATAGACGTTGAAGAGGAGACAAGCCCGGTCACATACTACGGTGAACACGAGTACCGTTTATTTAAATCAGGGGAGAGGATAAGCGTCGCTGATAATATAGAAGTGGAGCCTATACACGTAGATCACTCCATACCTGGAGCCTACGGTTTTCTAATTCACACACCTGAAGGCGTATTAGCTTATACAGGTGATATGCGTAGACACGGCCCTATGAGTAGAATGACAGGTGAATTCGTTAAAAAAGCCTGTGAAAACAAGCTTACAGTTTTAATATCAGAGGGGACGAGAGTAACCCCCGAGGAGAATAGAAAATTATACACGGAAAACCAGGTTCTAGAATTAGGCTCCCGTCTAGTTGAAGAAAACGATAAACTGGTTTTAGCAACCTCTTATAGTAGAGACATAGACCGTTTTAGAACATTATACGAGATAGCTGTCAGAAACTCGCGTATACTCGTCATACAGCCTAAAACAGCCTACTTATTCAGTAAAGTTAAAGAGAAGCTTAAAATCCCAGACCCATTGAAAGACAGCAATATCCTAGTCTACTATAAGAGGAAGGCGAGTGGAAGCTATGATGAAAAAGACTATTATAAATGGGAGAGACAGTTCATGAATAAAATGGTGACCGCTGAAGAGATAAGCCGGAGACAAAAAGACTATCTACTACACTTATCATTCTACGCTTTCACCGAGTTAATCGATATTAAACCTGAGCCTGGAAGCCTATTCATCCACTCGATGAGCGAACCGTTCTCGGAAGAAGATGTTGAAGCAGAGGTTATGAACAATTGGATAACACACTTCAAACTTAAATTCCAGCAATTACACGCTTCAGGGCACGCATCCGGAGACGAGATTACAAGCATCATTAAAGAGATAAAACCGGATAAAGTGATTCCAGTTCACACAGAGCACCCGGATTTATTCGAGAAAACATTAAACCAACCTGTTATTAAACCTGAGCTAGGGAAACCGGTGAAAATATGATTAAAACATATTTTTAAGAATGCTTTCAACAAGTTTATCAGCGTAAACCCTGTCGTTAAAAGCTCTCATCCTGTTAACACTCATATCATACGGATAGATAACCTCCTCCTCTAATGTCTCCGCGTAGTTTGCGTGAGGGTCAATTAAGTCAAGCATCTGAATTAGAATATCCCTCTCCCATCTAGGCATC
>JAHQXC010000033.1 GCA_029856525.1 Candidatus Odinarchaeia archaeon
AGCTGCTGAACAAGTATATTAATGTTTAGTTTACTGAGTATTAAAAAAGATTATATTGTTTTGAAACCCTATTTTTAATTATTATTTTTAAATTTCAGGGTGAAATTGGTGAAGGCTATAATCCCAGCAGGCGGTTTTGGAACTAGACTTAGACCTTTAACATATACAAGGCCGAAACCGCTTCTCCCAATATATAATACTACGATACTAGGGTTCATATTAGATCACTTATCCTCTTTTAATTTCATCGATGAAGTGATTATAGCAGCTAATAAAGACTTCAACCGGATACAATCCATTTTCGGGGATGAATATAAGGGGCTGCGTATCAAATATATTTGGGAGGAGAAACGGCTGGGGGGTGTGGCTTGTATTAAAAACGCTTCTAAAAACATTGACGATGATTTTCTAGTTTTCCTAGGCGATAATCTCTCCGACGTCAACTTGAAAGAGCTTTCAGAGTTTCATAAAAGAAAAAACGCGGATGCTACGATACTGCTCGTGAAATCTAAAACCCCTTGGCTTTACGGCGTTCCTTTAATCGATGAAAACGATTATATAATATCTCTAATAGAGAAACCTAAAGATATGGGGTTAAAAGAAACCTATATCGCTACTGGAATATACGTTTTTAAAAAGAATGCTTTAGATCCTATCGAAGAAAATAAATTTATAGATCACACAGGTGAACTTTTCCCTATACTTTTAAAACATGGTAAGAAAATTGCAGGATTTAAAAACTCCTCTTACTGGGTGGATATAGGTGATTTCAAAAATTATCTTGAAGCGAACAAGTGGGTTTTAGAGAGTAATCAAGGTAAAATAATCTCAGCTTCAAGTAATATAGACAGGGTATCTTATACAGCCGCCTCTTCGATAATCGATGTTAAAGCAACCGTGGAATCTTCGATAATACTTGATAAAAGCATTGTAAAAGATAATTGTAGAGTCGTGAACAGCATGTTATACGAGAATGTCACTGTTAACAAAGACTGCTCGTTAATCAACTCTATTATAGCGGAGAACACAGTGATAGAAGAGAATGTTATAATAGAGAACAGTATAATAGGGGCTAATGTTTTAATTAAAAATAACTCGATTATTAAAAACGCTAGAATCTGGCCTAATATAATCGTTGACGTGAATAGTAGGATTGAAGGCGCTGTGAAACATAATTATCTTCCTTTAAAATAGATTATAATGTTTTCCGGCCGAAGCTTATATATCCTGTGTGACCTATCATTAGAGTAGCAGGTCTTGTTCCTTTATCCTCTCTAACCATAATCTCTCTTAATATGCATTCGAAGGTTTTAATATCTTTAAACCCTGATCTCTCCATCGCATAAACAGCTTTCTGTGTCTGCTCCACGGTCGGAGAATAGTTTACCAGTATACCGCTTCCTTTAAGCGCTGAATAAGCTTTATCAACAACAAGCCAGGGTGTAGCTAAATCTAGTATAATAGCATCAAGCTCTTTTTCCAAGAACCCTTCGCATACATCATGTTTTTTAAGTTCAACATAAGCTGAAAGCCCATATTCGATTAAATTTCTCTCAGTCGCGGCCAGAGACTCATCTCTAATATCATAACCGTATATTTTACCATGCGGTTTAACAGCGTTAGCTAGATAAATAGTTAAACCCCCGCTTCCCACACCCGCCTCTGCAACCCGGTGACCGTCGCTTAAACCAGTGTAAGCCAGTATAACACCGACATCTTTAGGGTAGATTATCTGCGTGGAGCGTTGCATTTTCAAAATTAAATCGCTTAAAACAGGTTTAAACGCAGTATACTCAACTCCAAGGCTTGTATATCCTTTACAACCATATTCTCTTCCTATTAGATCATCGTGTTTTATCACACCTCTATGAGTGTGGTGTTCTCTACCTTTCTGAACTTTTACAAGCCATCTTTTCTTATAATCTGTTACTAAAAGCACATAGTCTCCTTCAGAGATAGTATTCATAAGATCACCTCAAAGCGGCTCCCGAATTTTACTCGGAGGGTAGTTGACATCAACACCGGTTAAAGATTATAATAAAGTTTTTAACTCACTATATAATTCTTATCAGCTATGGATTATAATACTATTTTAACATGGGATCAGAATGTTAAATCGAAACACCCTGATTTATCAATTGCAGCCGGTGTGGTTTCGAATATTAAAAACAGCGAGTGGAATCCTATCCTAGAAGAGATGAAACAAAAAATAATTAAAAGAATTCTTGAAAATTACACAATTGATAACATCAAATATGAGCCTATAACTAGATGTTACAGAGACTTCTATTGGAGGATTGGAATAGATCCGACTAAGATAAGACCTGCTGGTGAAGCGTTGGTTAGAAGGGTGCTTTCAAACAAGCCTTTTCCGAGAATATCGCCAGCCGTCGACGCTTACAACCTCGCTTCTGTTGAAACATTTATAGCTTTAAGCGGATACGATTATAGTAAACTATCATTCCCGTTAACTGTTAGATTCGCTTCTAACCGCGATGTATTTAAAGGAATCGGCATGAAAGATTATGAAAACCTTAACGGAAACGAGATAGTCGTCTCAGATAAAGAGAAAATAGTGTGCGTATACCCTTACAGAGACTCTGAGCTTAGTAAAATAGAATCCAATACAAGTAGAATCCTGATTTTAGGTTATAGTGTACCCGGTGTTAGCATGGATAAAATAGTTTCAGCTGTTAGAAAAGCATGTGAGAATATTAAAATAGTATGCGGTGGAGTAATAGAGAAAATAGAAATCCTTTAACGTTTATTTCTATATAAAAATAAGTATAAGCTTTAATTAAAACCCAGTTTAGGTGTCTTAATGAATTTTAAAAATTTAATCTGCTTCGATGAGTCTCATAATGAGGGTGGGCGTATTAACACAACATACACTAGTCTTAAAGAATTACTTGAGAAAAATAATTTCGAATGCATAGCTTTAACAGATTTCCCTTTAACATATGAGAAACTTAAAAAATATAATGTGCTCGTAATAGCCGGCCCGGATATGTCCAAGTTTAGAGCCTCTGAAATAGATGATATTTTAAAATACGTGTATGACGGTGGAAGCCTCGTTCTAATGTCAGACGCAGGCGGCGATAGCGGGCATATGACTAATTTAAACAAGATCGCTCAACTATTAGGCTTCCTGTTTAACTCAGATCAGGTGGTTGATCAGAAATATAATTTAGGAATGGAAACAGTCCCTGTTCTTGAGCAGGTAACCCCTCATGACATAACAAGAGGCGTAGCCTCTATTTCCTATCGAGCGGGTTGCAGTATAACAGTCACCGGTGAGGCTCAGATACTCTTTAAATCAAACCAAACATCTAATCCTCCAAGCGCGCCGATTATGGTTTTATCAAACTACGGCAGAGGTAAGGCTATCGGGATAGGAACCTATGAGATATTCAGAGATAGACTGCTAGGGGGATTCAACTCTAAGCATCATTCAACTTTAGCTTTAAACATATTCCAATACTTAGTTGCTTCGCAGCCTCTCGAAGAAGCTAAAATCATAGTCGAAGACATATCTGAGGAATCAACACCTCTGCTTAAAGAATTAGCGGAAATAAAAAACAGTAAGTCAGCTTTAATGCAACCAGATTCTAGGCAGGATAGGATAGTTGAAGCTAAAATAACTCCTTTAAAAGAATCATCTGTAACTAAAGAACAGGAAGCACTGTTAAAAACAATCTCACAGGATATAACTAATCTGTCAACAACGTTTAAAGACCAAGTTTATACTTTATCAGATCTCCATGAAAGAATCTCGGAAGCAAGTTTACAGTTTGAAAAAATAGCTTCAAAGTTTAAAAACCTTGACTTCAACAAGCTTAACGATAATATAAGTAACCTTAACATAGACGTTAAAAAGATAATCGAGGATATAAGTAAACTTTTAGACCAAACTAGCACTGTTAGAACACTGTTTGAAAATTTTAAACTAATCCAAGAAGAATATAAGAGGAATCTTCGAAATCTAATCGATAACATTAACTTAACGGTAAACAACGCTATCACTACAATAACCAGAAACATTGAAGAAAAATTAAAGCAATCAGATACATCAATAATTGATTTGAAGAAAACTGTTCAAGAAATATTTGAAAGCGTACTTGAAAAAAAACTTTTAGAGTTCTCTAAATCCCAAGATGAGAAATTAAATGTATTAGAAACTCGTTTAAGCGAAAAATTAAACACTACTCTAGCCGAGCTCTCTAAAACACCGGTAATTGAAGAAGCTAAGCCTCAAATATATATGGAACCTGGGAAATCCCTTGTGAAAAAACCAGTTAGAAAAAAGATTAAAACTTCACCTGAATGAGTAAACTTCATCGCTAGATTTTGCGAAAGCATATATGAAAGAGGCGATAAAGATTATAGAAGTGAACACTAAGCTCCCGGTTAATATAATAATATTAAACCTGTATAATAGGTCTACTGTAATAAACCCGGCTGCGACAATCACGCCGAAAAGAGAGAAATTACCTTCTACGACATTAAATTTCAATTTTAAAATTATTAAAACAGCCATTAAAAACAAACTGATTATATTAATATAATCTATCACATAACCCATGTTTCCAAGCTGCGGGATCCAAAGATAAGCGAATATAATAAACAATAATATTTCGAGAACTTTTATCCAATTATTTGAGCCTACAAAAGCGTCGCTTAATTTTTTATTAACAACTAAATTATAAATAAACCATACAGTGGACCCTATAGTAAGAGAGTTAACAACCCATATTGAAAACGCGTAGATGAAGCCGACAGCTCTCTGCCATACTTCAAGTATCCATGCGCTTAAAGGCAGATATGATTGATAGAAGAAATAGGATACTAAGACAGGTAGAAATAAGAAGGCTGCGAAGATTACCGCTGACACCGCTACTAGAATCTTCCGATCTTTAACCCATAACTCTTCTCTACTAGCTATTAACTGCCAGCTCACAGCCACAGCTGTGAACGCTGAAAGAGCCGGGGATATGAAGGGTAGAATGAAAAAACCTGCGACTATTACCGTGTTAACCCCGTAGAATATTAAATATCTTAACGGTACAATAGATATTCTCTCTGCCCATATACTAATCATATTCGCTAATCTATTCCTAAAAGTATATAGGAGAATCCACCAGGGAGACGATAATATAATAGGTGTTACTATAAAGTTGAAAAAAACAGTTAAGTAGATGTTAGGTATCAGCGTATAAGAGAGGGCTTGCGTATTACTTAAAAAAATGAGTATAATAAAATAAACAGGTATAAGCAACGCTGATATAAATACCAGTAACCTACTCAGTAAGAATCCTTTAATATAATATGGCACTTTAACCTCACGCTTCAATTAACCTGTGATGAAAATATTTAACTATTTACCGGTAAATAAAAATATATCGTAGAGTTACATTCGAAGTAGATTATAATCCAAGCGGATTCATATTTTAAAACAGCTTTACATGTGGATGCATATGGTTAGTAAATTTATCAGCAAACTTGAAAGGAGCTCCTCGGCTAATAAATCTAAGATAATACTTGCATTAGATTTAAGCTCCGAGCTTAAAAAAAATAATAAAGCTGAATGGGAGAATATTAAAAAACAATTACTTAAGCAAGCTGAAAACATTCTTAATAAAATAGGGGATAAAATAGCCGGTGTTAAAATAAACAATCAGCTGATACTACCGCTAGGAGTTTACGAGTACCTCCCAGATCTTATCGATATAATAGATTCATGGAAGCTGCCTGTAATCGCAGATGTAAAAATAAATGATGTAGGTCATACTAATGAATGGATCGCTAAACATTTTTTTAACGCTGGATTCGACGCTTTAATCGCTAACCCATTCGTGGGCTGGAAGGGTGGCTTAGATAAGGTTTTTGAAACAGCCCGAGCCTATAACGGAAGCGTGATTCTACTCGTCTACATGTCTCATCCAGGAGCTTCAGAAGGATTCCACCAAATCGTAGTGGACTCGCAGACAGGTTTTCAAAAACCTCAATTTCTCATATTCGCTGAGAAAGCTAATATATGGGGTGCTGACGGTGTTATTGTAGGAGCCACATCCCCGCAGATTATTAAGAGTGTCCGCGACGTGTTAAAAAAGAATATTCTTATACTTTCACCAGGTGTTGGTGTACAGGGAGGGGAGGGTGTGGAGGCTATTCGCGCGGGTGCTTCTTATATTATAGTGGGTAGAAGCATCTTCGACTCAGATAATCCTTCTCAGACTGTAAGCTTGATTAATGAAAGCTTAAATCAGATTTAGATCTGTTTCAGCGGTCTAGTTTACAGGAGGCTGTTCGAGTATAATGCATTAGTGTTACAGCTAAAACTATAATAACTATCCCAGTTAAGCGAAACAGGGAGAAAGGTATAATAAACTCTCCGCTGAATAAAATCACTATCTCCTCTCCGAAGACTACTATTGAAACCATCACCGGGATTATTATAGATAACGCGTTGATTAAAGGTATGGAGACGCAGGCTCTACCTTGAGATAGAGCCGTCTGTTTTAGTATAAATCCGAGTATTGTAAATAATACTAGACACCAGAAAATAGGGCTGATGAAAAAATATAGTATTCTTTCAGGGAACGGAGTTAACGTAAAGCTTTGAACACTCAGCCATTTCGTGAAGACTTCAGCTATCCCGTAGGCTAAACCAGCGCTTAACGAAATAGTGTATTCTCTTCGACTGTTAGCTATATTTAAAATCACCATTAACACTGTTAACAATATTATTAACCCGATTAAGAATTCACTGTTAAATATTGTTGAACCAGTTGTTCTCGAATCATAACTTAAAAGTAACACGCCTAATATAATTAAGAATATAAGCGGGGTCTCATATTTTTTAAGCTTCTCTTTTAAAAATAATACGCTGAGAAAAACTATCACTCCAAGATTCAAGTTTATAATCGGTTTAACAACTATGAGGTCCCCCATAGTTAAAGCTTCCACATAAATGAACCATGCGAGAACTCCGATTATCATCCCTGTTAACCAGTAAAAATTTTTTATAAGATTCGCGATTACATGAATAAAATTTTTTAAAAAATCTCTGATTTTTAAAACAGGTAGCTGAGTTAAACCCTTCTTTTGCAGTAGATTTCCTACACCGAATAGAAAAGCGGATAACACTGCCAGTGAAACATACTCCCACATCTGCATCAATCCGTCTATATTAAAATTACGTTTTACGATTAACTAGTTTTTTTACCCCAAGAATAGTTAAAGTAACCGGCTGCTACTTGAGCTAGTCCAGCGTGATCTGACCATATTCCTAGAAGCGGCTCATATAATATTATCAACACTTCTTTCTGGTCTACTATAACCCCTCCGCCGAATAATTGCTCAACTGTTATAACATCGGAGACTGTTTTTATTTTATCCACTATTTTATCAGCTTCTGTTTTCGGAATCACTATAACCGTGTTAATTCCTTTCAATTTAGCTGTTTGAATAACAGGGAATAAAATCTCCTGGATTCCTGGTAGTATTAAAGGTAAAGCGATTAATATATTCTTTTCCGCTTTACTTATCATCTCTTTTAATTTAAGTAGTAGCTTTTCTTCACCTCGTAGAATCCATATATCAGGTTTCTCCGCCTGGTTTTTCTTTAAATAAATCGGCTCAAGCTCCTCTATCAATGTTTTCTCTAATGCATCTAACTCGATGATCTTCTTGTTTTTAAGACTTTTAATAACATCTGAAGGAGGTTTAGCTGTGAATTTAACCGGTCTACTCGATTCAACATCAATCCATTTAGCTTCTTCTAATTGATGGAGTAGATCGTATACTTTGCTTTCAGGAACCCCGCTTAAAATACTGACCTGTTTAGCCGTTAACCCTCCTTGTTGAAGTAATGTTAAATATATTTTAGCTTGGTTAGGTGTGAGACCGAATTTTTTTAAATCTTTAAGAATCTTAGCCTCTGAAGGCATCAAATTCACCTTTAACTAAACAATAAAATGCAAGATTTATATTTAAATTATTTTTAACTTCATAGAAGCGGTGTCTTATTTCAATATAGAGAGATCTAGCTGATAGTCTTATAAAAGATATAGCTATATTTATAATAAATAAGCGGGCTATGAGGACTCTGAGACACCTGTTGAAGTGGAACCTTTACCAAAAACTCGACAAGAAAGCTTACGGTTTTAACCGTGGATGAATTGTCGATAAGTTTAAATATATCAACAATAATTGTAGACTTGTGCAGAATCATAGACATTCAAGGAGCAGGGTCTTCCTAATCCAGTACCACTTAGTCTGGTGCTCGAAGAGGCGAAAGCCTGTTTTGGTTGGAAGAGTGAAGGAGAGGCTTGAGCAGATAATATATCAGGTTGCGGATGAGCTAGGAGTCAAAGTTTTAGAGCTAGCCATAAACCCGGACCACCTCCACCTGTTCATTTCAGCCTATCCAACGATACCTGTCCACAAGATTGTGAGGAAAATTAAGGGTAGAAGCTCAAATGTTCTCAGGAAAGAGTTCCCTGAACTGCTTAAACTGCCATCATTATGGACTCACAGCTACTATGTTTCAACGATAGGATCTGTCTCCAAAGAAACTATTGAAAAATACATTGAAGCCCAGAAAGGTGTTTAAGATGAAAAGAACGAACACCCTCATAGTTGAGGATGCTCCAGCCCTCCGGACGCTTGCAGACAACTGTGCAAGGCTGTACAACGAGGTGAACTACGAGCGTAGACAGGCATACATTCGCTATAAAAGGTTTGAGTGGTATCCTAAACACCTCTATGAGAAGTACACTCCACTAGTAGGTTCGGCGACAGCCCAGCAGATAATAAACAAGAACAACGAGGCGTGGAGGAGCTTCCTAGCATTAAAAAGGCTTGAAGGCAAAGGGAAGCTTCCACCTCACATAACAAAGGTTTCACTGCCAAGATACTGGAAGAGGAACGGAAAAAGAGAATTGAGAATAGTTGTCAGGAACGACTGCTACAAAGTTAACGGCAAACATTTATACCTCCCAAATGGGCTTAAGGTGAGAATTAAGGGTAGCTTGAAATGGTATGGTAAGCAGGGCAGACTGGAGATATTTTATAATGATGTGGATGAAGCGTGGATGGGCTTTATGACTGTTGAAGTCGAGAAGCCCCCCATTAGAGAAGGCGGCAAACCCCTCTACATAGACCTAGGCGTAGTGAATTTAGCAGCAGTGTGGTTTGAAGTGTTGAAACACCCCGTAGCCTTCTCAGGTAGAACGGTTCTAGCGGACTGGTGGTACTGGACTAGGCGCATAGCTAAAGAACAGAGCAGGCTGGCGAGGATAAACAAAGCCAACGCATCAAGAAGGCTTAGGAGGCTGTACAGGATTAGGCAACGACGCTTCAGACACGCCGTAAACGCCATGATAAAAACCATAGTTGAAGACGCAGCTGCGTTTAACATATCAAAGATAGTTGTTGGAAACCTTAAGGGAATAAGAGACAATAACCATAACAACAAAGCAAACACCATGATAAACAACTTCTGGAGCTTCAACTACATAATCCAAAGGATCAGGGAAAAAACTGAAGAGCATGGAATAAAAGTCGCCGAAGTAAGCGAGCACAAAACATCAAGTATATGCCCTAGATGCAGGTCAGGCAAGGTAATCAAACGAGGCAGACTGTTCAAATGCATAGACTGCGGGGTTGAAGCCAACAGAGATTCTGTAGGCGTCCTGAATATAGGGCTCGCTTGGGGAACCAAGCTCCCCGCGGGAGCCGTTAACGGGGCGATGGCACGCCCCTTACTTCTAAGGTGGGATGGAATGAAGTGGAAGCCTAAAAGGGCGGTGAACAACCAACCTATGAAAACCTTAGAAGCAAGAATCTCCCGGCTTCAGCCGTGGAAAATGTCAAAGGCGGATTTGTTTTATGTCTTCTAGAGACGAGGAGCATCATGAATCTTTAATAGATAGAATTAAAGAATACCTTTATATTTCAGGAGCGGATGAAATCGCCCGGCGATATTTTGTAATGAATTCTTTCGACGGCGTGTTAACAGCTCTCGGAATTATATTAGGGTCCTATTCTATAGGTGTAATAAATGTTTTATTCATTATAAGCGCGGTTTTAGGCGGTGCTACAGCCATGGCTATCTCAGGTGTCTCAGGGGCTTATATGACTGAGAAGGCTGAGAGAGAGTTAGAGTTTAAAAAGCTTAAAAAAGCTTTAATAAGAGATTTGAAGGGTTCTATTCATGAAAAAGCGTTGAGATTCGCTACTTTTTATATAGCTTTAATCGACGGAGCCGCACCTTTCATAGCTTCAACTATAGTTTTAAGCCCTTTTCTACTCTCTTACTTAGGGTTTTTAACTCCTCTATTATCTTTAATTCTCTCAGTTATAATCGGCTTCATTTTCCTTTTCGCACTAGGCGTTTTTTTAGGGCGTATATCTAAAGTAAACGTTTTAATTTCAGGTTTAAAAATGATTCTAGCAGGCGTTTTAACCACTATAATACTGTTAGCGTTAAGCATACTTTAACATTCAAGCTTAAGCTCTAGGAGATCATATTCTCCTAACGGGAAAACGGTTCTAATCTTATATTTTAATCTTCGAATCTCCGCCTAATATTTAAAAGCCGCGAGCAGCTGGAGAAGATTCAATCATTTAACTTATAAGATAATAATGCTGAGAGTGATACTATCTTTCTTCTATAATTGTAATCGTCTTTAACTTTATTACTTTTCTATTACAATATTATATTATGGAATTGAATTCTCTTGAAGACAAGGATCTTTTAAAAAGAGCTAGAATGCATGTTTTTTCAACTGGATTAGGGGATGCCGCTTCAAGATTATGTCGTGAAAACACTGTTTACGGCTTGGCTAAAATTCACTTAGTCCAAGAGGAGTATGGTTTAGAACCATCCGCCACGTTTATTTCGACACCTGATGAAACTGTAACCAGAAACCTTGATAGATGGATGAACGGTATAGGCTATGGCGGTAAGTTTAGCTGGGGAAATGGATCTGATAAAATTATTTTCCTAGATTTCAAACCTAACTGTTGCGGTACCCTTGTAGGGGGAGTTGACGATTTACCTAAACCTAACTCTATTATTAAAAGCCTTTACGAACTGGAGTCGAAGGAGCATGTGATTGAAGGTTTACCTGTTAAATGGGATTTTAATGTTGGAAACCATTTTATAGATGTTTTTAGAACAACTCCCAGCGCAGGCTTAAGTCTCCCAGAGTATATTTTTATAATTCACTCTTCAGCCCCTGAGCTTAAAGGTGAAAACCCTATCGGTATGGGTTTATACTATAATAAAAGCTCTACTCTACAGCGGATTATGAAAATCGTTAAAACCAGGTTCGGTGATGCGAAAATACTGTTAGACGAAGATGCTGAAGAATACTATAAATTCTATAAGTTTGCTGAACGCTTCTCAGAGGAGAAGAGAATTTTAGCGGCTAAAGAGATTTTCGGTGATTTTAAGTTTATCTCCAGTAAGACGCATCAAGGGTTATTGAATTTTAACGAGGCTGTTTTAGGCTGCCATTTTATAACCTCTAAAGGCGGTTCTCTATATCCTCTAGCTCTGCGACCGGATTTACCTGCTTATCTGGTAAAAGGTAGGAAGAGTTTCTCTAAGAATATGCTTGAAATCTTAGGCTTCTATAAGAGAGCTGAAGATTTAGGTGTCTTAAAGAGGCTTTTATCGTTTAACTGTCTACCTCACGGTGGCGGCTATAGTTTCCCGGATATGGTGGCTGTTAAAGACGTGATAACCATTCGCGATCAACGATATTTCGTGATGGAGCTTCAAAACGAGCTTGGTTTTAAAATATTCAATAACCCCGCTGAACTTCAATTCGTTTACAGGGGGAGGCAGGTGGTGGTAAACTCGGTTGAATTAGAGTTAATAGAATTGAAGGCTAAGCTTACACCGGAATACGTGTTAAAAATATAATTTTAACAGGAGTTGTGAATATCTTTATTACTTATAATGTATTTTAAAATATGAGAGGGTTGAATAATGGATGCTAAAACTAATATTATAAGCGATATAATGAGTATACCCGGAAGCTCTTTCAGGATTCAAATAGAGAAGAAACCCAGCTCCGCTTTAATCCGTATATTAAGAGGGTTAACGATTACAAGAGAAGTGGAGATCGATATCGGCGAGTTAACTAAGAATCGTGTGGTTACTATTATTCAATCAGAATTATTTATGCCTATCTCCCCTTTTAAAATTATGAAAATAGTTGAAGAGCTTTTCAAAGATATTGAAGCTAAAGAGAAATCAACTCTACATCAGGATCGCATATCCGAGTCCTCTCAGCCATCTTCTTCACAGGAGACTGGTTTACAATCCACTCCTGTAAATGGTGTTGATGAAGGTAAAACGTGTTGATAAAGATTAAATGAAATTTAATAGAAAAAGTAGTTTAAAATTAGCGGTTTTATTTTATTATTTACTTTTTAGATTTTATAAACTGCTCTATTTTATCGAATGCTTCATTCAACATTTCAGGCGGTGGTAGAAACACTGTTCTGAAGTGGCCTTCACCGGTTCTCGGGCAGAAACCTGAACCGAAGACTACAACTACACCTGTCTCTCTCATTAACTCCATTACAAACTCCTTACTGTTAGCCCATTTGCCTTTAAGATCTATCTTCGGGAAAGCATAGAACGCTCCTTTCGGTGTAACACAACTGACACCTTCTATTTCATTGCATCTTTTAACAGTTAAATCTCTTCTAACTCTGAGTTTACGGTTCATCTCTATAAGATGATCCTGCGGGCCTCTTAAAGCTGTGATAGCGGCTATCTGGAACGGGTGTGGTGCGCATAATCTGACTCTGCCTTCTTTTTCAATATTCTTTCTAAGTTCGGTTAGCTTATCCTCCGGGTCGTAGAAATACATGTAGCCTAGCCTCCAGCCGGGAGCCAGATAGATTTTAGAGAAGCCGTTGAATCCTATCACAGGAACGTCTTTAGCTATCGCAGCTGTACTGACAATCTGCTCGTCGAATGTCATTCTATCATATATTTCATCGCTTAAAAGTAACAGGTCATGTTCACCGGCTATGTCGATTATTTGTTTTACAGTTTTTTCAGAGTATAATGCGCCTGTCGGATTATTCGGGTTTATTAACACGATCATCCTTGTTTTAGGTGTTATTTTTCTTCTTATATCATCGATGTCAGGCTGCCA
>JAHQXC010000095.1 GCA_029856525.1 Candidatus Odinarchaeia archaeon
GAACATACTCCCCACTAAAACTATCGGTCTCGCCCCAGGGTTACCGCCGACTTTAACGCCGCCGATTTCAAATATTCTCTGAGGTATGCTGAATTTAATCATATAATTCACCGCTTTAATTTTTCCTACTCTAGTTTAAAAACTTAAAAATTTAGCGCCCCTTATAGTTAAAAGCTAAAAATCTTCCCTCGAGTAAGTTAATAAAGTTAAGCTGATTCAGCGACAGCTTGCCCTTTTTGCTTTAACTGTTCTTTAAGCGCAGCGGTTTTTCTCCTAGTCTCTTGGGAAGTTTTAGCATTTTCCACGTTCCGCTGCGGCGGGACGCTCTGGCTCGCAGATGATTTGTTAAGAAGATTTGCAGGAGGGTTCTGTTCGTATAAATATTCTTCTTTGAGATTTAAAACTCCTCTAACAGTTTCCTCATCTATTTTTTCAAGAGTGAACCCCATTTTTCGCAGTAAAGACTGGGCCCTATAATTTGTTTTCAACATAATCGCGTAAATTGTTTCAATATTTTTATCCTTGCAGATTTCAATCATAAAATCAACTAATTTAGATCCTAAACCTAAACCCTGCCATTGATCCGCTACCACGAATGCAATCTCGCCTGTTTTACCGTCAGGTTCAAGGTTCAATCTTACAACGCCTAGGATTCTTCTCTTCCCATTGATAACAGCATCCGCAACTATTGCGAGCTCACGATCATAGTCGTTATTACAGTATCTTACACGAACTTCATGAGGCATATCTTTGATTATCTGGAAGAATCTGAATTTAATAGTCTCCTCAGAAAAGCTTTGAAACATTTCTAGCCATAATGGTTCATCTTCAGGTTTAATAGGTCTTAGAAGAACAGGTGTTCCATCGTTTAATTTCCACATTTGCTCGTATTTTTTAGGATACGGGCTGATAACAAGATGTTCGTGTCTTTCAAATTTAGTGTATACTAGCGACGGGTCTATGATGATTCTAGCATCTAAGGCGCAGATTTTATCCGATCCAACTAGCAGCGGGTTTATGTCAACCTCTTTTATCTGAGGGAAGTCTATTAACATGTTTGAGAATTTAACCATCGCTTCCTCTAGTAATCTGATATTTGCGGGAGGGATGTTTCTAAACCCTTTAAGAAGTCTATAAACCTTGGTTTCCTCAATTATTCTTTTAGCTAAAGTCGCGTTTAAAGGAGGCAACCCAATGTTAACATCTTTAAATAGTTCGACCCCTATTCCACCCATCCCGAATAGAATCACAGGGCCGAAAAGCGGGTCTTTTTTCGCTCCTAAAATAACCTCTGTCCCCTTAAAATTAATCATAGGAGAGATAGTAACTCCATATATTTCTGCGTCTGGTTTATATTTTTTAACATTCTCTATTATCTGCTGGTAAGCTGATCTAAGTTCAACCTCGTTTTTTATATTTAGTATAACGCCACCGACATCTGATTTATGAGTTATCTGTGGTGAGAGAATCTTCATAACAACAGGATACCCTATTTGAGTAGCTACGTTAACCGCCTCGGCTTCTGAGGCGGCGGGGATAGTCTTAGCGACGGGTATACCATAGTATTCTAGAAATCTTTTAGATTCATATTCGTCAAGTCTCTCTCTGTTCTCCCGGGCTGCATTGCGCATTATCACGTATAATGGGCGTTTAGGAGGCAAAACTTCAGTAGGCAGCTCTTCAGGGGTTTCATAAAGTAGTTCAAGATTACGCTTATACTGATACATATACATGTATGTTTTTACCGCTTGCTCAGGTGTAGGATAAGTGGGAATATTATTTTCAAGGAATATTTTATTAGCATTAGCCACTGATTCGTAGCCTATAAACGATGTTAATATAGTTTTCGTAGGATATTCACTGCTTTTAGTTAATTCAACAATTACGTTTGCAATCTCCTCAGGTTTAGCTGGGCCTTGTGGGGTATAGATTACTAGAATTCCGTCAATGTTATCATCATATAAGCATGCTTCAACCACTTTTTTATAACGTTCAGCTGTTGCGTCTCCAAGAATATCTAATGGATTACTCTTACTCCAGTATGGTGGTAGAAAACTGTTTAATTTCTCCATAATATGATCGCTTATTTTAGCTAACTGGCCGCCTTTCGCGATTAAAGCATCGGTAGCCATCACCCCTGGGCCACCAGCATTAGTGATTATGGCTAGTCTAGGACCTTTAGGTAAAGGCTGCATTCCTAGAACTTCAGCGCAGTTGAATAGATCCTCGATTTCATCAACTCTAACTATACCAGCACGTTTGAATGCCGCTTCAAAAACTAGATCTTCACCTGCTAGAGCGCCTGTATGGGATGCTGCTGCTTTAGCGCTCTCCGCGTATTTTCCTGATTTAACTATGATTATAGGTTTTGTTCGCGCAAAGTGACGGGCCGCACTCATAAACTTTCGAGCGTTTGTAAGACCCTCCATATATATGAGAATGCTTTTAGTGAGAGGGTCTTCACCGAAGTAGTCTATTAGATCTCCGAAGTCGACATCTAACATAGAACCTAATGAAACAAAATTACTGAACCCTATGTTGTGGTGTATAGCCCAATCTAAAATAGCTGACCCTAAGGCTCCACTTTGAGATATAAACGCTATTCTACCCGATTTAGGCATTTGAGGCGCGAAGGATGCGTTGAGTTTAATACTCGGTCTTATGATACCCAGACAGTTAGGGCCTATTATTCTAAGCTTATATTTCTCCTTTATTTCCTCTATTCTATTGTATAAAAGTTTGCCCTCTTCACCTGCTTCTTTAAAACCAGCTGAAATGATTATTATTCCTTTAATGTTTTTTTTACCACACTCTTCTAATACATCCGGTACTGCTTTAGCAGGTACCGCTATTATAGCTAAGTCAACAGGCTCATCTATTTCTAAAACTGAGCTGTATGTTTTTTTCCCGTATACTGGTTGTTTTTTTATATTAACAGGGAATACTTTACCTTTAAAGCCTAATTCTAAAAGATTTTTCATTAAAGTGGCTCCGACGGAGCCTTCTTTTTCTGTAGCACCTATTACAGCTATAGAAGCGGGGTTAAAAATTTTATCGAGGTTAAATGTAACCATTATTGACACCTGCGGATTAAAGATAATCCGCGCTAATTAAGGCTGATTTAATTACATAGATTTAAAAGTTTTGCTTAGTTTAGAGGTGGTTAACCGTAAAGTTTATATTTGGTATTATACTTTATGTATAATAGTTATTATATCATGGAGGTGATATCCATGGACTGGTTTGAAGAGATAAGAAGATTCACAAGAAATATGATGAGAGAATTAGATGAAATATTTAACGATGAACTATTAACCGAACCATCATATGAAAAACCATTCGTATACGGCTACACAGTGTTCATAGGACCGAACGGGGTACCAGTGATCAGAGAATTCGGCACACCGCTGAAAACCAGAGGCTACAGACCTGGCAGAGGAAGATATGAACCGTACCATGATGTACTAGTAGATAAAGAGAAGGGTCTGGTGACAATCACGGTCGAAATACCTGGAGTAGACAAACAGGATATTACAGTGAAAGTCGAGGGAAATAACATCCGAATAAAAGGCAGTACAAAAGGCAGAGAATTTGAGAAGATAATACCTTTAAACTCAGAGATTGACAAGGAGAGCATAAAAGCAACGTATAAGAACGGTATACTAGAAATAACAGCGAAAATTCAAACAGCTGACAGTGATAGCAGAGAGATAAAAGTCGAATAAAACCCTACACTATTTTTTTAAAAAAA
>JAHQXC010000096.1 GCA_029856525.1 Candidatus Odinarchaeia archaeon
AAACTGAAAAAACTTATAAAAGATATAAACTATTATTTAGCACGTTTAGAAAAAACAGATAATTTAAATTACCTCTAAACTAATGCTCTTGTTAAATATAAGCTTGAAAGATTTTATTCTATATGTTTGGTGATAGCGGATGGTTTCCACACCTATTTGCAACTTCTGTGCGCAAACAGGGATGCTCTGCCCGAGTTGCCAGAGAAAGCTGAGCGAGGGAATAATAGATAAAGATGACGTTGAGATAGTTAAACAGCTTATTAAATTAGAGCAACAATTCCCAGCGCTTAAAGATGTAAACATATCAAAAATCATTACTTTCGCAGATTTTAAAATATTGATGGTAACATCCCCTAACATATCTAATCTACTAGAGTCTAAAGGGAAGATTTTAAAAACTCTCGAAAAAGCTGTTAATAAAAAAATCCGGGTTATTGAAAAAAATTCAAATTATGTGAAAATAATAGAAGAGCTCCTCTCCCCGATTAGGGTTTTAGGAGTAAATAAAGTATTTTTACCAACAGGTGAAACTATACAAAAAATTATTTTAAAAAAGCCTAGAAATTCTAAAACCGGCTTTAACATAGAGCAGTTGGAGAGTTTAATTTATAATCTGACAGGAAGCCAGGTTCGCTTATCATTCGAGTGAAATTGAGTGCTGGAACGGTGGTGAGATAAACGCAGAGAACACATCTGACGAAGGATATAAACCCTTCCATGGAGGGCTGCAAAGTTAAACTATTAGGCTGGGTGGAGGTTAAAAGAGATCTAGGTAAAATAAAGTTTATTATACTTAGAGATTACAAAGGTAAAATTCAGATAACAATTCCACCTACGAGCAGCGTAGAGTTAGCTGAGATTTTTAATAAACTATCACGTGAAGATGTTATCGCAGTTTCCGGTGTGGTTAAGAACACACCTCAAGCGCCTAACGGCGTAGAGGTTATTCCCTCCGAGATAAATATAATAAATAAAGCTGTATCACCTCTCCCTCTAGAATTAACAGGGAAGGTTAAAGTTGAACTAGACACTAGACTAGATTACCGTATACTAGATTTACGTACAGCTAGAGCTAACGCGATATTTAGAATAAATAATGTGATGTTAATAACTATCAGAAATTTTTTTATAGAAAACGATTTCATAGAAGTTCACACACCGAAAATAATAGCTAGCGCAACTGAAGGGGGAACCGAGCTTTTCCCCGTAGCGTATTTTGATAGAGAAGCTTTTTTAGCGCAGAGCCCTCAACTATATAAAGAGCAGTTAACCTCTGTTTTCGAAAAAGTTTATGAAATCGCTCCTGTTTTTAGAGCCGAGGAGTCCAATACAACCAGGCATCTCTCAGAAATAGTGATGCTCGACATGGAAGCTGCTTTCCAAGATTACAATGATATAATGAACTTTTGCGAGTCGCTTTTAGACAGGGTTTTCAAAGAGGTTATAGATAGATGCCAGAATGAACTAGAGGTGTTGAAAAAAAATCTTCAACGGCCTAAAACCCCATACAAGAGATATTCTTACAGTGAAGTGCTAGAGATTTTATCAAATAATGGAGTTGAAATAAAATGGGGTGATGACATAGATACACTTGCGTTGAGGAAACTAGGTGAGCTTATAAAAGAACCTTATTTCATAAAAGACTGGCCTACTAAAAGTAAACCATTCTATATTTCGCCTCGTGTAGATAACCCTGAAGTAAGCGAGTCATTTGATTTAATGTACGGCTGGCTTGAAATAGCATCCGGTGGCACTCGCATTCATAAGAAAGAGCTGTTAATAAATAGAATAAAAGAGAAGGGTATGCGCCCAGAATCGTTCGATTTCCATATTAAAACTTTTGATTGGGGTATGCCCCCTCACGCAGGTTGCGGCATCGGTTTAGCCAGGTTACTTATGGCTATTACAGGATTAGATAATATAAGAGAAGCCGTCCTGTTTCCACGCGACAGATACAGGTTAACACCTTAATAACCTACTTTACGAAAATCAGAGTTTTTAAGAAATTCTCTAACAACCACCGTGGCGTAACAGCCTTTTTCAAGATTAAAACTCAACCAGGCTATATTCTTATCTCCATAATATTTAATCTTAAAATTATATACAGGTGAAACTACTCCTCTATAGTCGCCGGCGCTTGAAAGAGCCGGGGCGTCGAATATATAGAAATCTTCGAGATTAACTTTCTCATTCTCCAAAACTTTCAGCACACACTCCCCAACCTCACCGCTAGGAAGTTTACTATCATACCCGATAACCGGTAAAACAACTCTATATCTTAAAGTTTTAATCTTACTATTAACTTCAGCCAACTCTCCGCTTAAAACCCGCCGATACTTAGGGTAGCCGTTAAAACCTTCAAAAATAATATCACCGCTCACCGCCTCGTTGAAAGGTATACTCCTATTCCATCTTTCACTCAGCATTAAGTTAAAAAGATAGGATTGATAAGAGTGAACGAAGAGTCTTGAAATATTTTTAGGTAAAGAGAGAAAACAACCTTTATAATCGCCTGGATTCTTTTTTAAGTGCTCCACCATCAAACGCTCATAGAATAAATACTCGGCTATTTTTTCATCCGTATCCTCGTTAAGCTGGCTTAAAATACTATCTCTGAAAAGCCTGCTCTCATCAGATTCAAAATCACTTTTAAACAATAGAAATAATTTAACAGCCTCTTCAAATCTTCTCTTCAATATTAGTTTACCAACTTGATGGTTTACACATCTAACTGTCCCAAATCTTTGATGACCATAAAAGTTAGGTACCCCCCCGAAATCTGATATCTGTTTTTTAATCAGGTTAAGTTTACTTTTAACATCCTGGTTATCATCGGATAAAACCAGTTTTATTTTAAAACTATTCCCTTTAAGATCCCCCAACCTTATATCCTTATCACTGAATGTGAAATCCTTAATTTTAATCCTCTCATGACGGAATCCCCTCAATTCACTCATAAACCTTATCGGTACACTAACCCGCTGAGCTGTTTTAGCGTATTTATCTTTCAAGCCGGCGTATGAAAAAAATTTAGCAGGTATTCCAGTTCTCTTAGAGATGACGCGTATCGCCGCAGGTGTATCATATCCTTCTTTCACTAGAGTGAAATGAATGAACCGGGCTTCACCATCTGTTTTACATATATCGCCTTTAATAGACCATTTAAAACCATTTTTATCAATCTCCTCAACTATAAAATCGTTTAATTTAACTCTTATCCTACCGTTCAAACCGCTGCAAGAAGTCGCATAGAAACGCATTCCAATATCGTATTCGTATTCCGGCACAGACACTTATAACACCTATAATAAAGGTAGATGACCTGTCAGCTTATCAACCAGATTTGCCGGCCCAGGCCCTATACCTAAAGCTGTAATTGTCCCAGGGGGGATCTCTGTTAAACCACGATCCTCTATTAGCGCGTAGGGTAATTGAGCTTCCCTCGCTTTCGCTTTAAGCGCTAAAAGTTCATCTAAACTTTTAACTTTAACAGCAATCTTTCTCTGCCCTTCACTCAACCAACCATACCACCATTCACTATTCTTTCTCCTAGCCTCCTCGCTAGCCGTTACAGCTGCATGAGCCGCTTGAACCGCGATCTTACCCCTACTCATGTTGAGATCCATTCGAATAACCAAAACCTGTTTATATTGGAACTCATTCATTAAGATCATCTCTTTAATTATTGTTAGCTTAATTAGTTAATTAATTAAATTA
>JAHQXC010000034.1 GCA_029856525.1 Candidatus Odinarchaeia archaeon
GAAGTTAAAAAAGCACTTTCTCTAGAAGATATTTTCCTTGATAGAATACCTACCAGACCAGACTTATTCAAGCACACTAGCGACGCGATAACACCATTCCGAGAAATTAATAGCATACTATCAGCTAGAAGCATTCAAGGCCTGAAGGAATTAGACGCTAACAGGATAAGATTTCTACCACCAGTTGTTGAACCGTCGAAGATCATCTGTTTAGGGTTAAATTACGCGGATCACGCTCTAGAACTCGGTAAACCTTTACCTAGAGAATTAAATCTTTTCTCTAAAACCCCTAACACGTTAATCGCTCACAGAGATACTATTAGAATCCCTTCAATCTCAAAAAGCATTGATTATGAAGCTGAACTAGCTATTATAATAGGTCGAAAATGTAAGAATATATCAATATCAGAAGCTGAAAACTATATTTTAGGGTATACGATATTCAACGATGTCACTGCACGGGACCTAGAATTTAAAAATGAAATGCAATGGTTTAGATCCAAATCATTAGATACATTCGCACCCATCGGCCCATTCATATTAATTAACACAGGAGAGTTTAACCCTAATAATCTTAGAATAAGACTATGGGTTAACAATGAATTACGCCAGGACTCTAATACTAGTAGAATGGTTTTCAACTGTTATGAAATAGTCTCCGATGTATCACGTGATTTAACACTTCTCCCAGGGGATGTAATATCAACTGGTACACCACCCGGTATAGGTATGACTCAAAAAAATGGGGCTCGATATCTTAAACCAGGAGACATAGTTAAGATTGAAATCGAGAAAATAGGGTGTTTAGAGAATCCTGTAGGCTGAAATTATTCTTCACGCCATCTACTCTTCAATTTCTCTAAAAATTTATTCTGCTCTTCTACAGGGAGATCAGCTAACTCCACTGCTAGAATATTCTTCTCATCTTCTGTAATCAATCCCTCATTAACCATTTTAGATAGTTCGGCTATAATTCTATCACGAGCTTCAACAGGCTTCTTTAAAGCCTCTTCTTCAACTATAGGGGTCTCTGTTTCAAATAATCGGGTTTCAAGTTTACCCTTCTGCTCTTCAACAATGGATTTTAATAAGAGCTCTCTCTCATCAGATGGGAGATTAACCAGTTCATCTATAAGCGATTTTCTTTCAGCTTCAGTTAACGCTGGTAGAAGACGGTTAACCTCATCTGACAGCTGAGCGTATAAGTTTGAGGGAACCCCTGCCACCTCTATTTTTGAAACAGGTCTAATTATGAAGTCTTTTAAATCACTATACAATGGGTCTGACAAGAGCTCTCCAAGCTTAGAATTTATATTATCCTCTCTGGTTGCCGGAGAGGTTATCTCGAAATTCTTCATCTTCTTTATATACGCTATGCTGGTGAGAATCTTCCGTATCTGTGAAGGTTTCCTAATCCATTGATAGTATCTAACGCCTTTATACCCGACTGGTATTGAAACAGCTGATACCGCGGCTAACAACACCACTAACATTAGCGGGAAAGGTGTGATAACTTGAAAGTTATACTGAACTGTTAAAATAGAATAGTTATCCCCAGCGTTAACCTCCACTATAAGAGTATACGCGCCTTCTAAATCACCTGTAGAGATATTAAACTCGTAAACCCCGCCGCCTACATTCTGAGCTGAATATGATTTCAGTATCTGAGAACCGGTTTTAAGTAAAGCTGTTACTGTAGCCCCTGTTAAAGTTAACTGGTGATCTAAATCTTCAACTTTAAATCTGAGTGTGATCTGGTCGCCTTGGTTAACGGTTATAAGGGAGCCTTCTAGCCGCCCGCCTTCAACAGATAAAACCGTTGAGCCTACTCGAATCGGTCTTAAAGTAAAATAGAAGGTTTGAGGGTGTAGTAGCTGCTGATAATTATCTTTTTGAGCGTAGATCTCTAAGGCAAGCTCATATGGAGTATTGACAATCGGTTGAATCTGAGTTGAATTAATTATAAGCCTGTAGACTCCCGGCTCAACTTCTACAAGACTAGTTGTAAGATTCCAGCCTCCTCCTTCTCTAGGTCTGATCACAGCTGTTAAATTAGCACCGGTTACAGGCTTATTATTAAAGATGCTACTAGAGGAGAACACCTTAAAGTCTACGTTAATTGTTTTATTATCTAAAATGACGAGGTAGAATTCGCTTGGGTCCCTGACTCCATCCACGTATATATGGACTACTCCAGGGATTCTTGTAATACCGATACTTGTTGAGAGACTATTTAATTTATAATATTGTTTTGAAATTGAAAAAGTCTTTGTAAGCAATATGTCAGTTATATCACCTGTAATACTGTAAGCTGAAGAGTTTACGATAACATCGTATAAACCGTTTCCTCTACTAATATGATACCAGTATCCGAGCGGCCAGTCTAAGCTTAAGACAGCGTCATCTAACGGTAAACCGTTTCTAGGAGTCTCCGAACACTCGTATTTAAGCGTAAAAGTTATATTATTCCCCCAGGGAACACTACCTGAAGGGTTTCTAGAGATTAATGTAAGTCTAGTCTCCCATGATTGAATAACCTCGACAGTTATATAGAATTCTAACGGTGTTCTATTATCAAGTGAAATAATCACAGATAAAAAGTGTAGACCCTCATCATCCGATGTTAAGCCTGTTAAAGATAAGCTTCCAGTATAGGAGCCTAAGCCGCTGTCGTTAAGCCGCCCTGAGCCTTTATCCCACACATAGACTCCGATACCCCCTATCAGAGGCTCTGATGGAAAGCTTTGAGTAGCGTTATTGTAAGCTTCCACCGTTATAGGTATACTTTCACCAAACGCTCCTTTCAAAACATACTCTCCTTCACTCTCATTCTCATACATGTAGAGAGATGAGCTTGACCAAGAGCCGTAGGTTGGAACAGGTAAAACATGTATTTGCAAACTCGCATGTTTAGAAGCATAGTGTGTTAAGCTAGCTGTGACTGTAAGCGTATAAGAACCTAAACCGTAGTCTGTTAAATTAATGGAGAGGATTACGGTACCGTTATGACTAGGGTGATCTGTGAAGAAGCCTACATATCCGACGCCGCTCACATATGCTGTGAAAGTAGATCCGTCGGATAGATCAAGTAGACTATCTGTTAGATTAGTGGAATACTCAACCGATATTGTTATATTCTCCCTCCAGTAAGCCCAAGCAGAGTTTACAGGAGAAGTGGAAAGCGACGTATCCCAGGTTTTAACGTGTATTGGAATAGTTAAAACCGGCGGGGTTACACATCCAGACCTACTAAACTCTATTTTTAAATATATGCGCTGACCCCAGTTGTCACCGTAATCGGCTGAAGATACTGTGAAATTATATTTACCTTCATCCCAGTGAACAGCTAAACCTGAAGTGATTAAACTCATATTCTCATAGTAAATAGACCAGTTTCTAGTAGAAGCGTCTATGATACCGCTATCACCTGTAAGATTTCTAAATTCAACTGTGAAAGTTAAGCTATCACCCCAGTATATTTCAACAGGGAGTTGGTTAGGTGTACTTCTACCTCCAGGATTCGTCCCAGAATATAATTGAATAGAATAGCTTAGTAAAGTTAGAGAGGTTATTGAATCAGGCTCTGTGACGTTAACGATTATACAGGGCACCAGTTTTATATCAACTATACTAATATTATCTGCTTTGAGAACACCAGCCGGGTTTTTTACAGTGACACCATATAATGAACTCGGTTCGGTAAGTAGACTAATATTATACCAGCCGTAGTCGTCTGAAACACCTGTAACATTTAAACTATTAGCGGTAGAGTTAACTATAATCGTGTAATTATAGAGCGGGCTACCGGATCTCCCGTCTATAAGTCTTATACTAGCTAAATTAACACTACAATTTATTTTGAAATATGCGGTTCTAGTATAATTCGCGGTGAAGGATATTGAAGCCTCCGCTATCTTTTTTTCCACCCCGCTTATATTATACCAGACAGTTAAATTATAAGTGTAATCGTATAATTTCGTGTAGACGACTATACCTGTTTCATTGCTTGTAGAGTTACCGACGAACTGGGTTCCTGAAACGTTATATAACTGGGTTTTAACACCGGCAACCGGATTATTAGAGTAATCTACAAGCGCGAAGGAAACCAGATTATCCCTGTAATACTCCACGCTAAACTTCTGTAATCTGAGCGGATTATATATTTTTAAGTAGTCTATCTCCGCGAAAGAGGAGTTCGTCTGACCTTCATGAGGAGTATATACTATTTGAGCATACCAGTTTTTACTTGTACTGATCTGAGAGCTATAATAAGCCCAGCCAGCCGCTCCATAATGATAAGGATTTTGGTTAACATCATCATAGTAGTAGAAGTAGTTCACCTCTGATCCAGATGCAGGGATACAGGAATACGCGAAGCTAGACTTATATACAGCGTACCAGTATGGTGTAGTCAGAGATGTTTGAAGCTTCTCCGCACCCCCAGCTCCGTTAATTGTAGCGGTTCTAGTGTAGTTTTGACCTGCACGATAATATTTTAATGTGATTGTAGCCCCGTCTATTACGTCATCCTGCCCTTCATAAGTAGGATAGTAGGTTCGGCTGCCGTTATGAAATATTCTACTGTAAATTAAATAATTCTGGCTTTCAGAGAACTTCACGGTTACATCGACAGTCCAATAGTTTGGGTAGAAAGTCCACACCCTATATATGTAAGCGTACTCGTCTACAGTTGAAGTTTTATTAAGAGCTATGCGGGTGAAGATTGGGCCTGAGGTAAAATCCACTAAACTCGCGGTATCACTAGACGGGAGATCTTGCAGCTCCTCCCTCCAGTCATTGTTAAAATCAGTTATAACCCCTGTTTCGATAGGATATGTCTTCCTGTAATATTCACCAACTAAATCCTGACCGTTGACTACGAAATCTGTCAGATACCCGTACTGCCAGTCTACTTGAGCCTCATAGGATTGAGCGAGTATACGCGTGTAATTAATAAGTATAGATGAGCCTGGACTGGTGAATGAACCGTTAGTGGATGTTATGAAAGGTTTATATTGAATGCTCGGCACATTTTGAGCAGTATAATAGAGGTAATAGATTGAACTTTGAGATTTCGTCATATTGACTAGAAAAGTCACAGTAGCGGTTTTCACAAAGCCGGATGGCTGGTATAAAGTGTAATTCCAAACCTGTGTGGTTACATTAAACCAACCTGATGAATTATACATCATCACTCTGAAGCTGTTAAGCTTAGCCTGATTATCTTCAAAGGTTAGAAAAACATTCACAGGCTCGTTTACACGGTTAATAAAACCAGGTTCTGAAACATTAAGCTTTATCCTATACTTCCAGTTAGGGTAAAGCTCTGGAGTCCATTCAATAGTCTCCGCGCCGTTATTCGGTCCGAGATTTCCTCCAGCTCCCTGAGCTTTTACAGGTGTTATTAAAGGTGTAAATGGCATGCTGAAAATGAATAATGCCAGTAGAAGCGTTAGCGCGACTGTTTTCTTTATCTTCGACAATTCAACCCCTCTATTATCATGATTTTTTACAGTGTATAAATATCTTACTTCAGCTGGACGGTGAACGTGTAAACCATCCTGTTTTTCGCAAAAACCGCCTTCATCCTCTAGAAGATGAGCGCCATAATTAACTGTTTCAGCTTGTAGATTAGTGCTCCTCTCTTCACAAACATTTTAGAGTAGCCTCAGCTCTTATCTCTATAATTGCCGGCGTAAACTCTCTGTGCTGTTTATATTCGGATCCTGCTGAGCTCTTCTCGGTTTAACCGTCTATTTAGCATGTTTTCTTTGTTTCATATTGCAAACAATATTTTCCTAATAGACTAAGATAAATATTGGCGACTTTCACCCCTATCAGAATAAAGGCTTCCAGTAGACGCGGTTAAAATATATTATATTGTTAAGAGTTTCCCTCGTATTCTTTCAATAAGCTTGCTTCTCGATGGGAATATAGGGTTAGAAATTTTTTCAACACTCGCCGTTTGAGAGAAGAATGATGCGGCTAAATATTTTTTAAGTTTTCTTAAGCCTTGATCCGTGAATTTATAGACTGCTTTAGTTCTCCTACTGTGGCCGAGTTTTGTCTGAGAGAGAAACACGCATATTTCTTGACCAGCCCATTCTTTTAGGAGATCTCTTATTTTTTTATGAATTTTAGGGAAAAAAGTCGGTTTAATATTTTTAGAGTTAGCTATTTCTCTGGCTATTCTAGAACTTGTGAAAACATATGTATTATATAAAGTGTTAAGTTTTATAATGAGGTAAGCGGTTTCAAATATTATCTCATCTAATGGTATCTGGCTCATAACACCGTCTCCGATCTACTCGTATCCCTCCATTAAAAGCTCTAAGTGGCGTATCGCTTGTTTTTGATCGATTAAACCTTCATTCCATTTCTGTCTTATAATATCTATGAGATACTCGGGGAAAAATTGGATAAATAATATATGGGAGATTAGACAAACCCATTCCTGCCCGTTGTCATCGGATATGATTCTGATAAGATTTTTCTCCTGAAGTCTGTTAACTATCTTTTTAATTTGAGTTTCTGGAATATTAAAAGAAGAGTATAACTCACTTTTTAAAACAGGTTTAGATCTTAACACTCTTATTATATTATATGTATCCGGGTCAGCTACAAGAGTTGATAGCTCGGAGATATCTTCAGCGCTAGGATTATAGGTTGAAAAAAATTTTTCAACTTCTTGAAGATATTTCGCTGATATTTGAGGGTTTAAAACACCTTTTTTAGAGGCTGAGATCAACTCTTTAACAGGGGCTCTTAACGCGAAAACGTCTTTGATTAAGAATATGCATTCGTCTGTAATCCCTTCCACGAAAGATGTGCGAACTAAACCTGTTTTTATGAAAGGTGATAGAGCTGCGTTAAGATCGGTTACATCCATGTTTTTATGTTCTTTAAGCCAGTCGATGAGTTCACGTCTAGTTACACTTCCCTCCGTTAACCTTGAAAGGATAGCCACTCGAAGAGGATCGCTGAATATTAACGCTAACCGTTGCTCGGCTTCTATAACAGGGGTTTTCGTTATTCTCTCATATTCGCGGACCACTATTTCATAGAATCCGGGTGTTTTAAATTTCTCTAAAATGTTAACAGCGACTTCGACAAGTATCTCTTCGAATAATTCAGGGTCTTCGTCTCGCTCAAGTATGAGTGAAACACAAAACTGTCCTATTTCACCTTTTAAAACCCCGGAATAATAGCTGGCTACATTTAAATCCTCTATTTTCATGCTGAGAAAACCTTGCGTAACATCGCCTAAAGTATGAGTGGTGAAAATACGCATTACATGATCATCGCTTACCTGTAATTCAGGCGGATATTTAGCTTCCACGATCGCGCCTAGTTTATCATCCCATCTAATTATAATTAAACCTTTAGGCATTATTCCACTTCGCAGTGTTATTATTTTAAAATTTAGAAAATTATGATTAATAATCAAATTATAATTATATAAAGTGTTAATTATATGTTTTTTGGATTTAGAATAATATTATTGAGATAACGGTTAAAGCGATTAACGCTATAATTAGATTCCATGCTAGAATCGCTGTTAAAAGCTGTTTTCGGGATTCTTTGATAATATCTGAAAACTCAAGTATCAATTCTGCGCTAATATGATTTGAAATAGGTTTCTCTTCTCTAAGATTTTTTAAAGCTAGTTTAAGTATTTCACGGCTTGTTAAAGTGGTTTTAAAATCTAGTTCAACAGGTTTACCCTCTTCAACTCGGTATAATGATAGTGTTCTATTATCTAAATCCTGTTTTTTCCAGTATTCTAGGGGATCGATCACTAATGCTACAGCTTGAGGGAAAAGCCTCTGATACACGGTTTGAGTTTTAACATCTATTTGAGACATGAAATCCGCGCCCATACCAGGGTGAGTGTGAAACCAGCCGCAGATGATTTCACCAGGCTTATATTTTGCAAGTTCGTTTACAACTTCAATTAAAACATCCGCGTCTAATTTAACCGATATTCTAGACGACTCTTGAACAGGGATATTCACGTCTTTTATAATTAATCTGTCTTCTTCTAAAATCCCTGTTAAATAGCCGGCTGCTTCTTTCTGTAAGCTGCTTGTAGCCTCGATTATTTTTAATACTACCGATGGATCTATTAATACGTTCAATTCTATCAACCTATAGAATTTATTCTATAAGGTATCTCCCCGGGTTTGCGTTTATTTCCTTTACCACGTTTTCAAATTCTTTCAAAACCTCGGTTATAAAATTCGGTGGAGATGTATCTGTGATCTCGATTGTTTTTTCAACAATAACCCAATCTTCAAGATTACTCGCAGATTTTAACGGCTTCAAGTATTTTTCATCAGCTCGAAGAAGATTCATATTATTTTTAAACACATCTTTTTTTATAAAATCCACTAGGCTAGAAAATATTTTACGGTAGCCGCCGGATAGCAGAAATCTAGCTATTTCAGCAGGAGATAAAGCTCTCACAGATATTTTAAACTCTTCTTCCTCCTCATCTAATATTAAAGGGATCGACCCCTTAGGTTTAATCTCACCTATTTTTCTTTCAAATAAAGCTTGACCTCTCTTCCTAATCACTCTTCGAATTTTAGTTATAATCTGCTCGGTATCAGCGTTACCGTAAGGGTCGATTATATCCGGGTTCATTAAATCTATTAACGGTATTTCCATGTTGGGTCTAAGCTCTGTAGCGTCTAATATCACTGCGATTACAGGCTCCATTATGTTAACAGGATGTTCTTTAATAACCCCCTTACCGGCTAAAACACCCGGGCCTATAAACATTGAACGAGCTTCATTATTTCTAAGAATAGTCCATAATTGCTCTGAGATTACTAGTAGCTTGCCTTGAAAGTCGAGTTTACCATAGCTTAAAGATAAACCTGGGATTAGAGAATCTACCAGCCATATTAAAGGCGGCATGCTCACTCACTATGCTCGTTGATTAAATGTTTCATAAAATATTCTGAGATTTTTTTAATTACGTGTTCGCGTGGAAGAGGTTGTTTAATATTTAAATAATCGTATAATTCTTTTTCAGAAACCTGGGGTGGAATACTCGCCGATGCCTGTTTATTATAATCTGCATAGATTACTTCAGCAAGCTGAGTTCTATTCAGCGGATGATGGTTGAAGCGCTTTAATATTTCGGTTATCATAGTGTAGGCTACTTCAAGCGGATTAGCTATTTCATAATTCATGTTTTTAAAAACTTTAGTCACTGTTTTCAACAGAAAATCTTGGCGTTCAAGTTCAGGTCTCTTTCTAGCAAGGATTATATCACGTTCTAAAAAGTCTATAGGTGATTTAAGATCAGGGCCGATAAGCCCGTTACGGGTTACAGGCGCGTGAATGATAAGTATATTAGAAGAAGCTGCCGCGTTTAACTCAGGTTTTACCCTAGGAATAGCTTGAAGGAGAACATGAGCTAGTGTACTTGGAGGCATCTCTTTTAATGGTTTAAGAAGGCTTCTACGTATCTCGATGATCTGAATTTTAGTTTGAACACCTCCCTCTTCAATATTTATTTTCTCGGTTAAAACATCTAAGTTGAAGAAAAACATTTTAGCCGAGTTAACCGCGGCGATTAAGATTTTATACGCATCCCTTGGATCTGCTTTTATGATAGGGGAGAGGAGGGCTGTTGCAGCGTGAATTTGATTTAAATTATCGTGTTCCTTAATCCATTTCTCAATGAGAGGAATTATATAATTATCTATTAAATTAATTCTCGAGTTAAGTAAATCTGCGATCTTCTCTAGCGGCGGAGCGGCGTCGGATTCTATTGAAAGCTCGGTGTTTATTAAAGGTCGAAGTTTATCTTCAAGTATATACTTGAATTTACCGTAAAGGAATTGAAGCCACGCCCCCTCTCTGGCCGCGAAGTTGAACATGTAAGTGGGGGTTTCAGGGATTGGGGTCCCAGCTTCTTCATATATCTTCATTAGCCAGGTAAGGTAATTATAGGTTTGATTGGGGTTTAGCTTATTCTCCAGCTCTAAAATATAGATTACTTTACATAAATCTGTGTTTAATTTGAACTCTTCTATTATTTCAGCTATTTGGGTTAGATTTACTCTGGAAAGTCTCTCCTTGAAATCGTATTTTTTCTCAAATTCGGCGGCAAGTTCCCTAGCTAACGTGTATTTTGTGTGCGAGGGGGTTTCAAATTGCATATTATCACTTGATTTTTAAAGAAGAATTTTGCTTATAAATTTTTTGTAGCACCACTACTTAAAATTACTTTCAGTAATAAATGGTATAAATTTTATGAGCAAAAAACATAAAGTTTTTATAGTAAAAAATTCCGTTAAAAATCGAGTGATCACATAGCGTGTGGGATGATCATGCAAAGAAACATTAAAGTTAATGAGTTAAAAGTCACCCCAATAGAAAACCAAGAGATGGAGATAGTGGAACGGAAAGGGAGAGGTCACCCTGACACAATCTGCGACGCGATAGCTGAAGAGGTTAGCCGGAAACTATCAAAATACTATTTAGAGAATTTCGGGAGGATACTACACCATAACGTGGATAAAGCTAGTTTAGCTGGAGGCAGAGCTAAAGCAGTGTTCGGCGGCGGTGAAATACTTGAGCCGATTTATATATTAATGCTTGGGAGAGCTGTGTCAGAAGTATTACACAACGGTGGAATAGAGAGAATACCCTTAGGAACATTATGCGGAGACGCGATTAGAGATAAAATCGCGGAGAGCATAAGATACCTAGATGTTGAAAGACATCTAATAATAGATCATAAAATAAGAGCAGGATCATCTGATCTAGTCGGATTATTTAACTCGGCGAAAGAAATACCGAAAGCGAACGATACATCTTTCGGCGTAGCCTTCGCACCTTTATCAGAAACTGAAAAACTAGTTTTACAAACAGAGCTCTTATTAAATTCACCTGAATATAAGAAGAAAATGCCTGAGACCGGCGAAGATATTAAAGTAATGGGGTTAAGGCAGGGAGATAAGATCAAACTGACAATAGCCATGGCTATGATATCAACGCTTATCCCTGATTTAGATCATTACTTAAACGTTAAAGAACAGGTTAAAAACGACGTGCTAGATTTAGCGGCTAAAATAACTAATAGAGAAGTCACCGTAGACGTTAACACAGCGGATATAATCGACGCTAGTAATCCATGCGTGTATATCACGGTAACAGGGACATCGGCTGAGAACGGGGATGACGGACAGGTTGGAAGAGGAAACAGGGCTAACGGGCTTATCACACCGTTTAGAACAATGTCATTAGAGGCAACCTCAGGTAAGAATCCTGTAAGCCATGTCGGTAAAATTTACAATGTTTTAGCGATGGATATAGCCGACCAGATTATAGAAGAAGTGAAAGGAGTGAGAGAAGTATACGTGAGAATACTAAGCCAGATCGGTAAACCTATAGATCAGCCTCTTGTAGCAAACGCTCAAGTCATTCTCGATCAAGGCGTTAAATTTAACACAGTTGACTCAGATATTAAAAATATAATCGATGAAAACCTAGAGCATATTACAAAAATAACGGAGAGATTCCTGAAAGGAGAGGCTAGACTCTACTAATTTTTTATATAATCTTTTAAAATTTTTTAAAAAAAAATTATTTAACGGATAAGCTTCGGCTTACACCGCTGTTTTTTCAAAGCATCTACAAGCTGGTTAACGTTATCAATTCTATCAAGAAATTCAGTGCAACACCATCCGAACTCTGAAATATTATGCGCATCCGACCCGGCTGTAGCGGAAACATGCTTTTTTAAAGCTATTGTTAAAGCGTTTTCATCTATTTTAAATCTGGATCTATCCGAGACTTCAACACCATCCACATCTAGATCATAGACTCTCTCGCCTAGTTTAACAGGCCAAGACCTGAACGGGTGAGCTGCAACCACGGCACCACCCTCACGGTGAACTGCTTCAATAATTATTTTAGCCGGTGTATAAGGTTGAAAAACATTATTTAAACCGTATATTAACAGTTCACCTTCTAAAACTGTTAGTTCATAGCCTAGAAAAACGGTTAAACCGTGTTTTTCAGCTTTTCTAAGCTCCTCGCTAAAATCCCCGATAACATTATGATCTGTTAAAACTACGCCGTCTAGACCATATGAGGGGGCTAATTCAAGTATCTCTGTTAAAGTTAACTCGGAGCAAGGGGAAATCTGAGAGTGAACGTGTAAATCTATTAGAAATTCTTACACCCCCTTTTACACATCTCCAGTAATTCGATTAAGCCAGTTATCTATGTCTTTAATTAAATTATCAGCCTCCTCAGGGGGGATAGGCTTATTCCTAGGCATACGCTTAATTTTCTGAATCCACTCGTGCATCTCATAGAATACAGGGTGATGCGGAGTCCAGCTCATTAAAGTGTCACGGGTCTCCGCTATTTTAGCGATAAGATTAGCCGCCGGCGTCTGCTCGCCAACCGCTTTAGCTAGATTTTTTAAAATATTCTCTGTAGCTGTCCTATTAGCATCCCGCTTTATATAAACAGGAGTGGTCGCGTTAATTTCAACAGGAGGCTCCTCAACCTCTTGAATTTTGATTTCTTCAACGCTAGGTTTACTTTTAACAATCTTCTCTAATTCTAGCACTCTTTCGATAAGCTTCTCCAATGCCTCTTTAGTAGTAAACCGTAAACCTCGTATAGAAACCTCTAAAGCCTCTATTTTCTTAACATTTTTTTGAAGCTCCTCGAATTGGTTTTGGAAACCGCCTAGTCTTTCAATAACACTTAAACCGAATCTCTCTAATGTATCCTTTATTTTAGTTAAGTTTTGAACAGTTTCGTTGAGAATATTTTTGACTTCAATAAGCGATTGATTCAATCCG
>JAHQXC010000035.1 GCA_029856525.1 Candidatus Odinarchaeia archaeon
GGTCTAGTTGTTCTAGAGAAGTTGTCAAATGATATGTTTAATTTTTTAAAATCAGCTAAATCCTGTTCATATATTTTTTCAGTGATCTCTAAAGGTTTTACTTTAAGCTTCTCAGCCATTACGGAGATAGGTGTACCATGTTCATCTGTTCCACATACATAATATGCTTCATCACCTTTCAACCGCCTGTATCTGACATATATATCTGCAGGAATATACGTGCTTCTAGCGTGTCCTATATGAAGCTCCGCGTTCGCATATGGAAGAGCTGCTGTGACTAAAACTTTTTTCCCCACCGTTTACACCTCTCTAGTTACTGGAAAGTGTTAAACATTATTTTAATATAAATTACTTTCCTAATTGCATTAATTTTATTAAGTATTTAATCTTCACTAAGATAGCTGGGATTCTCCCTACCAGTTTAACCGGTTATAGTTTGCAGAACACCCCGTCAACCTGTTTTTAGAATCCGATTATATTTTAAGCTTAATCTGTTTAATTTAAAAGGGGTTTAGAATGGCCGCGATCGGTAATTTAACTAGAAGAGATGCTGCTAGAAGGCTTCACGTGAAAACTATTATAGAAAGCTGTTTGGATACAAGCGTAGGGCAGATGGTTTTAAAACTTAATAATGGTGAGACATGCGGTAGGATTAGACTGCTAGGCCTTGTAGTCGATAAACGTTTTAAAAATAATTTTCAGAAGAATACAGAATTAGACTATAATAGTGAAGAGCAGCCGGATGGTTTTTACGCCTCTATAACTTTAGATGATTCGACAGGTGTTATTAACGTGAGAGCTTGGAACAATCAAGCAGTTCTCTTGAATAAGTATAATCTAGGTGATATGGTGGAGATTATAGGTAAACCTAGAGAGTACAACGGGAGGGTTTATATTCTATACGAGTGCGGATTCATAGTCGAAGACATACACTGGTGGCTTCTACACGAGCTTAAAATTCTCTTAGACGAGTTAAGCGGATCAGACGATGCTTGTAATAGCAGCGAATACACGTCCGGTAATATTAATAAGTATATAATCAATAAGTTTATTGAAAACGAACTAGATACCAGCCAAGGTCAACTTGGATTATGTGAGAAATCCTTAGCTGATAAGCTAATAGATGTTATCCATAAGTTGGATAGAGGCGACGGTGTCTTGTTCACTACTATAAGAGAAGAATTAAAAGAGTTTAAAACAGTTGAAATAGAAGACGTGTTAAAGCAATTATTGAAAGAAGGCACTTTATATGAGTGTAAGCCTCAAAGATATCGAAGATCTTATTGAAAGGTGAATATTAGAATGGATTTATTAGACTACCCTACATTGCTTAAGAGGTTAAGAGAAGGTCTTCCACAGGAAATATTAGAAAGCTCAAGATTTAAAGTACCGAAAGTAGACTCTTTCATAGAGGGGAATCGAACATTTATTAAAAATTTTCGTGAGATATGTGATATCCTAGCCCGCCCGGAGGCTTCAGTTTTAAAATATATAGCTAGAGAGTTAGCTACCGCAGGTAGTATGGAAGGGTCCACAGCGGTTTTCCAAGGTAAATTCACCAGGGATGTTTTAGATAATTTAGTAGAACGTTACACTCAACTATATGTTATATGCCCTATTTGTAAGAGACCTGACAGTGAGATTATTAAACAAGACAGATACCAGTTCCTAGTTTGTAAAGCGTGCGGAGCTAGAACACCTGTTAAACCTTATTAGGGGAAGAAATTGGACTGTTATGTTAAAATATTTAATTTAGGCCGCGAAAGAATGGTCGCGGTTTGCGATAAAAATCTTATAGGTCAAGTGCTTAAAGAAGGTAAGCTTCGAATAGAGGTTAAAGAATCCTTTTATAAAGGGCAGATCCTCTCTATTCAAGAGGCGATTGAAGAGATTAAAAAAGCCACAATCGCTAATCTTATAGGTAACGAGATTATTAAGGAGGCTATAAAATCAAAGCTTGTACATGAGAGTGTAGTATTATATATTGCAGGTGTAGCTCACGCTCAGATAGTAAAAGTTTAGTGCTCAGAGGATTAATTGATGGATTGGATCTGCTCTCGATGCGGTAAGCGGATATTTAAAAGAGAGGATTACCATGCAGGGTTCTGCATAGACTGTTATATGGAAGAGCATCCTCCACCTTCAATTCCAACTAATTTAGAGGTCTCCGTATGTCCACGCTGCTCGCGTTACAAGGTGAAGGATAAATGGATTGCAAGCAAGTTAACTGATTTCTCGAATATAATTTTCGAGGCCGCTTACAATGAAATTAGTAAAGTTTTACATTACGGCGTTAATATAATTGAAGTTAAACCGATTCAACGTTTAGAGGATGTAGGGCTCCAAGATTTTGAATCACAGATACCTGTAACCGTTAGCATTAGCCATAAAGATCCTGAAGGCAGAAATATTATAATTCAACAAACCGCGTTTTTAACAGTTCACAGAATCATCTGCCCGGAGTGTGCTAGAAGTCATAGAGAGGCTTATGAAGCGATTATACAGATAAGAGCTAAAAACAGGGTTGTTGACGCACAGGAACAGTTGAAAATTTTAAATTATATACAAGGCTTAGTTCAAAAAACACGCGCCGGGTTATTAGAACACTCGCTTACGAAAGTTAAACAGGTGCATAGTGGAGTTGACTTATATTTTTCCTCTAATAGTTTAGCTAAAAAAATCTCTAATTATATTGTATCCGAATTCGGCTGCTTCCATAAGTCTTCAGAAAAGATTTCAGGTAGAGATAAATCCGGTAGAACCAGGTTTAAAGTAGTATACTCGTTAAGGCTTCCAGATTTCAGGCCGGGTGATATAATCGAGTGGAATGGGAGAAACTATCTTTTAGAGAGTATAAGCGGCGGTAAAGCTCATATAATCGATATTTTAACAGATCAGAAGACGAGTATACCACTCGCTGAAGCTTGGCGTACGACTTCAATAATTAAAAAAGAGTCGTTCATAAAATTTCTAATCATATCTGTGGAGGATAACACAGTGGAGTTAATGGATTCAAAAACATATGAGGTATTCACAGTTAACAAACCTGCTTGGCTTGTTAAAACAGGGATGGAGGTATACGGTTTTATTTCGAAAAAAGGAGTTATCTCGCTGATACCTCGATTAAAATGAGAATTTTTAGAGAATAGTTTAAATTCAAGAGAGTTAAATCAATATAAAGCTTAGAATATAAAATTTTATGGTGGTAATTTGCCTAAAAAAGATAAGAGGAATTCAGCTGACGCTCAACCGCAGGAGATTCAACGTGTTAGAGTCCCGGAGGAGGGGGAGCTTCTAGGTGAAGTAATCCAGCTACTAGGACATGAGACACTTCGTGTACGATGCTCTGACGGTAAAATAAGACTTTGCAGGATCCCCGGTCGTATGATTAAAAAAACATGGATTAAAGAAGGTGATATAGTTTTAGTAGCCCCCTGGGATTTCCAATACGACACACGCGGTGATATAATCTGGCGTTACACGCAAGGCCAGGTTCAATGGCTGGAGAAGAAAGGGTACATGAAGTTTTGAGGTGTTATCATGCCAGGGGACGCGGAGAAAGTAATCAGGTTACTAGACATTAAGCTAGATAAAATTAAAATTAAAGAGAAAAGTGAAGAGGATTTAGAGACGCAGGAAGGCGTCTTAGATAAATTCACTCTCGAAACACTATACTATCTAGCTAAGAGAAAACTGCTAACAGAGATGTATGGTGTCATCTCCGCTGGTAAAGAATCCAATATCTACTGGGCTAAAAATAATGATGTAGACTTTGCTGTTAAAATATATCGAACAGCTACAGCTAATTTTAAAGCTATACAAAACTATATAAGAGGGGACCCGAGGTTTAAGAAAATTCGTAAAGGTATCAGACCGCTAATATATGCATGGGCTTTAAAAGAGTTTAAGAATCTTCAAAGAGCTTCATCAGCCGGTGTCCGCGTTCCTAAACCTGTCGCAGTTAAAAATAATGTTTTAATTATGGAGTTTATAGGAGCTAACGGCAAACCCGCTCCGCTGCTAAAAAATGCAGTTTTAGAGGCTCCTGAAAACACTTATAAAATAATCTGCGATTATATAAAAAAGCTTTATAATAAAGCTGAGCTCGTTCACGCAGATTTAAGCGAGTTTAATGTCATGTACCCAGGGGAGCCTGTTATAATAGACATGTCTCAATCTGTTTTAGTCTCACACCCCCTTGCACTAGATTATTTGAAAAGAGATATTGCAATCATATCAAGGTTTTTCAGGGGGTTAGGTGTGGAAGTAATTGATGAAAACGATTTTTTAAACGAAGTAACTGGTGGTGTTCAATGAAAAATATAGTTGAAACTATTAGAATCCCCAGGGAGCGAATTGGAGTAGTTATCGGTAAAGGAGGGGAGATGAAAGCAACCATAGAGCAGGCTACTAAAACCAAGCTTACCGTGGATAGCGAGAACAACACGGTTATGATAGAGGCAGCTGAGGATGCTGATCCTCTTTCAATTTGGAAGACTAAGCAGATTTTAACAGCTATCGGACGGGGATTCAACCCGAAAACAGCTTTGAAATTAGTTGACGACGACGTATTCTTAGAGGTAATTGATTTGAAAAGTATTTTTCCATCTGAAAAGTCTCAGATCAGAATTAAAGGGAGAATAATAGGGGAGAAAGGTAAGACTAGGAGGATAATAGAGGAGCTTTCAGAGACAAAGATATCCGTTTACGGGGATACTGTTGCGATTATCGGCGAGCAGGAGCAGCTGAAGATAGCTAAGAAAGCTGTTGAAATGTTGATAAAAGGGCTTTCACATGGAACAGTATATAAATACCTTAGTAAAATGAAACAGGACCTTAAACAGAAAAAATATGATTTATGGGAGCGAACTGCAGAGTTAAAGGAAGAAGATTCTAAATGATAATTTATGGTCGGTTAAAACGCGCCTGCTCTCAGTCATATCCTAAACAAAGGTTTATAAGTTAGCTTACTGGAATGCGTTACAGAATTCGACTTTCACATCTCCTTCTATAATTTCAATAAAACTGTAATAGCCTAGTGAAGCACTCCCCGGGTTAACTAATACTGTTCCATCTAGGCGGTCTACTCCTTTAGCTTCGTGAATATGACCGCTTATGTGCAGAAACGGTTTTTTATTTAAAACAAACTCCCTGATTCGCTTACTTCCAACATGAACACCTCTTTTATTAATATCTATTCTCGTATTATAAGGCGGGTCATGTGTAACCGTTACTAATCTAGAGGTATCCGGAACCTTCAAGATTAATTTTTCAAGCATATCCTCGATCTCCTCTTCTGTGAACTCGTATAAAGTGTGGAAGGGAGTCTTACTGCTACCACCTAAGCCTAGAAACCTGTAACCTGCATGCTCTAAAACCTTCATATGAATATTGAAAATTCCCTCAACGCTCTCAAATTTTTCAATTTCAGGGCTGTCGCAATTTCCTGGTATGAAAAATAAACACTCCGCGCCCGCTTCGTTAAGAGTCCTAAGAACATTTAAAGCTTCGTGTAACCCTCCGAAATGTGTTATATCCCCGGCTACTATAGTTAAATCCACTTTACCTGGTATCCGATTTATAGTTTCAACTATTTTTTCAACCGCTTCGATATTACCATGTATATCTGATAAAACAAGTATTTTCAAATTGAACCCACTTGTAGTTTTTGGTTTAACAATTATCATAAAATAGTCGTTAATAGCTTTATTAATTTTAGCTGATTATAATTTGTAATAGGTTTAAGATGGAGGCTGCTCTGTTTAAAATAAACTTATAATAAACGAGAAGGGATTTATTTGACTATAATGGTGGTTTTAGGTGGAGGCGGCCACAGCTTCGAGATGATGAGAATTTTGGAGAACATGCATTTAAAAAATAATATAGTCTACGTGTTAAACCATGACGACTATTATACAAATGTGAAAGGCAATGGAAGCCGCGTATATAAATTGTTAAGGCCTAGGAAGCCACTCGAATACGGGTTTAAAACCTTTTTCAGATTTGTCCTCTCATTTTTAAACGCGCTGCTCTTATTAATATGGACTAGACCTAAAATAATATTAACAAACGGCCCTTCTATAAGCGTTCCCCTAACTATTATAGGTTGGTTGCTTAGAGCGCGTATTATTTTCATTGAAAGCATATGCAGAGTTTACCGGCTTTCACTATCAGGGCGCCTTCTACTACCTTTAACAGATCTTTTCATAGTTCAGTGGCCGTATCTTAAAAAATATTCTAGTAAAATAATCTATGCTGGTAGAATCTTTTAAGGTGTGTTTATGAAAATATTTGTTACAGTCGGGACTTCAAGCTTCGATTCTCTTTTCAGGAGAGTGGATGAAATATTAAATTCTAGAAGCGACTTGGAGGCTATAGGGCAAATAGGTGTTGGAAAATATAAGCCTAATAATTTTAGTAAAATTTTCCGGTTTACGAGAAGAATTAGAGAATACTATGAATGGGCGGATCTGGTTATATCACACGGCGGCGCTGGTACAATATACGACATCCTCCGTTTTAATAAGAAAGCTGTTGTAATCCCTAATAAAATGGCTGTCGAAGAACACCAGGTTGAGCTTGTCACAGAATTACACAGGTTAGGGTATATTATGAAAGGTGATCTTGAAAGATTACCAGAGCAGATAGATGCGTGTTTAAAATACGAGTTTAAACCTTACACTATTAAATCAGGTGGGCGAATATATTCTATAATAGATGAATATATTCGCAGTATTATCGGCTAGTGAACTATACATACAGGCGGTTGTCTCCTTTTATGCATGTTACGTTTAATCCTATACATTACACTATCTACTATATCAGCCGGTATACCGTGGAAATTGCCTCTGACAATTTTATCTAAAAAATCATATTTAACCCCTATCTCCCCTTCATCTGTTTGTCCTTCATATAAATCCGCTGATGGGGGTCTATTAATTATCTCTTCAGGTATCTGCAGCGCTTCAGCTATTCGCTTAACCTCCCCTTTCACAAGATCTCCTAAAGGCAGTAAATCAACTCCACCGTCTCCATATTTAGTAAAATAGCCTAGCTTCAACTCCGTGTAATTGCCTGTTCCAACCACTAAGAAAGATAGGGTGTTAGCTACATAATAGAGTGTTGTCATTCTAAGCCTTGGTTTAATATTAGCCTCCGCATTTATATTTTCCGACTCGAAGTGAATTTTATATAATTCTAGTAATCTATCATAGATCTCAGTTAAATCTATAATCTTGTAATCTAAGCTGAATTTTTCAGCAAATTTTAACGCATTATTAATCGCGTCTACAGGAGAATGGCAGGGCATTATTAAACCTAAAGTAGGGTAACCTGTTCTCTTACATAGAGCCGCGGTTACAGCTGAATCTAAGCCGCCTGATAACCCTACCGTGAATCCTTTCATCCCAGCTTTTTCAACCTGTTTTCTAAGCCATTTTACAATTTTTACGATGACATCATTTAAATCCATTTAAACCCCCATATGATTTACTTGTTAAATTAGGATATTATGTTTATCTATCATCTTACCACGATAATAAAATAATAAATATAGGTGTTAATTGAATAAGGTTATAGGTGACCGTGTTACGAGGTTTTTATATGAGACTATGGCTTCAAAATATTCTAGCATGTCCTATATGTAAAACTCATCCTCTTCAATTAGTTGTCTTGAAATGGGGGGATGTGGACTCTTCTCTTAAGGGTGATGAGCTTAAAAAAATGATTTTAAACGATATTGAAAAGAGATTAATAAGCCCCCCTTCTATTCAGAATATTATAGTAGTAGATGAAAATGAATTGTTAAATGAGAAGGTTGAGAGGTTTAAAACCTTCTTCAATGATTTTACATTAGAGTACGAACCTGAGATTTTAATGAGAAAAATAAGCTCGGAGCTCGAATTCATCATGGATGTGATGTACCGGGTTAACATTAACAAAGGTGTTTTAAAATGTCCTGAGTGTAAGCGGTGGTTCCCTATAGGCAGTAGTATAGATGGCATACCTGAAATGCTCCCAGATAATCTAAGAGATAAAATTAAGGATAATAAGTTCATTTCTTTATGGTTTGATAAGCTACCAGGAGACTTGAAGAAAGATATAAGATTAGAGTGTTAACAGGTGGTTTATTGGAGTCTAAATTATTGCTTATTCTATTGAGTATCGCGGAACTGGGTGGCAACGCTTTCACATCTACAAGTGGTTTAGGCAGGAGGATAGGGGTCAGTCAGCAGAGCGCGTCTAGATATCTTAGGATACTTGAAGAAAAAGGATTGATAAGTAGGCGTATTACCGGTAAAGGACAGGTGATTACATTAACGAAGGCTGGTTTAGATGAGCTGCGCGGGTTATTCACTAGGTTAAAAATAATTTTCGGAGAAGCCGTCCCATTTTTCACGCTTAAAGGTGTGGTTTTCACAGGCTTCGGCGAAGGCGCCTATTATATGTCTAAAAAAGGTTATATAACGCAATTTGAAAAGCAACTCGGGTTTAAACCGTTTCCAGGTACTTTGAACATTAAATTAATAGATGAAAACGGTATTAGAGTTAAACGTGAATTACAATTCATGCCGGGGAAACTTATAAAATCTTTTAGAGAGGATAATCGATCATTCGGTGACGTTAAATGTTTCCCCGCCTCTATAAACGGGAGAGTGGACGGTGCGGTGGTGTTGATTGAAAGAACCCATTACGGTGACGATGTTTTAGAGGTGGTATCCAAGTTTAATCTTAGAGAAGCTCTTTCTTTAAAAGACGGTGATATAGTTGAATTAACAATAAATCTCAGCTTTAATTCTTATACTCTCTGAGTATTTTATCTATTATCTTACTTGTTCTGCAAAGATCGTATTTATCCATGTATTCTGGAATCCTAATTATCTTCGCTTTAAGCCCTAAATTTTTAATCCTATTATGGAGCTCGGATTCAGATAGGTTCTGATCCGGGCCTAAAATAATATAATCAGGGTTAACTTCCTCAACAATCTTTAGAAGATCCGGGCCAGGGTTTCCTAGAATAGCTTTTTTAACGTATCTTATACTTTTAACTACAGCTAGTCTCTGCTCTTCAGGTATAATTGGCGGATGCCCTTTAATTTTTTTAACATTCTCGTCTCTAGCGACTACGACTATTAGATCACCGAACTTACTAGCTTTCTCCATTAAATATATGTGGCCTCCATGTATTATATCGAATGTTCCGCCTATTAAAACAGTTTTCCGTTGACCCTCATTTTGCTTCTCAGTCATATATCTCATCTAAATTTCATCATAAGATATAAGATGTTTAAATCTAAATATTTTTAAATCATAAGATAAATTCATATTGATGGGCCCGTAGCTCAGGCAGGTAGAGCGTCAGACTATTCTAAGCTGAATAGGATGAAGCTCTTAACTTGATGGGCTGGAGTAGGCCTTCTACTTCAGGTCGAATCAAGGGTTCGATTCCCTTCGGGCCCGCCAACTAACACCTATGAAAGGGGGTTTCATATTACTTGGTTTTATCATCTTTCTGGTGGATTCACTTACTTATCTTTTTTACAGCTTTTTCAGCCTCACTTATCGCAATACCTTTAGCGGCTAGAAAATTTAAGGATGCCGGTTTAAAAGGTGTTAACCTTCACTCTAAATCTAGAGAGGTTCTCCCTGAAAGTTTAGGTCTTATTATAGGTATGATTACGATCATCATTATCATATTAACCTCATTCTTATTGGGACAGCTTATCAGTTTAATATACACTATCGTCATGTCCGCTACAATAGCTTTAGTTTTAGGCTTCGCAGATGATGTTTTAAGTATAAGATGGCGTTATAAAATTTTAATCCCTTTTATAGCTTCTATTCCCTTAATACTTAACTATACAGGTTCAACAACCGTAGAAATCCCTTTTATAGGTGTGATTGAACTCGGCTTGATTTACACTTTAATTTTAATACCTTTAATCACCGTTTACATGGCTAATTCTATAAACATCTATGCTGGAGTGAATCTTTTAGAGGTTGGACAGGTTATTGTTTTAACCGGTGTAATAATTTTTATAGGTGTTGTAACAGGAAGTGTTCTAGCCTTGCATATGGCGATCCCCTTTCTCGGTTGTTGTCTAGCGTTAGCCTGGTTTAACAAGTATCCGGCTCGTGTTTTCGTTGGAAACTCTTTCACGTATTTTTCAGGGATGTTTCTAGTCTCCGTCGCTCTTTTAGCGAATATGGAGAAACTTTTCATTTTATGCACGTTCCCTCAACTGGTTAATTTCCTATACTCTCTTAAAGATTTTACCGGGAAAACTCTTCGACATCGAGTGCCGCGTTATAATGTGAGTACAGGGCTTTTAGAAGACTCCGGCAATCACACTTTACTTAACCTCATCATTAAATTGCGCGGTCCCATGTCTGAGAAAAAGCTGTCCAGTATACTTATATTAATACAGTTATTAAACGCTATTATAGTGTTAGCCGGCTGGTCTCTGATTGTCTATATTTAACGTTTCGAATTCACTCTGTGAGGTCTCCTATAAAACTCGGAGTGTTAACTCACTGTATTCTAAAGTAACGCTAGATAACCTTTTATTAAAGTCTACTTACAACTACCTATTTTTAAAGTTTTATCAGTGATTTTCCAAAGAGGGTCTGCGACAGGGGGCTCTATTTCTCTTACAACACCGTTTTTATATTTTATTTTTCTACCGAATTCTCGCGGCATCACCTTTCCTATAACGCTAGCAGATACTCCGTTAAGTTTTAGATCATTTAACAGCTTATTTGAAGCCCCTTCTTCCACTGTTATTAAAAGAGAGCCGGATGATATTATTTCAAGAGGGTTAAGGTTAAATAATTTCAATATTTTAGAGGTCTCCTCTCCTACAGGTATTTTATCCTCCCATATAATTAACCCCTTCCCTGAAGCTTCACCTATCTCATAAGCGGCGGTTACAACCCCGCCTTCAGTACAATCATGCATAGCGCTGACTCCTAGATTATTTGCAGCTATCCTCGCTTCTTTTACGACACTGATATTTTTAATGTAATTTTTAGCTTTTAACACGAAACTTCGACCGTAAGCCTTCTCAATCTCGCTTTCAAAATCCGTGGCTAGTATAGAGGTGGCCTCTATTCCAGCCGACTTGGTTTCAACTATTAGATCCCCTTCCTTCACATTTTCCAATGTGAAATACCTTTCCCCTTCTATAACACCAACCATGGTTCCTGCCACTATAGGATGGTCAACGCTATTCGTAAATTCGGTGTGCCCTCCTACAACGCTTACACCAAGCTCTATTGACGCTTCATTTATCTGCTGCATTATATTTCTAACTGTTTCAATGTTTGAATTTGTTGGGAGTAGTAGATTGGCTAAAAACCATTTTGGGACACCCCCGCGTGTAGCGACATCATTAGCATTTATATGAACCGCTAGCCATCCCACTAGATTCAAAGCACCGCTGATAGGATCCGTTTTTAAAACAAGCATCACCCCGCCTATTTTAACTATCGCCGCGTCCTCTCCTACTCCGGGACCTAAAAGCACGTTCTCGTCTTTGCAGCCTGAAAAAGGTAGAATATGTTTTTTAAACTCTTCGATGGAGATTTTTCCAGACGGCCGTCTCAGCATTCAACTCACTTCGAATTAACTATATGAGTATATTCTTCAGATAGTTTTTAATATATATGTGTTTTATTTTGAAGCTGGCGATTATCAATCATCTGTGTTAGTGAAACCGGTGGTTTATAATGAAGAGCGTTAAATCAGAGGCTCCCGCCTCCATCGCTAATTTGGGTCCATGCTTCGACACTTTAGGTATCGCTTTAAGCGAGCCGAGGGATATTGTAGAGGTGTGCGTCGACGAATCATCTAATGGAATAGTGATTGAAAAAATAGAAGGGTTAACTAACTCGAATATTTCCTTTAACGTTAACCATAACACTGCAGGGTTAGCAGCCAAAGCGCTTGTAGATCGTTTAGGTTTGAAAATAGGCTTGAAAATAAGAATTAAAAAAGGTATTAGACCGGCTAGTGGAATGGGTAGTTCAGGAGCGTCTGCAGCCGCGGTTGTTTACGCTTTATCTAATTTACTCGGCTTGAAAATAAACTCTGAGACGCTCATAGAAGCCGCTGCGGAAGGGGAGAGAGCGGCAGCTAATTTCCCGCATGCAGATAATGTAGCCGCCTCCCTTATAGGCGGAGTTGTAGTATTGAAATCTCATAAGCCCTTAGAATTTATAAACTTCCCTGTGCCTGAAAAATTACGCTTCGCTATAGTACTCCCAGATATAGAGGTGGTCACAGCTAACAGCCGCGCGGTTCTACCTTCTCAAATAGGATTCAAAGACTCATTCGCACAGTTAAGCGGCTGCGCTTATCTTGTAGCCGCCTTGTTGAAAGGTGATCTTGTGAGAATCGGGCGGGCTGTTAACTCGGATGTTATAATTGAACCTGCTAGAGCCAAGCTTATAAAAGGTTTCAGCGAGGTTAAGAACGCTGCGCTTAAAGCCGGCGCCTACGGCTGCTCGATATGCGGTAGCGGACCGGGTATATTCGCTATCTGTGATGAGAATAATCAGGAGAGTATTCTAGGCGTTATGGGTGATACGCTTAAAGATATGAATATTAAATTTACAGGTTTTAAATCTAAACCATCTAATGAGGGGGCTAAAATTATTGTCTGAGACGGCTGTGAGATTGGAGTGTATAAATTGCGGTAAGACTTATCCACGTGACGCTGTAATATATAGGTGTTCTTCATGCGGCGG
>JAHQXC010000097.1 GCA_029856525.1 Candidatus Odinarchaeia archaeon
ACACTATGGGTAATATGCCTTTGAATATAACGCCTCAAATGGTTAAAGACGCGATTCTAGCCACAGATGCAATAGGCACCGAATACCATGAGAAATGCGGGTGCGACCATTAAAAAAATCCTATTTTTTTATTTTTTTAAAAAAATTAGCAAAACTGTTATAGTTGAAGATTAATCTATTTCTAAAAAATATTGTAAAAAATAAAAAATAAGAGGGTTATTTACATTTTCTTCTCTACTTCAGTGATAGCCTCTTCAATTATTGCAAGACCCTTATCAGCTTCCTCATCGGATATTGCTAGAGGAGGCTTCAGCTTCAAAACATTACCCCAACCGCCTACCGCTGAAACACCTAGTAGGAGACCTTTCTCTAAGCACTTTGAGAATACAGCGCCGGCTGCGTCTATCGCCTTCTCCTTGGTTTTCTTATCTTTTACAAGCTCTATTCCTATGAATAAGCCCTCACCGCGGACTTCGCCTACTATTTTATGCGTGGTCTCCCATTCTTTCAAAACCTTGTACATTCGTTCACCCTGTCTCTTAGCTTTTTCAGCCAGCTTCTCTTCAACTAGCACCTCTAACGCTGCGATACCTGCAGCCATTGTTATCGGGCTGCCGCCCATCGTGAATATATGCCATTGAGCCTCCTTCATTTTCTCCGGTACAAGGTCTTTGCGTATAACAGCTGCTGAAACAGGTAGACCGCCGCCTAAAGCTTTAGCAGTCGTAAACAGATCCGGTTTCATATCGTAAACCATGCAGCCCCAGTTCTTACCCATCCTACCCATACCGCACTGGACTTCGTCGCTTATATATAGCACATTATATTTATCACATGTCTCTCTAATTATCTTGTGATATACTTTGTCAGGTTCCTTCTTGTGATTGTTGTCATTCGGACCCATGTGTCCGCCGTTACCTGTTATAGGCTCTTGTATGAAGGCTGCTACGGAATCCTCTTCAACACCCCACTTTAAGTGATATTCTAACTGTCTTGCACATTCGTGATCGCAGTCAGGGTATTTCTTACCCTGGTAGCATCTATAACAGTACGGTGTTGCCGGTATGTTATGGAAGCCCGGGTATCTTAGGAAGCCTTTTCTATGTGGGGCTTGACCTAATAGACCCATTAAGGCTAATGTGCCACCGTGGTAAGCATGGTACTGTGATATAACCTCTTTTTTACCTGTTATCAGCATAGCCATTTTTAATGCTGTTTCATTCGCCTCTGAGCCGCCGCATGCAATATACATCATACAGTTGTTTGTAAGCGGAGGCGGTGCTACAGCAGCTAATTTTTCACCGAATTCAGCACGTGGAGGAATCACAAAGCCTGTTAGAACATGCTGAACTTTTTCAAGCTGCTCTTTAACATATGCAACCATCTTCGGATGGGTGTGACCTATCCCTAGGACACCGGCTGTCTGAGATAGGAAGTCTAAGTATTCTTTCCCATTTAAATCTTTGAAAACAGCACCTTTAGCTGAGTCGACAGCTATGGGGATGAAACCCCATCCGTGGAGACACCATTTCTTAGATAACTCGATAGCTTGTTCTGCCGTCATTTTTTTCATAAAACTCACCTTTACGCCTAATATTATAGGCAATTATTATAATTAAGATAAGTATTATTTAAAAGTTTTTAACCGAGCCGGTATTGTTTAATCATTTAAAGATTAGTTTAAAAAATTAAATATATGTATTTTTAAATGTTTTTTAACAAAAATCTATATATATAATTAATAGTAAAGTTATATTTACCGCTAAATTAACCAGCGGAGGTTTAACTATGGTTGGTGGATATTGGGGTAAGATACTCGAAGTAGACTTGACGAACCAGAAAATCAAAACAAGGGAGATCCCAGAGAGCATTTATAAAATGTTTCTAGGTGGAACAGGTTTAGCCGCATATATAATGTATACTGAGATACCGGCAGGCGCTGACCCTCTCGGACCGGATAACGTATTCGTTTTTGCAACAGGACCGTGGCAGGGCGGCTCCGCCATACTTGGAAGCGGCAGGTTCTCTGCTTGCGCTAAATCACCGTTAACAGGAATATTCGGAGAGTCTTTAGGAGGAGGATATAACGCTGAGGAGTTGAAGAAAACAGGCTTCGATGCTGTTGTAGTTAAAGGTAAATCTGAGAAACCCGTCTACGTGTTTATAAGCGACGGTAAAGCTGAGATTAAAGACGCCTCCCATATGTGGGGTAAACTAGACGCCTACCAGACAGAGGATGCTATAAAAAAGGAGCTGAAAGATGATAAAATCCAAGTTGCGCCGATAGGACCAGCGGCTGAAAACCTTGTAAGATACGCGGGTTTAATATGCAACTACGGACATGGTTGCGCTGGTAGAACTGGAATGGGAGCTGTTATGGGCTCCAAGAAACTGAAGGCGTTAGCGTTCAGGGGAACAAAGAAGGTTGCAATAGCCCGACCTGACGAGCTTGCTCAGCTTAGAAAAGAGGCAACCGAAGATGCTAAGAAAGCTGATTTCACAAAAGCTAACCGTGAGGAAGGCCAGGCTATGGCTGTTATACCAAGAGAGGAGAACGGTCTGCTACCGATTAAAAACTTCTCAGAATCGAGATGGATTGAAGGGGCTAGGAAAATAGGTTCAGCTGGCGGTGAATTTAATAAGGTACTTAAACCTAAGCCTGAAGCCTGTTCAAACTGCATTATGGGCTGTCATAGAAGAGTGACTATTAAAGAACCTGCGAAATATGCTATGGACAGTTACGGACCTGAATACGAGACCTTGGCTATGATAGGCGCGGATTGCTTAATAGACAATCTTCTAGCTATAAACAAGGCTAACGAGTTATGTAACAGATATAGTATAGATACAATAGAGTTCGGCGGAGTCTGCGCGTTCGCGATGGAAGCCTATGAGAAAGGCTACATTAAGAAAAGCGACTTAGGATACGAACTTAAATGGGGCGACGGGGATGCTATGCTAAGACTCCTAGAGGATATAGCGCACAGAAGAGGTAAAATACCAACCTTGCTCGGTGAAGGTGTCAGACCTGCAGGTGAAAAACTAGGCTGCCCAGATCTAGCACTTCACGTTAACGGCGCAGTGGTACCCGCACATGACCCGCGCGCGTTCATGTCTATGGCTGTTGAAACCGCTACCTCTATGAAGGGTGCAAGCCACTTACATGGGTTCCCTGAAGCCATAGAGCTAGGTGTACCATTCCCTGAAGCTGGACCGGAGTTAAGTAAACCAATGGACCCCCATGACACTAAACTTAAAGGCCTTGCAGCTGCAAAATACCAGGATAGAATGGCTGTAGCTAACTCGCTAGTCTTCTGCTTCTTCTACGAATTCTCCGGTTACACGTTTACGAGAATAACAAACCTGACGAATGCAATTACAGGATGGAATATGACACCGCAGGAGCTTCTTAAAGTAGGTGAGAGAATAGTTACATTGATGAATCTATTCAACATAAAGCATGGTTTAGTGCCTGAAAGAGATTACTGGCTTCCTAAAAGATTCTTCACACCTAGAACAGCCGGTGGAGCAGCTGGTTTAGTACCACCCTTGAAAGAGATGAGAGAAGAGTACTTCAAGGTCAAAGGCTGGCCGAA
>JAHQXC010000098.1 GCA_029856525.1 Candidatus Odinarchaeia archaeon
AATAGAGCTGCGATGGACGGATATGCGATTAAATCAGAGGATAGCCTAGGGGCTTCAATCGAGTCTCCTGTTCGTTTAAAAATAGTTGGTAGAATTGAAGCCGGCTTCTTTCAGAATATTAATATAGGCTCCTTCGAAGCGGTTGAGATAATGACCGGTGCGCGTGTCCCTGACCAGGCTGACTGCGTTATAATGGCTGAGTATGCTAAAAGAGTCAGCGAGGATATTGTCGAAATCTATCAGCAACTACCACCATGGTCTAATATAGATCAAGCTGGTTCAGACGTACAGAAAGGGGATACCGTGTTAACCGAGGGTACAATTATCGAACCAGCGGATATAGGGATTCTCAAGGCTTTACGGTTGGAAACGGTTAAAGTTTATAAGAAACCTAAAGTCGGTTTGATATCGACCGGCGATGAATTAACAGAGTCCCTTGAAATAAGTGACGGGGAGGGTAAGATAATTGAGAATAATCAGGTTATGCTTTCAAATTATATTTTAGAAGACGGAGGTGAACCTTTAAAATACGGTATAATACCAGATGATTTCGAAGAAATTAGGAAAAACATTCTCAAAGCTGTTTCTGAATGCGATATTATCTTACTGACAGGCGGCTCATCTGTCGGTAGAAAGGATCTAGTTCCAAAAGTGATTAACGAACTCGGTTTAATCTTAACACACGGCATATCTATAAAGCCGGGTAAACCTACAGGGCTCGCCCTAGTTCAAGGGAAGCCTTTAATCATAATGCCAGGTTACTCTGTAGCCTGCATAATAGCTTACCTTGTTTTCTGCCGGCCGCTTATTCAAAGATTTTTAAACATAAACCCGGCTGCTCTCCCATTCTCCGTTAACGCTTATTTAACTAGGCGAATTCCGTCGACAGCCGGGAGAACCGACTTTGTAAGGGTGCACGTATTTAAACGGGGAGCTGAATTTTATGCAACACCTATTCGTTCAACCGGCTCAGGTATATTATCAAGCCTAGTTAAAGCGAACGGACTGCTCGAGGTCCCTGATGAAGTAGAAGGATATGAGGAAGGGGATAAGGTATCTGTAATCCTTCTAAGACGTCAAATCCCGGAGATCGATATAAATGAGTAGGAAGATTTTCAGACAGCTTAAAACAGTTGAAGAAGTCAATGAAATAATAAGAAAACATTTTATGCTAAAACCTAAACGTGAAATAGTACCTTTAGATAACGCTCTTGGCCGTGTTATCTTCGAAGACATTGAATCCCCGATTGATATACCTAGCTTTGACAGGGCGACCGTGGACGGCTATGCTATAATAGCTGAAGATACCTATGGAGCTGATGAAAGCAATCCTGTTCATCTCAGGTTAATCGGTAAAATTGAAGCAGGGGAAACTCCTACAGTTAAAGTTAACCACGGTGAATGTGTGGAGATATCCACAGGGGCTCCTATACCAGCAGGCGCTAATTCCGTTGTCATGGTGGAGTATACATCTTTTAAAAACGGTTTCACATCTATTATTAAACCGGTCACCCCAGGTCAGAACATTCAAGCAGCCGGTTCAGATATCATGCAAGGCGAGATAGTTTTAAGAAAAAATCAAACAGTGACAGCTAAAGAGATCGGCGTAGCTGCAGCGATGGGTTTCACATCTCTCCCCGTCTACGCGAAGCCGAAGATAGCTGTAATCTCTACAGGTAATGAAATCACCCCTTTAGGATCTCCGCTAGAATACGGTAAAATATATGATATAAACTCGCATACGATAATGGCTGCGGTTAGAGAGGCCGGAGGTGAACCATTCTATCTAGGAATTCTTAGAGATTCTGAACAGGAGATTAAGAAAACACTTTTCAACGCGCTTGGAAAATATGATATAATTTTAACTTCGGGTAGTACATCAGCAGGATTCGGGGACATAATGTATAATATTCTTAACGATCTAGGTGAGCCGGGTGTCCTTGTACATGGAATCGCCATTAAACCAGGTAAGCCTACTATAGTAGCATCAGCTCAGAATTCTTTAATTATAAGTTTACCAGGCTACCCTGTTTCCGCGTTATCGATATTCAATATAATTGTGAAGCCGTTGATACTAGAATTATCAGGGCGGGTTGAAGAAGAACATCAAACTATTAAAGGAGTATTAACTAGGAGGATAATTTCTGAAACAGGGCGTCGTGAACTTCTCCCAGTTCATCTTTCATATAAAAACGGGTTACACTATATCTATCAGATTACTAAAGGCTCAGGTGCTATAACCGCTCTAGCTGAAGCTGACGGATTCATAGAGATACCTGAAAACCGTGTTATTCTAGAAGAAGGTGAACACCTTCAAGTTCAACTATATTCAACTCTAAAACCATCTAATCTTATAATTATAGGAAGCCACTGCCCTGTCCTAGATCTTTTAATAGAGTTTATGCGTGGTGGAAACCCTAGTTTAAAACCTAAACTCATAAATATAGGTTCGTTAGGCGGTGTTCAGGCGATTAAAAGAGGGGAAGCCGATATAGCTGGAATCCATTTATTAGATGAAGATACAGGTGAATATAATACCCCTTTTATTTTAAAAGAGAATCTGCGAGAGCATACCGTTTTGATAAAAGGGTATAGCCGCCTTCAAGGAATAGTAGTACCTAAAGGAAACCCTAAGAATATTAAATCTATGAGGGATATAATAGATAAGAAGCTCACTATTATAAACAGGGTTAAAGGCTCAGGGACAAGGATCCTCCTAGATAATTTAATAAAAGATTATTGTTTAAATGAAGGCTTAGACTTCAATAATGTATGCTTGAGCTTACCAGGATACAATGTTGAAGCTAAAACACATTCCTCGGTAGCTGTCGCCGTGAAACATGGTAAAGCAGACGCCGGGCTCTGCTTGAAGTTCTTCGCAGACCGTTATGATCTAGATTTCATCTTTTTAAGAGAGGAGGAGTATGATTTCTTGGTTAGAATAGAAAGCTTAGATAGAGACGAGGTTAAACAGTTTATAGATGTTTTAAAAAACCGTGAATTTCATAGAATAGTATATGAAAGGTTGAATGGAATAAAATTCACGGAGGCTTCGGGGAAAATTATCAATCTATAGCTTCACGTTTACTGACGGTTTCATTTAGGAGAATAGATGCTAGAATAATGTTTCTTTCAAATTCTTTTGAAGCTGTTTAACTTTACTTTCACTTAGATAGTCGAGGGCGTTAGAATACAGTTCTTTCATTAATTTTAAAGATTCTTCAACGCTCAGCTTATTTTTATAAAAAACTTTGTTATCTAAAACGATCAAATTCGGATTAAATGTTTTTAAAACATCTACTTGAATATACTTACTATACTCTCTGAGCGCTCTCAGAACACCGTCATTTGAAATCACATGATCTAGGAAAATCTCTTTTTCGTCGGGAGTGTATGTTCCAAGAAGTTTTTCAGCTTCACTTATTTTTCCTTTTCTTAAAAAGTTTAAAAAAGCTTTTTTCATCTCCGGCAGGTTTTCAAAATAATCGACTAAATATTTTAATATTCTCTCATCGAAAGGAGGCTTTAACTTTTTAAACATGTTATCATAGCTTTTAGAACTTATATCCGGGGAAAATACCC
>JAHQXC010000036.1 GCA_029856525.1 Candidatus Odinarchaeia archaeon
AATTTAAAGCTTCTACCACCGGAATTTAATAAGTCTTGTAGTAAAATTGTGAAGGCTCTTTTTAGAGAAGAATCGTCGATTTAGCTCGTTAAATCCTCATACTATAATTGATGGGTGTAAGGTTCCTCAACAACCATTCGGCCTGCAACCACCTGGTCTATGCTATGAACAGCCGCTCCATAGCTTTCTAATTTCTCTTTGATAATATTATAGTTGAGGTTTGAACCCATTATAGTGACTTTAATGCTTTCAGTGTCAGCGTCAACCTCTACCAGTGAAATATTTACTCCGCATACACCTTCTATAGATGAGATAATGCTAGCTAATTCAACCAGATCCGGGGTATGAGGTTTTAAAACATCTAAAACTATTCTTTTTATTCCTTTACTGTTTACTTCAGGTATTTCGCTTTTATTACATTCAGCCATACCCGTCAGCTCCCTGAATAAAATATTGAGATTAATATTTTAAGATTTATTATCTTAATTAACTTGTGTTAAACCGTTAACTTTCGCCTATTAATTTATATAATATATTTTTTTATAATTTCGATTATTTCCGGGAGCTCTTTTATAGTATAATCTACTTTCCCCTCTTTTTTAAGATAATCCGCGTTGTATAAGCCTTCAACTCCTATAGTTAAAGCACCTAATTTCTTAGGCGCCTGGAAATCATATACTGTATCCCCTACCACTATAGTCTCATCGGGTTTAACGTTCAGATCGTTTACAACTTTTAAAAAATGGGCTTCACTAGGCTTAATTTCAACGGTGTCATCTCTAGTCACGATACTGGTAAAGAACTCTCTTATACCCGTTTTCTCTAATACTCTCTCTGTAACCTTCCTGTTGTTAATTGTGAATAACCCTATTTTTAAATTAAATTTTCTTATAGTATTGAGAACCTCTCTAGCATTAGGCTTCAGCGAGGTCTCTTCGGCTGCTTTACACTCATATTCGCATACGATTTTATTAATCTCATCCTTTATTTTTTTAATACCTTTTTCACTGGTTTTAATGCTTTTAAGATAATTAACAGCTTTCTCTAATGATGTGAATATAGGCTGGTTTAGTAGATATTCGCTTGGAACACCTAAACTTGTTAAATAATTTTTAACACTCTCCCTCGCATTTACATAATCTATTTTGAACTCTATAAGTGTACCGTCTAAATCGAATACTACCGCTTTAACTTGTCTCCCTGTTTTCGCATTCATACTATTTCCACTATCTCAGTTGAACCTGTATAGTCTAGAAATATTTGGGGCATAAAATTTGCAAATCTTATTTTACCTCGTAGCATATCGAATTTAACTTTGCTTATATTCGGATCATTTCTAAAACTGTAAGTGTACTCTAATTCAACTCCTGGCTGTAGATTTCTTATATCCCAGTATTTTCTCTTAAAGTCTAAGGCGCCTTCTAATATCATATCGGATATGATTAACCGCTGGATCTCCTGACCTGACTCATTTTTAACGTGGATTCGCACATTATTTTCTTTATCCATGGTGAACGGTAACTCTAATATTCTATTAATCTCTACTTTAGGATATACTATTATCGGCCCTACTTTAATTTTGGTTTTACCTGATCCGTAGCTTATCTCGTCGAATCTATAACTTAAATCTGCGTATATATCCAGTTCCCCTATTGAATCCGCTTTTACTACTAGTTTACCTGTTTTCTGAGATTTAATGAAAGGCGAGTGAAAATCGAACTCCGCTGCTCTACTAACCTGCATTATTTGAATATTTCCGCTAGGCTCCCAGTCAATTCGGAAGAACGCTCCTTCCGGTCTTGTATTTTTAATTAAATAGGTTAAATCCACTCGAGTATTAGCAGGAATAGATTTCGCGTTGAATATAATTTTCGGGAAAACCCTTGTTAAAGTGTTAACTACGTTATTTTTTGTGTTAACTAATGTGCTTTTACACTTAGGGCAGTATACTATATGCTCTTCGTTTAATCTTTCGTTTCTAAGAATCGTGGATGCGTTTCTTATCAATCCTGCTTTACTATCGCTGGTGAGGATAGGCTCCTGGTTTTCAGAATTCCATAAACAGTGAGGGCACTCGAATACATATCTTTCATTCAAGTATTTTATTTTTAAGTCGCTTTCACAATAATAACATTCATAGCAGTCTCTGCACTCTGTGAAACTTTCTCTAGCATCTTTTACGCCATAAATCTTTCCACACCTGAAGCATTTATATAAAACAGGTTCAGGTTTACTGCAGTCATAGCATATTATTTCCTGACATATCGGGCAGAAATATGATTCATAAGATGTTATATACTTCTCGCATATACTACACTGGTATTTTACAGTCAAAACCGGCACCTTTCATTGAGTAATCCTTTTCATAAGCTCGTAATATGCTTCTATATATGATTCATGTCTTTCTTTTTCACCGAAACTTAATTTTCGAAGTATATGCGCCGGGTTCCCTATTAAAACACTCATGGGAGGTATAATGGCACCACTAGCAACCACTGAACCTGAGAGAACGAATACTCCTTCATTTAGCTGAGTGCCTTTTTCAACTATAGCTCCATTGCATATTTTGAAATAATCTCCTATATAATTTGCTTGAATTATACATTTTTTCTCTATTACACCGTAGCTGCCTATGATCATCTCAGAGTGGGATAGTAAGCCGTCAGAGTATTCTTCTCCAGGGTAGATTAAAGTATCGTCTTCTATGATATTATAGTTTCCGATGACTATATGCGCTAAGTCCCCGCGAACAGTTACATTTGACCCTATATAACACTTATCTCCTATGCTCACATCGCCTATTATCCTAGCTGTTTCATTTATTATTGTATCCTTCCCGATTTTAGGAGTCATCCCCTTATATGTTATTATATTCGCCATCAAAACCACTCATTCAACCTGTGAAATATTAATTAAATTCTCGTGAACTTATTATCCCGTTAACAAGTATACTATAAACCGCTGTTCTGTTATATCTGCTTAAACAAGCTTCGCTATTCTCTTAGCCGCGCGCTCCATTTCTAGAAATATAAGACCTAGTTTAACATCTTTACTTGCGCTCAATGTTAGAACAGCGTTAGCTCCAGCGCCCATAACGATAATATACCCGTCTTTACCCTTCACATAGACTTGTTCAAGTTCACCTTTATTAAGCTCTGCAGCCGCCCTTTCACCGAGAGATAGCATAGCAGCTGTCATAGCAGCTATCATAGTTTCATCTACATTTGCCGGTAGTATTGAAGCGATAGGTAAGCCTTCTACACTGACGATTGCAGCGGCTTGTATCTGTGGTACAGCAGCCTCCAAGTCTCTTAGTATACTGTCAAGTGTTTCCGCTTTCTGCGTCATTTAGTTATACTCCTTACTGTTTCTTCTAACTTTTCTCAAGCTCGCCGAGGGCTGCTTTCAAATCTTCTGTAGTAACCTCTTTTTTATCCTCGCTTAATTTACTAGCTGGTTTTTCAGCTAAGAATTCATCTAATATCTCTTTTAATTGCTCGCTTGTTTTTTTAATTAAAAGACGAACCATGCCTATGTTTACATCCTTATCCGTTATTACGCTTAGTACACCTTTACCGCAGCTGGCTGCGAATATTTTTCCATCAGTGAATTCTGAGCTTAGTAGATCAAGATCGCCGATTTCCAGGTTTTTACCCTGCTCTTCGCTTGCACTGAATACAGCGCTAGCTATTGCCCCTATTCCATCTATATCCACTGGATAGTATGAAAACTTAGATACATGGGCGATGGTTAAACCTGTTCTATCAACTAGGATTACTTTTTTTATACCTGATTCGCTTTTGATGATTTTGCTAAGTATTTCATCAAAGGTTTTAATGTTGATCAATTAAATCCCCCATGCTATAATTTTATCTTTAGGATTATACTATTTTTAAATTTATATGAGTCTAATACTTATTTTAAAACAATAAGAATATAGTCTTCCTCTTGGGCTACATGAACTTCGCCTTTCGAAGTATTTATAGTTAGGAATTTAAGCTCCCCTTCCTCTAACTCTTTTACAGTAGATCTGGCTTTTCCTACAAGCGATGTTACTAAAGCAGCTGTTTTCTCAGTTTTCTCCCGGTCTAATGTTGTACTTATCGGTAAGCCTTCAGTCGTAGTTATAATCACACCTCTTACTCCTTCAAATCTTTGCAGATTTTTAAGTATTGGTTGAATATCTTTTTCCCCTATCATTTGACGACCTCATCTAATTAGTTAATCTCTTCTATTAATCTATTGATGATTATTTAACGGTAGTTAGTAATATATATGGTTTATTTTATTATAAATATGTTCGTTTCTAATAATTATTTTGTAGCGTGGATACGTTTCTAACAACACTTAAATAATAATATACGGTTTAATATAAATATAATCCACTTAGTAACTGTATCGCGAGGCTGAATTATGGATCCTAAAATAATAGAGAATAAGCTAGCGGCTATGATGGATGAGATACCTGAAATAGAAGGCTTATTGGCTTTTGACAATAATGGTAGACTTATCTGTGGTCAAACTTTGACAGAGCTGGATAAAAACAAGCTTATCTCGATTTCCACAGAGGTTTTTAAAGACTCCTCTGAACTAGCAGCCTCCGCTGATAAGGGTAAAGTGTCGACCGTTACTATAACCACGGATAAAGGCTACCTTATTATTGAAATGAAAACCGGTTTTAGTATACTAGCTCTTCTAGGTGTTGAAGCAGCTTCCAGTCTAAGCCTGGTTATAAGAAGTTTAAAAACAGTTATCTAAATTTTTGTTTTAACTTTATCAGCGGGGAAGTCCCCCTGCGAAAGCTGGGAAAGCCGAAAGTATTTATAGTTTCAAATCGTCGAAAAGAATAAAGATGCTGGGCTGAGATGGAGCCTCCCCCGGTCGAAACACCAGTAAGCTTCATCATTGAAGCGTGAAGTCCCATCCGATAGAGAGGGTAGTCAGCTATTTAACTAGTGTATTAATCGCTTGAAGCCCCCCTCTAACAGCCAGCCATCGATTTTCAGACGATGATACTAGTAGAACATCTCCCTCGTCTAGTTCGAAACTATTTTTTATAAGTGAATAAGCATTTCTATCTTCTTTTTCTAAACTATCATATACGCCTGGGACGGTTAGTCTACCATGATCGAATACGATGAACACCGCTGTTGAAGCTCCTCCTCTAATCGCTTCATCTCGAAGCTGTAGCAGTTTTATTTTTTCAATAGCCGGTTTCGCTATGTGGAAAATATAATGGTTCATTTTCAATCCTAGGATTAGCTGCTGGGAGAAAACGTATTTTTTAATTTTAAGATCTTTAAGCCCTGCAGTTAAAACAGCTTCACCTTTACTAGTAAGATAGGCTCCTGTGGGGCTTGTCCCTAGTAGACCTTCATTTACAAGTTTTCTAAGTTTGCTCCGAGCCCTACCCTCAGATATGTTAAGCGCATCTTTTAAAGTATACCTGCCTATCTGTTTAGCCTCCTTTATAATAATTAGTGTTGTTAAATCTAAAATATTCAAAAAACCACCTTAAATGTTCTAAGTTATTGAGCAGCTTATTTTAATAGTGACCTGTATTTATTGTTATAAAATTAAAAAAATAAAAGTGTTTTTAATTGCAAGTTTTATAATAAAACTAAGTAATTGCAATCTTCAACTCCATTGCTCGAAGACCCATTTTATCGTGTCGCCTGAAAGCAGGTAGAGAGCCCCAGCTCCAACCGATGAATAGGCTCCATTATAGTATAACGCCCAGTAATAGTTTCCAGTTGCTTCAACACCGTTTATTCCCGTTATAAAAGGCCCGAATGAGTAAAGCGTGTAGTTCACTTCAGCCACTAGTATTGTAGCTTGAAACGCGGTAACGTTTTTAGGTGCTATAGTATTATTATGCCATTCCACAGTTCCGTTACCGTAGTCTATTCCAATATTCACCCAGATCGTCTCACCTATCAGATTGTTGTATGCATTTCTATATTGCTCTGATTGAAAGTAAAAGTATGTGGTGGTGGACGCTAACCCTAACATGGCAATCAGCAAAATGCTTATTAAAATATTTGTTTGGGTTTTATTCAATTTTACAACACCTCTAATAATGCTTTTTTGATTATAGGTTTAATTGAAATCACTAATAGAGCGGTGGATACTTCTGTTATAGGCCCAGGCGCTATCATGTAACCGCCCCCTGCAGGTAGAAATAACCCTAATATACTCGTGATTAACGCTGTGTTCGGGTCGAATCCTAGGATCATGTATAGTATTGTTGAAGTGAATACGTCGTTGGCGAATAAAACTAGGATTATTATCGTGAATAACTGTGCGCGATCGCTTATCTTATTTTCCATAAGGCTTATCGCTAGACATATTACTACTAGAAATAATGATGTGACGATAGTCCACATTCCGAACCCTAAAATTAAATCTGAGCATATTATTGATATCAACGCGACACTGGCTCCAGCTACCGCTCCTAGTATTAGGACGGTTACTATGCTTATAGCCGCTGGTATGTTAACTACTTGTATCGGCCCTATTATTGCATGTTTGAAGAGTCTTAGGGCTATTGCTAGCGCGGATAGCAGGGCGGTTATAGTTGTTTTTAATGTTTTATTAAGGTTTAATTTTTCAAAGTTTTCGATGTGAGCATCTGTCAACGTAACCACTTAGTAGGTAAATTTACCTACTAATCTATGTAAAAAATATTTAAGTCTTACGGTTGAAACTCAACTGAATCAAGTATTTTCAGCTTCGTCTATTTCCGGGATTTTGAGAAGCTCTGCTGATAAGCCCTCCTTCCTCATCTTCCATCTAAGCTGCATTTTAAGTTTCTTAAGATCATAGTCTAATCCGAAGTAATCAGCGAATAGCTGACTGGTTTTAAGGATTTTAGACCGCCCTTCAGGTGTGCTTTCAATAAATCCTTTCTCCTCTAATTGATGAATATACTTGTATGCGTGGCTGCCTCGAATTTTAATCACTTCGTGCTGTTTTATAGGCTGCTTTAAAGCTATTAAAGAGAGTGTTTTTAAAGCTCCTAGTGTTAGAAGCCCGGGGGGTGCTAGTTTAGCGATGATCTCCGGAAAGACTGGTTTAAGCTGAAGAACATATTTATTATTCGAAGTTGAAGCGATTTCTAAAGCACTATCACGGCTTTGATACTCTGTTCTAAGCTCTTCTATTATACGAGAAACATCCTGCTCATTATCGTAATTAACAGCTTTGCATATTTCAGCTAAACTTAAAGGCCTTCCTGCTATGAATAAAGCTGCTTCAACTTTTGATTTAAGCCTTGTATCCGCCATCCGCTTCACCTAGAACTATTTCATCTGTATCTTTTAAGAGTTGAATGAATATTTCACCGTAATCTTCTTCCTGCCATAAATCGATGAATCCTCTAAAGCCGAGGAGTAGCACGCAGAAGAATACTTTTACAATCTCCATTCTATCTCTGCTAGGTAGTAACTCTGAAAATTTAACAATTTTATCAACAGAGGCTTTCTTTCTTATTAAATCATATATGTTTTTTAAACTCCGTTCAATCTGTGTTCTGTCAGGGTCTATCGCGTATACGAGGGGTTGAATCTCTTCTAAAACATTTTTTTTAATTAAGCTTCTTCTCTTAGTTGAACCCTCTTCTTTCAAAACTTTCTCTAAGGCTACTAGAAGCTCCCCTATTGAAATACCTCTAGATGTGTGTCTGAAAGGTGGGATTATCGGAGGTAATAATTTAAACTCTTCTCCAATTTGTTGTTGAGGCTGGTCTTCCTCTTCTTCTCTTCTCAATAATGTCTCGGTCTTCCATCTGTATAATAGTGAAGCTGAGAAAAGAGCTAGACCGGATACTCGGAAGTTTACTGTTTCTTGTAGCAGCATTTTTTCTAGAAAACCGGTAACTAAATGATCTATCTCAATATTCCATAGATTTATTTTTTTCAACTTTAACGTGTCTGTTAATAAAACCCATGGTGGTTGAAGCCAGAAGGGTTCATCTTCACTGTTGTTGTGCATATTTTACCCCTTCTTCAAGTTTAACTGAAACGATTTTCGAAATATTATTGCTTTTTGTTACACCAAACAGATTGTCGGCTCTAGCCATAGTGATATCTCGTAAAGTTATTACGATGAACTGTGAGTGTTTAGAAAGCTCTTTAATTAACTCTGCGACTTTAAGAGTGTTAGCGTTATCTAAAGCTGAGTCTATTTCATCGAACACATAGAAGGGTGCAGGCTGGTATTGCTGTATTGCGAAGATTAAAGCTAAAGCTGTTAGAGATTTCTCCCCGCCTGACATTGATTCTAGATAGCCTACTTCACGCCCGGAGGGTTTAACTTTTATTCTAACACCGCCTAGAAGAGGGTGTAGTTTATCTTCAAGTTCTAGATGAGCTTCACCGTTCGGAGATAACTGTGAAAATATTCTGTTAAAGTTTTCATCAACCGCTCTGAAAGTTTTCATAAACACTTTTGTTTTTTCACTTTCTAGTTCATCCATGAATTTAAGTATCGTGTCTCTTTCAACTATTAATTTCATTCTTCTACTGTTAAGTTCTTCAAATCTTTTTTCAACGCTTTCATATTCTTGGATCGCTTTCTGGTTTACAGGTTCTAGGAGAGCTTTCTCCTTTTTTAATTCTGAGATTTTAAGTTTTATTTCTTCAATATCTAAGTCTTCTAGTAATTTTATCTCATTCGCTGAATAGTTTTTAGCTTTAACCGTTAGCTCATTCAATTTTGATATATACGACTCCTGGTTTGCAGTCATCCTTGCAATTCCAAGGTTTAAAGAATTTATTTCTTTATCAAGGTTTGCTAGATGTTCATCTATTATTTTCAATTTGTTTAAAAGTCTCTTTTTCTCATCTTGAAGTTTTTCAACCTCTTCGCTAATCAACCGTTTTTCGTTTTCTAACAGTTTTATAGTGTTATCTAAAGTTAATAGAGTTCCCCTTTTTTCTTCAATTGCTTTTTCGAGTTCAGGTATTTTAATTTCTAAATTCGAGATTAATTGTTTTAATTCATTTAGCTTAGGGTTTATTTGAGCGCTAATTTCTGTCTCTAACTTTGTTATCTGGCTGTCTACCTCCCGCAGAATTGTAATTTTTTTACTTCTCTCCTCGTCTAGTGTTTTAAGCTTCCTGTTAGCGTTCGCTACCTCGCTTCTTTCAAGTATCTGACTTACCTCATCATATTCCTGTTTAAGAGTGTTAATCTCTTTTTTTAACAGTTCAATTTTTATATTACACGCCTGTTTAGCCTGCTCTTTCAAAGCAATCTGATCTTCGACTTCACTTATATTTTTCTGAAATTCTTGAATCGAGTTCTCTAATTCACATAGTCTAAGATTGAGGGTTGTGCTTTGACCTAACAATAGATTATATTCTTTATCTAACTCTCTGAGTTTCGTGTTAATCTGATTAATTTTTCCGATTTCTTGATTTCGCTTCTCTCTTAAACTTTTAGATTTCTCTGTTAATTCATTAAGCTCTTTTTCAAGTTCAGGTATTTTCTTCTCCTCTTCTAATGTGAATCTAATAGGAGTGTGATAGTAGCCTCCAACCATTAAACCGGATGGGGTTATTAAATCCCCGTCTAATGTGACTTTTTGCACTCCATCCTCTTCAATAGATCTTGCATCTTGTAAATCTTTGAAGATATATGTTCTCCCGAATACGTATTCGAAGGCTGTTTTAAACTCTCCACTATACTTTACTACATCTAGAGCGTGTACCGCGTTTACTCCTCTACTATTAATATTTATTATCGAAGGTTTTATCTTATTTAATGGGATGAATGAAGCTCTTCCAAGTTTTCTACTCTTCAAATATGATATGCAGCGGGCGGCTATTTCATCATCCTTGACTATAATGTAATCTAAGCGGCCTCCAGCAGCCACTTCTATCGCTTTAACGTAATCTGCGCTAACCGAGCCGAGATCAGCGATAGTCCCGTAAATACCGGTTAAACTATTATTCTTTTTTAACTCTAATATCGCTTCTACAGCTCTATTCCTCGAAGGCTCTCTTCCGCTTGTTTCCCTTATAGCTTCAATTCTAGTTCTGATTTCTATAAGCGTCTCTTTTATTAACTGTATCCTTGAGTCCGCCTCTTTACTTTCTTCATTTAATCTTGTTATATTATCTTCCACTTTTTCTTTTTCAAAATTCAAAGCGTCGACTTCTTTTTTTAGCCTGTCTAATTTATCATCTAATTCTTTCTTCCTGTTTATTATGGTATCTGGGCTTTCCCTATTTTTAACTATCATTTCATTGTAATAGTTTAACTTCTCCCTGAGTGCTTTAATCTCACCGTCTATTTTTTCATTCTCTAAGAGCAGGTTTCTTAAATCAACTTCTTTCACGTTAAGTTTATTCCTTAATTCTTTAAACCTGTTAGTATAATTCTCAAAATCAGCGTCAACATTAACTATATAATTGGATAATCGGTTTATCTCACCTGTTAAATCTGCGATTTCAAGTTCTAATGCTTTTTTACGTTGAGTGTATTCTTCTAATTTATTCCCGGACTCTCTTAGATTATTTTCATAAATTTTTTCTTCTTCTCTCAGCCGCTCATATTCTTTCTTAGCTGTTTTAAGCGCCTCTTCATTATAGATTAACTCTTGATTTAATCTTGCATATTCAGATCTATTATCTGTTATCTGCTGGTGTAATTTGTTAAGCTTACTTTCTTGAATAGCGCGAATCTCCTCTTCTATTTCATTTATTCTCTTCTGGCTCTGCTCCCGTTCCTCTATATGGTTTTTGCGTCTCCTCTCAGCTTCCTCTAATTGAATCTTTTTTTCTTCAAGCCTTTTCTTAGAATCCTCTATCTTATTATTTAAATCTCTTATTTCATAGAAAATGATGTTTGTCTCCAACCTCTCTATTTCACTGTTAATCTTCAACCATTCTTCAGCGTCTTTTTTATCTTTTAATAATTTATCTTTAGTTGTTTTAATCTCTTCCAGAAGAACGTTAACTTGTTTAAGATTATTTTCAGCTTTTTCAAGTTCTTCTCTAGCTTTCTCTTTTTTCTCATCGTAGGCGGCTATCCCCGCGACTTTCTCTATTAAGGCGCGTCTCTCTAAAGGTGTCATTGAAACTACTTGGGCTAATTGACCTTGGAATACTATATTATAACCGTCAGGGGATATGCCTGCTAAATTAAGTAAGTCTAAAATCTGACCTCTGGTGACACGCTGACCGTTTAAAGTATAGGATCCATTTCCCTCTAAGTCTATGCTTCTAGTGATCACCACATTTTTAGAATCAACTGGTATGCTCTGATCAGAGTTATCTAAATGTAATGTCACTGTCGCGGTATTTGCTGCACTTTGATTTTTCTTATCATAGTATATTAAGCCTGTGAAGGTGTCTGCTCTCAAAGTTTTAGCGCTTAAATGCCCTAATACGAAGCATAATGCATCTAAAATGTTGCTTTTTCCACTTCCGTTAGGGCCAACGATCGCAGTGAATCCTTTGTCGAAATTTAAAACTACTTTTCCCCCGCCGAATGACTTAAAACCTTTCATCTCTAATTTCTTAATATAAACCATCTGTATGCACCGATTATTTTCACATTTTTAACCATTATTTTCTTAAATAAAAGCGATTTAATGCTTATTTTTAATAATTAAATATATCCTATTTAAGATTTTTAACTTCAACATATTTTTAACTGAACTTTTACACGGATAGTAAAGTTTAATAGTATTTAAGCAGTTATAATAATGCTTTATATTCATATAAATCTCATAGACGGGGTAGCCCCCTGCTAAAGCTGTGGGGTGAAAGTCGAAAAGTATTTATAGTTTCCAATCTTCAAAAAGGATAAAGATGCTGGGCTGAGACGGGGCCTCTACTGGCGGAAATACCAGCAAGCTCCATCATTGAAGCAGGAAGCCCCATCCGATAGGAAGGGGGTAGTTCACATAGTTAAATTAATATATAAACTAATGGTGGGTGACAGTAGTGGTAAACTGGCAGGGTAGGTCTGATCGTAAACCGTCTGGTGGTAAGTTGAAACCGTTTAGAGGTAAGCGAAGATATGAGATGGGTAGAGACCCTGCTTTAACAACACAGGGACCGGAGCCTTTAAGAAAGATTATTAGAGTTAGAGGCGGCTCGAAGAAAGTTAAGCTTATAAAAGACAGTTATGTGAACGTAGTTGATCCTCAGAGTAAGAAGACGGTGAGACTTAAAATTCTAGAGGTTGTAGCTAACAAAGCATCCTTAGATTTTCACCGTAAGCGTATAATAACAAAGGGTGCTATTGTTAGAACTGAAAAAGGTAACGTGCGGATTACAAGCAGACCAGGGCAGGATGGAGTGCTTAACGGTGTGATAGTTGCAGCTTAAATTATGAGCGGGTAAATTCGCAGTCTTTAATATTTATATCTAATTTTTGTACTTCACGTAAAAGTATATGTTAGTGTCCTCAACGTTCACTCTACTTTCTCTTTTAATTTAAGTTTTATATTCTTTATATTCATCTCCCTGCCGCCTATGATATCTGTTTTCATCGATCCGCATACCGGGCATTGTAGTAATAGCTGGGTTGAAAGATAGTG
>JAHQXC010000037.1 GCA_029856525.1 Candidatus Odinarchaeia archaeon
CCTGCTCGCTTCAGCTATAGATATCTCCTGCATTAAATCCACCTTTCTCTAAAAACCGTTAAATAATAGGTTTAAAATAGCTATACGCTTAAAATTATTTAAAGACTTTTAACCAGCATTGAGCCAGTGTATTTAGCTTTATTGCTAGGAGTTTCTTCTAGTATACTCGGGGACGGTTGAAACACTTTATATTTGCGCCATGTATACTAACCGTTTCTAGGCGTAGGAGAGGTGAAATTTAAGCTTATGGAGGGTGAAGCCAGCTGTGAAAGCTATTATAGTTTACATAACCTCATCTTTATTGAAATTTCTCAGCGTACGTTTTAAATTATCTAATTCCTCTTCGCTTAGTTTTCTAAGAGGGAATCTTGGGAGACCGCAGTTAACTTTCAACTCTTTTAGAATATAATATATTGCTGAGGGGAATGAACCTATGAACATCGCGTCTATTATTTTATCAGCTTTTTTTTGAAGTTTAACCGCTTTACTAATATTCATGTCAGCTAGACAATTGTATAATTCCACCCATAAAGCTGGTATGAAATTAGCGCTTCCCAGTATCGCTCCATCCCCTCCCATGATTAGCGAACTCAGTGTTAAATAATCGTCGCCTATAATCCTCTTAAACCCTTTAATATTCTCTGTTAAAATAATGGTTTTCTGAAAGTTCTGGAGAACCCCGGAGGTGTCTTTCACACCATCAGCTAATCCCTCGCTCGCTAGAACCGAGATTATCTCCGGTGTCAGCGGGTTATTTGTTAATTGAGGTATGTTATATGCTATGATTTTCAGCGAGGTTTGAGCTCTAATCCGCTTATAGAATTCCACTATCTCCTCTCTGCTCAATCTTATATAATATGGTGGTGGTAGAAGTATTGTGTCAACTCCTTTTCTCTCACAGTGTTTTATAAGCTCTATAATATTATTATAGTTTGAATGCCCAACGCAGACGATCACATCATCGCTTTTATTACTATTGTTTAACACGTAGTCGATGCAGTTTTTACGCTCGTCTTGATCCAGATAAGGGAATAAACCTGTAGTGCCGTTGACTACGAACCCTCTTACACCTGACTTTCTCAAATACCTTGTTAACTCTTCAAACCCTGCTTCACTAGGCTTCCCCTCATCGTCGAAGGGTGTTATTAGAGCTGCATGTAAACTAGGCATTCCCCCACCGGCTTATACTATCTGCTTTATAGTTTTTCAAACCTTTTTTCAAGTTTAGATAAAACTTCAGGCAGCGTCGTATACTCTAGTTCCTCAGGCCCGAGGCGTGAAGGCTCGAATGGACCGTGTCTACGCATGTAATCCGCTATCTCCGCGGCTTTAAGTCTAACTGTGTCGAATGCAGGGTCATCGAATAAATCAGCTGGACCTATGAGCCGCCCGTTCGCTAACTGGAAGCCTAAAGCGATCACTCGAGGAGGCCCATCGAATCTAGTGCACTTCGCATTTTTCACGCTGACAGGCATTATGGGACCGTGATGACTGCCCCTCATCCAGCCGGCTACAATATGAGGGAAGGCGAAGCCCTCTAACACTTCTCCAACTGCAGGTAGACCGCTCTGCGCTCTGACCACCGCGCAAGGATCATCTTTTCCGACATATTTACCGGCTATAAGGGATAGTCTAGAAGTGGAGCATGCTGCTGCTGGTAAACCATCCTTTCTAAATATTTTTTTAATTACATATCTCCCCGGTGTTCCTATCAAAGCTAGCAGGTCATACATTTCCTCCGGTGTGTTTAAGCGAACCAACCGGTGCTCTTTAACATCCATCACCTCGAATGTGAAACCATTATGCAGTGATTTATCTATTATTAATCCAGCTGTGCAGAAGGGGTCTGCGAATATACGGAATAATGGTAGGTTAAAAGCTCCAGGTTCTGTTTTATCCATCATAATCGCTATCACCGGATCGCTCGGTCTCTCCTCGAATTCTAATTCAGCTACACCAGGACCCATACCTTTCACATTCCCTGAGAATGTGTCTGATAATAAATCCTGCCCGGCGCCGTAAAGCTTTAATTCCTTCGATTTTTTAGTAGCTTCACAGAAGGTATCCCAGGCTAAACCGTGAATAGTTTCATCATCTTCCCCTCTTCTATGAGTTAGAATTAACTCGAGATCGTCTCCGCAGTTGGTGACGTAGAAATCGATTATCTTATTATTATCTTTAGCATCCTTCAGTTTTCGTCTAGCAACCTCTATTAAATCAGGGTGAACTACATGATGGCCGCAAAGTGAGCCTATATCCGCTTTTATTATTGAAAAAGTTATTTTATCCGCCATTTCTTCCTCCTCCATAAATTCTATGTTAGCCTTTCAGCTTCAAACTATATAAGATTTTACACGCTTCGAATTCCTTAAACTTTTATATTCATTCAACACAATACTTTAGTAACAAGATGGCTGCTGAGAGGTTAAAGCATTGAACAGGAATTTTCTAGTAGGCTTCACACTAATATTTTTCTTAATAACCCCTGTTTTCATTGTTAATGGTGTGCAAGCTGCTTCAAATAATCTGGATTCAACCGGTTTTAACATGCAATTCAATAACAGAGTATACGGTCAGGATTTAGAATGGTGTTTAGTAAATTATCCTTCATCGAAAGATATCCCGGTTATAATTCTTTTTAAAAATAATGTATCCGCTGCACTCGGCGGAGAACTGTTAAATCTTCGAGGCTATCCGAGTTTAACAGTAAAATATGTCTACGAATCTATAAACGGTGTTGCCTGTAAAGCTTCTAAGCATGATCTTCTCAGTATTCTTCAACTCTCTTTTATAGAGAGAGTTTATCTTGACAGAGAATATAGCTTCGAGCTTCCCGAGCAATCTATTGTTAGCAGTAGGATTGAAGCGCTTTACACTTCAGGTTTAGAAGCTATTGGAGCTCTACCTCTCCAGTCGAATTATACCGGCAGCGGAGTGAAGATAGCTATCCTAGACTCTGGTATAAGCTTAACACATCCTGATTTCAAGGGTAGGATAATCGCCTCTAAATCTTTCGTGGAGGATGAGAATGAAACCGATCTCAACGGCCATGGAACACATGTAGCTGGTATAGCTGCCGGAAGCGGTTTAGCTTCAAACGGCTTATATAAGGGTGTCGCCCCTGGCGCTCAGCTTATAAACGCTAAATGCGCTCAAATATCGGGTATTGCTTTAACCTCAGATATAATAGCTGCTATAGAGTGGAGTGTAAGCGAGCAGCACGCTGATATTTTATCGATCAGCTTAGGAGGCGGGGTGGGAGACCCTGAGTCTCCTCTTTCTAAGGCTGTTGACTGGGCTGCCGGGCAGGGTGTAGTAGTATCGATTTCAGCCGGTAACAGTGGCCCGGACTATGCTTCAGTAGCTTCACCTGCAGCTGCTAAACGCGTTATCGCTGTAGGCGCTTCAGATTATAATGATCATATTGTAGATTTCAGCAGCCGGGGGCCGACTGTTGACGGCCGTGTTTCACCAGACTTAGTGGCTCCAGGATACCAGGTTATCTCCACTCTTGCAAAAGACTCTGTGATAGATCTTATATGCCAATACTATCTTTCACCGGATCCCCGGATAGCAGGTGCAGGTGTTTATAGCAGCGGCTACTATTATATAGCTTTAAGCGGCACAAGTATGGCGGCTCCCTTTGTCTCAGGTGCGGTTGCTTTACTGTTATCCGCTTTCCCGAATCTTAAAGGGAACCCGGAGGCTGTTAAATCAGCTTTAATGAATACAGCGGTTAAACTAGTCAACGGTAGCGGCGTAGAGTATTCTCCTAATATTCAGGGAGCTGGTAGACTTAACGTTACAGCCGCTTACTATTATCTGCTCGCTTTAAACACGTCAACATCTCATATTAAAACTACTAGTATTCTTCCATGTGAGCTACCTGTTGAACCATACAGGATAATGTACCCTGGTCAGGAAGTTAATGTGATCTTAAAATTTCTAACCGGAGAGCCTTTAAACATCTCTATTGTGAACGCACAGACTTTAAATGCTTCAAAATATTTAAGCTTCGGTAACAGTAGTTATCTAACAAGCAGCGGATGGAATGTCTCTGTTGAAAACTATTTAGACATATTTTTAAAATTGAAACTGCCTTTAAATATAACTCCTGGTTCTTACACCGGAAGAATAGAGATATTCAACCGTTCAGACTGGACTAGCCTGCATAATATTACTGTAAGCTTTCAAGTTAAAACTCCTTTAGCTAGAATCTATTTCGACATGCTTCACAACTATGATTATGATGATACGCCTCTGAGAAATTACCGGTTATTCTTCAATATCTTAATGAGCGACGGATACGCTGTTTACTATGGGGCCAATCTTTTAACCTATGAATTTGTTAAAAACTTTGATTTAATAATCCTACCTGATATTGAAATTCAACTTTTAAATTTCGAAGTTGAAGCCTTACACAAATATGTTGCTGAAGGAGGCAGCCTACTAGTGTTAGGCTCATTTTATCCGATGACTGTTCCAGAATCACTAAACCAGCTTATCTCAGCTTACGGAATTCAGTATAAAAGCGGTTATGCTGGTAATCTTCTAAGTTACACGGATTTAGGTTTATCACGCGACTATGAAAACCTAATAGTAACCAATATTATAAGCGACCCTATTACGCTGGGCGTCTCCTCTTACACTTTCGGCTCAGGGCTTAGTTTAGAAGTCAGTTCACAGGCTAAAATATTAGCTAGATTAGACGGGAAACCTGTTTTAGCATCCTATGATAATCTCACTATTACAGGAGGGCGTGTAGTGGTTTTCTCGAATGAGCTCACATTCTACTCTGAGAGCCTCCAGTCAACTACTCAAAATAATCTGAAGCTTGTAAGAAATACTGTGAACTGGTTGTTGAATGAGGAACCCACATTAATAACTGTCTCCGCTGAAGATAGCGTGATTAAATTAACAGGCTCTTACAATGAAAGCGTATACGTTTATCTCTCATATAATGGTGTTCCAGTGGAGGGTTTTATAAGCGGAGTTAACTTGAACGCTACGCTTAACGGTTCACCTATAAACATAACTGAATTAGGCTTCGGAGTCTACGCTGTTAATTTCAATATTACCTCACCGGGTGTGTATAGAGTTGACGTTAAAGCTGATAACGGAACTGTTAAAGGCTTCGACTCGGCTCAAATAATCGCCGCGGATAATTTACCGGCTTTAACCTCTCTAACACTTACTAAAAACGGTAGCATTCAACCTGGTGTAAACTATCCTCACTGGGTTGAATTAGAAGATTTTAACAGCAGCCTGATAATCTCCAAGTTCGGTGAAGAAATGATTGTAAATGCGACGGCTGTTAACTCGGATAGTATTCTTCTAGCAGCAAATAGTGATCCTCAACAGTTTTATGAGTTAACAAGCCGGAATATAACCTATATACAAGATTATATGAGTTATCTAGGCGGGTTAAGCTGGAGTTATACTATAACACCTAACTCATCTTATACAGCCGCCTTATATCCTATTATAATAGTTCCTTTAAATACATCTCTTCCTTCAGTGAACCCGGCTAGTTTTATTATTAAAACTATTTTAATAGTCGGAGCTGAACCTGAAATAGATGAAAATAAAACATTAGTTAACGGTACCCCGGTTGACAGCCTACAAAAATATAATATAGGCGGAGGGGAGACGCTTCCAATATACTATTATTCTTTAGGCTCAGCTGTGCAATTATCAACGACAGGCTCAGATATACAGGATAATCCTTCCAATATGAAAGCTTACGTATGGGTTATAGACGCGCTATTATACTATTATTTAGGGCAACCAGTCTACGTTATAAAACTTGACTATAACCAGCTGTCTCAGGCTTTCAACGGAGACTTTTTAATTTCAAGCTTCATAGTCTCCGGGCCGGCTGGAACAATAGCTTTAAAAACGAATTGGGCTTATAACATGATATTTTTCTTAGTCAACTCTGAAGGCGATTTCGCTCAGGGTCCTCAAATCCTTCTAGTTTTCCAGCAAGGATTCGGATTTCTCCCAAGCCCGTTCATTTTAATTCTAATCGGTTTACTGTTAATCACTTTACCATTCTATATAATGCAGCGGCGTAGAATTAGGAGAAGCATGCAGGAAGCCGAGCAAGCTTATAAACCTTATATTGAAGAGCCTCTTCCAGGCGAAACTGCTTTACCCCCAAGATTCTGCCCTTACTGTGGCGCTAAAGTGAATTACGGTGATATATACTGTCTCTCCTGTGGGAGCCTGCTCCCTGAAGATGATCATTCTTCAACCGGGTAACGTGTTATAGCATTTTTTAAATAAATTTTAACTTCACGGCGGAGGCCTCCTTCAGATATGAGAAGAGCTTGGATCTGATAGTTTTTTGTATAAAGAGCACTTGGCTGAGGGATTCTAAGATAGCTGTGAAGAGTGGGCGGCTACTTCACATACCGTGAAGCTGTGATTGAAGGGTAATCTTTTTCAAGGAAGTATGAAGCCTCTTTGCGAAAGCGGGTGTTCATAGTAACACTTTAATATTTAAGTTAAATAGTTAATACCGCGATAATTGTTAAGAGGGTTTTTAGAATGTTAAAATTAAAGCTGCCTATTATCGTAGTTAATTTTAAAACATATGTTGAGTCGACAGGTTTGAACGCGTTGAAGCTTGCTAAAATATGTGATAAAATTAGCAGGGAGACGGGGGTTAGTATAGCTGTCGCACCTCAGACAGCGGACCTCTACCGTGTCTCATCGGAGGTGGATATCCCAGTTCTAGCCCAGCATGTTGATCCTATTAAACCCGGCGCTAGCACAGGTGGGATTCTTATGGAATCTGTTAAAGAAGCTGGGGCTTCAGGTTTTTTAGTGAATCATTCTGAGAAAATGCTTAAACTTTCAGAGATTGATTTTCTAATAAACTATGGTAGACAGCTATCTATGGTTACATTAGCGTGTTCTAATAATATTAATGTGAGCGGTGCCATAGCGGCGCTTAACCCTGATATGATAGCGGTTGAACCCCCAGAGTTGATAGGAACAGGTATACCTGTTTCGAAGGCGCAGCCTGAGGTGGTTACAGGCACAATCGAATTCATAAAAAGAATTAATCCAAGTGTTATACCTTTATGTGGCGCAGGGATAAGTTCACCTGAAGATGTTAAAGCAGCGATTAAATTAGGAACTATGGGTGTTCTACTAGCCTCCGGGGTTGTGAAAGCTAAAGACCCTGAGGCTGTTGTTAAAAGTCTAGCGGAAGCCCTTTTAGAATAAAGGTGTCTGTTAATGAAAGTTAAACCTGAATGCGCTGTATGCCTTATTAAAAGAGCTGTTCAAGAGATCGGTTTAGCAGTCGAAGACGAATCTAAGCGGCTAGAAACTGTAAAAGCTATTTTTAGAATGGCATGTGAGAGGTTTAACCCTGATTCTGTTCCAGCTGTTTTAGGAAGCGAGCGTTATCGATTGATAAGAGAGTTAACAGGTGCAGGTGACTATTATAAGAGTTTAAAAGAGAAGGCGAACGCTCATGCTTTAAGAATAGCTGAAAAGTTGAGAGTTGAAATAAACAGTATAGGAGACGTTTATCAGCGTTTCAGGAAGGCGGCTATCGCTTCGATAGCAGGTAACGCTATGGAGTTCTTCGTTTTAGGAAATGATTTTAAAATAGAGGATATTGACTCAATTTTAGACTCCGCTGAGGGGGAAATGGCAATCGACGATCTGCCTGAACTGTATAAATTTATTTTAAAGAAGCCTAGAATCCTTTACCTGGTCGATAATGCAGGTGAAATCGCCTTTGACACGCTTTTAATAGAGCAATTGAATAAGATGGGCTCTGAGATAACAGTTGCTGTGAAATCATCACCTATTATGAACGATGCGACTGTAGAGGACGCGGCCGCGGTTAATATGGACAGGTATGCTACTCGAATAATAACAACAGGGAGCAGCTCAGTCGGATTATTTATCGACGAGTGTTCCCCTGAATTTCTAGCTCACCTGTATAGATCTGAACTGATTATAGCGAAAGGCATGGGATATTATGAAACAATCACAGAGCTTAAATTAAATAAACCGTTAGCTATATTTCTCAGAGCTAAATGTAAGCCGGTGGCGGAGAATCTTAGCGTAGCTCAGCATAAAAATGTCGCTAAATTCTTCAGACATGGAGTGTAATCGCGAATTTATTTTCCAAATAATTTCCTTGCATGCTCCGCTGCTTCAATAAACCCTTTAGCATAGGTTTCCTTAGTTACATATTTAGCTACTTTTTTAACATGCTCAGGAGCCTGCCCTAACGCTATACCGTAGCCTACCGACTCTAGTAATTGGTAATCGTTTCCACCATCACCTATTCCTATTATCTCACACAGCTTTATATTCATAAGCTCAGCTGCTTTAGCTAAGCCTACCCCCTTATTAACTTTCGAATCAATTATATGTAACGCGAAGCCGCTGTCAACAACGCTGGCTGGTATATTCTCCTCTAAGAGTATTCTATTAGCTTCTTCAACGTTGAAAGTTCTTTTAAGAGATAAGTCAACTAGCCGATACTTATTCAAAGGTTTAAGAATAACTTTATCACCGAGTTTATCTTTTAAAACCTTATAAGCCCGTTCTGTCACCTCACGTGACCCGACCATCACAGGGTCACCCCATCTTTTACTTACAACAAGACAGCCGTTTTCCGCGACTAAAGCTCCTGTTGTGCCAATGTACTCGCTTAAAGTCTCCACGCTACAAAGCCCATGACCTGAAATCAATATAACTGGTATACCGTTGTCTTCGAATTCGCGTATTTTAATAATAGCAGCCGGGTCTATTCTCAGCTTCGAATCTGTTATAGTACCGTCTACATCTGTTGCTAGAGCTTTAAACATTCACTCTACCCCTTTATTTTCTCTAACTATCTTTTTAAAGAAAGTTTTTTAAATTAATAAAGTTGATACATTTTTAATTCTGGTTGATGAGGCTTAGAAAATGGCTCTTTACGATAAAGTAATGGAGTTAAGTAAGAGAAGAGGATTCCTCTGGCCTAGTTTTGAGATATACGGTGGAACAAGCGGGTTTATCACATACGGTCCATATGGTGTAATATTGAAACATAATATTGAGAATCTGTGGAGGGATTTCTTCATATATAAACAGGAGAATTTCATTGAAATAGAGACGCCTATCATAATGCCTAGCGCTGTTTTTGAAGCTAGCGGCCATCTTGAACACTTCACAGACCCTATAATCGCCTGTCTTAAGTGCGAGAAGAGATATAGAGCAGATCATTTAATAGAAGAGTTAACCGGTGTTAACGTTGAAGGATTAAGTATAAGTGAGATGAATGAAATCGTTAAAGAGAAAGATTTGAAGTGCCCGGATTGTAAGGGGGCTTTAGGGGAGGTTGAACTATTTAACTTAATGTTTAAAACTAATATAGGCGCTTATAAAGGGGATGTAGGTTACGCTAGACCTGAGGCAGCTCAGGGAATGTTTGTAGAATTTAAGCGGATCTTTAATATTATGAGAGAGAAGCTTCCTTTAGGAATCGCTCAGATAGGTAAAACTCTGAGAAATGAAATATCCCCTCGTAAAGGCGTTACACGCCTCCGTGAATTTACTATAATGGAGGTTGAAGTTATACTAGACCCTGAGGAAATAAATAATTGCCCTGGATTCGAAAAATATAAAAACACGAGTATCTCTTTGCTAACAGCTTCCCTTCAACAGAAAGGTGAGCCGCCTGTAAATATAACTATTGAACAAGCTGTTGAAGAGAGGTTACTCGATAATAAATGGCTGGCTTATTTTCTAGCTGTTTCTAAAAGTTTTGTGAAAACACTAGGAGTGGCTGAAGATAAGATCCGTTTCAGAGAGCAGCTTCCACATGAGAAAGCCCACTACTCGAAGCAGACTATAGACTTACAAGTCTATCTGGATGGACAGGGCTGGACTGAGATAGCCGGTCACGCTTACAGAACAGACTGGGATTTAAGCCGTCACATTAAATTCAGCGGAGTTGATATGAGAGTTTTTAAGAAAACTGAAGCACCGTTAACAGTGAAAAAACTAGTATTGAAGCCTAATAAAGCTACTATAGGACCGGATTTTCAAAAAGACGCTGGTAAAATAATAGGGGAATTGAATAAAATGGACCCTGTTGAAGTTAAAAATAAACTTGACAGTCAAGGCTTTATTGAAGTAGCCGGTAGGAGATTGACTTCAAAGCATATTGAATTTGAGGAATATGAGGAAGTGGTTAAAGGTAAAAAATTTATACCACACGTTATAGAGCCGTCTTACGGCGCTGATCGACTAGTTTACACAGCTCTTGAACACGCTTACACTGAGAAAGAGGGGCGTGTTATATTAAAACTCCCCGTTAAATTAGCACCTATACAGGTTATGGTTTATCCTCTAGTTGAGAGGGATGGTCTACCTGAGATCTCTAATCAAATTTACATGGAGCTCCTGGAGAAAGGCTTCCGCGTGGAGCATGATGTTTCCGGCAGTATTGGTAGACGCTATGCTAGAGCTGATGAGATAGGTGTACCTTTAGGCGTGACCGTAGACTATCAGACGCTTGAAGATAAAACTGTAACCGTGCGGGATAGAGATAGCTGGAGTCAACGTCGAATATTTATAAGTGAATTAGCAGATATACTTAAACAATTCTTCGAAGAAAAAATATCTTTCGATCAAATCGGATACCCTGTTAATAAAATCGAATAATTTTAAAGGTGTTGAGAAATGGAGAAACGTCTTAGACTTAGACGGGACCCGTCTGTTCCAAAAGGTTACGCGGTTATAAACCCTGATATAGCAAAACTGCTTCAAGTCTCCGAGGGGAGAACTCTTGAAATAGTTGTAGCTAAAAAGAAATTCTACTTCAAAGTAAAAATCGACTCGAAAGCTGAACCCGGAGTCCATCTTTCAAGCGATGAAATGGTTGAAAACGGTTTAATGGATAACACAATCGCCACTATTAGAGAAGCTAAACTCTAATAGTCTCCCCGACGGACGGCGAATACGCGCTGACACCTTTTATCTGTGAAAGCCTCTCCGCTAGTTTAATCGTCTTAGCCTCCTCGCCGTGAACGCATAAAATTGTATTCTTATTAGTCAACTGTGTGATGAAATTTATCAATCCAGGCTGGTCTGCGTGAGCACTGAAGTCTGCGAAGCAGACCTGCGCTTTAACGTCGACGAATTCATCTTGAGGGAGTTTAATCTGCCTAGCACCTTCTAAAAGCATTCTACCTCTAGTACCCTCAACCTGGTAACCTGTTAAATAAATCATATTATTCTCCGACTCAGCTAAACGCTTAAGATAGTATATCGAGGGACCTCCCTCCAGCATACCGGAAGTCGTTATTATAATATTCGGTTCCGGCATATCGCAAACCGAGTCCCTGTCTTTAACTAAATAAAACATATCAGAGTCAAGCGGGCTCTGTCTCGTATATCTTATTCTCTTCTGTATTTCCGGTTTAAGCCACTCCCAGAAAAGTTTGTAAAGCTCGTTTATTCTTATTATCAAGCCGTCTATGAAGACGGGTGCAGGTGCTAATTCACCGCTTCTCATATAGTCGTCTATTGTTATCATAACTTCTTGAGCTCTACCCACCGCGAAAACAGGGATTAAAACTTTACCTTTATTTTTAATAGTTTTATTTAAATCATTTATAAACTGTCTCTCAGTTTTTTGAATAGAAGGATGTTTATCTTCAGGGCTACCGTACGTGGACTCCATTATTATCACATCGCCTCCTTCAGCTTTTAAGTCAGCCATCTCCAGAGTCCGCGTGTGCCTGGTGCTTATATCACCTGTATAAAAGATAGTTTTACCACCTATGCTAAGTTTAACCATAGAGGAGCCTATTATATGCCCGGCGTTGTAGAAGGTGACTGTTACATCATTTCTCAATTTATATTTAACTTTATAATATGCGTCGAAAGAATTCTTTCTAATCAACATCACATCATTCATATTATAGGGGACAGTTTCACCTGTTTCTTTAGCTATCTTCAAATTATCTGTCGCTAATATCTCGGTTATATCCTGGGTTGGAGGTGTACTAATCAGTTTACATCCATACTTGCTTAGAGTAGCTGGAACATAACCGGAGTGATCTAGATGGGCATGGGTTAAAATTATATAATCAGGTTTGACAGGCGGTTCAAGCGGGTACTTCCCTTCAGCGGATTCACCTAGGTTTACCCCTGAATCGAGTAGGAAATTCCCTTTTCTAGATGAGACTAGAAAAGCTGATCTGCCTACCTGTTTAGCCCCGCCTAGAAATGTTATCTCAATCTCTTCGCTCAAAAAAATCCTCCGCCTTATTGATAGCTACCTTAAATTATAGTGTAAACAATATTTTAAAGATGATTAAAACACAGTGGATAAAAATATATTAGCTGAATAGATCAATAACTATTTTAAACAATTTCTATTATTTTTAGAGGAGTATTATGTCCGGTGAAGACCTCGTAACTGTTGAAGCTGATTTAAACCAGTTAACGTCTACTATAATTAACCTACTAGGTTTAAAAAAAGTAGATGGATTAGCTGATCATATA
>JAHQXC010000099.1 GCA_029856525.1 Candidatus Odinarchaeia archaeon
TCGTTACATCTGTTACATTTAAACCTAAAACTTCGAATAATTTATTATTCTCATAGCCGACTACAAACTCTCTCAGTCTTTTCTCTAATTTATACGGGTCGAAAAATATAGGGCGATAATTACTTCTTCTTATTCGAATCAGATTAGGGGCTTCTTCTGGAGAAATATTTAGAGAAGTTATTATTTTACGAATGGTTATGTTGCTGAGATTGATTTTTTCAGATAACTTAGTTGTAGTTAACGGGATGATTTCTTCTTCACCGGATCCATTATCTTCTTCTCTGCCAACATAGTATAAATTATTGTAGATTCCGTAGAATTCTTCTGAGATGAGCTCCCATAATGAGTTTATCACTATCCCATCTAAGCTTTGAGCTTTTAATCTTCTTCTAGCCTCTTCCAAAGGTTTAACGTTAGCCTCTATAATTTCAGTTAGTTTTGGAGCGAATTCAGAAAGAGCTACGATAGGTATTAAAGTTGAGTTAAGCCTATGGTCTGAGATATTTTTAATATGAAGTGTTTTATCGATTAAGATTTTATCCCAATATTTCATTCTAACATATAGAAGTTTATCTTGAAGCATCATTCCTTTTTGAATAAGTTCTTCGGTTTCAAGTGTAGGTATTTCTTTATTAGTAACATCACTGTAAAATGGAATAGTTCTCCCTTCCGTAGCGTTATCATCAAAATGTCTTCTCTGAGTGATAATAGTTATTCCGAAACTTGTGAAGACATCAGATTGGGAGGGATTGTTTGGGTTCTGTCTAGCTATTGGTGTTCCAGTTGATCTACAGTTTAGAAAGTGAATAAATTCTGAATACAACCCTGTATTTTTTATATCCCCTTCATCGATTACTAAGGTTCCTTTCCAAATATCTAATGGTCTATATAGACTTGGTATTCTATACGTGCTTACATCGAAAAAAGGATGATATGAGATAAACCTTAACATATTTGCTAACCGATTTTTCCCACTTCCACTAGGCCCTCTTATAGCGATTATCGGCGCGAACACTCCTATTCCCGCTATAGGTAAAGACGACTTCTCCTTATCTAATATCCAACTCGCTAGAGCTAGTAAAGTAATTATTTTCACCTGGTAGTCTTTTCCACATGAATCGAACCCTTCAAAAACAAAGTTTAACGCTTCATCCACTACACCTTCAATAGTGCATTCGACAGGCTTTCTAGGTAAGATAACCATTCCTTTTTTCACATGATCGTTAAAAACAGGAGTATAGACGATTCTCCTTCCATTCGAATCCGTTTCCCCTAGATATATTTTATCTCGGTATTCAAACCTGTCTTCATCAAAGTAATATATTACAAATTGAGGAAGATTAGGAGGATCATATACTTCCTCGGCTATGAAAGAATCAGTTATTAATTGACAAACTTCTACAGTTTTCTCTTTTCCATCTTTTCGATCTTCTAATTCTATTTCTCTAGGTCTGCGGTTATCTGTTAATGATACTATATCAGGTGGATTCTCAACCACCTTGTACGGTTTAAAACTAATATTATCATTTTCACTCTCATAAGCTTCCTTAACGATCTTCTTCACTTCTTCAACTTCTTCATCGGGAATATGGTACATGGCCCTAAAAGCATGACATGTTAAGAATTTCTCAGCTAGACTCTGAGGTTTACCGGCTTGTTTTATGGCTACTGAGTTGACTTCTATTATCTTTTTAACTAGCTCCGGCTGTTTATGGTAATCGGCTTCGGTAAATTTAATATTCTCCAAGTCTATCGGTTCTTGAAATAAATCCGAGTAGTCCTCTTTTAAACAGTTACCGATTTTTTTATCTTCGTCTCCATTCAATTGTATGTCGCTCCTTTTCATTATTAGGTTTCAGATGTGATGTTTTCCACTGCTTTTTTGATGAGTTCATCCGCAATTTTTTCAGCTCTTTCTCGGTTCGGGATAATTAGGAGAATATCATCGTAAATTAACTCGACTTCTCTACATTTTAACAACTTTACCCATTCCGGCGGTAATGTGACAGCTTTTGAATCTCCAACTATTATTATTTTTCTTCTTGACCTACCTACCATACAACTCACCTTAAATATTCCAATGTTATTATTATATTTAAGAAAAACTTACAAATTGTGTGTGAGTAATATGAACCTAGAAACTCTTCTAAAAGACTCTATAATGGAGCATATAATCAGTTTCGTTGGAAGAGAAGGAAAAGTTAGGCCCTCAGAAATTGAAAAAAAATTTTGCGGTAAATTCTCTGAAAACCCTATAAAACATAAAACCTATATTTACAGGAGGTTAAAAGAAGCAGAGAGATACGGGATTATATTAAAAATAAAAGATGAAAAAAATAAAAAACTAACCTATTACATTCTAAACGATGAATATAAATTAGAAGTATTAAGATCGTTGGATAAAATTCTAATCGACGGGTTTTCAAGAGATAAAATCCTTGACAGAACAAACATTCCATTATATGAAGTTTTTAACCTAAATTTAGAATTAGTGGAACAAGCTATCGAAAAACTACCTATAGATGAAAGAAAAGAAGCTGAAAAAGAACTAAAAACGTTAAGGGAAGAAAAAGGATTCGACTTAACGAAAACCCTCTACGGCTTCAAGGAAGAAGTATTCACACCAAAAGAGAAAAACGAGTTATCATCTAAAATTAACCAGTTAAACATTGAAGTATTGAAAATCAGGAAGAAAGCATATGGCAGGCTACTAAATAAAAAGCTTAGAAAAATAAAGAGTGAACTTAACGCTGAGAATCTAAACCAAACACATAAGAAAATAATAGCGCAGTGTCTAAATTTATTTAACAAAGAATATCGTAAATATGTTTTAAAAGAAAACACAGGTGAACTACTCGACCCTAACGAATACTCTAATTTAAAAAACGCATTCATAGAAAAAATTGAGAAAAAAGAGATAAACATACTCACACCGCTTTTTAAAAACAAAACATTAAGCGAAGAACAGATTCAAAATTTAACTGATAAAACAACTGAATACATTAAGAAAATAATTACAGCTTACGAAGAATATTTGAAAGAAGTAGGAAATTACATGATTACAATTAAACCGCTTATTCAACCCCTCTCCGAAGAAGGGGTTAAACATCTAAAGTTAATCTTATCCAACCAACCCCTACCATAACAAACCTGTCCCACGTGGGACAGCAAAACCGCGTAAATCATGATTGAGGTATAACCTGTTTTTGAAACCGCCATAACAACTCCTGCCCCACGTGGGGCAGTAAAACCACCCCCCCATAATAAACTTCACTGTCCCGATCGGGACAGGAGTTGGAGAACAGTGAAACCACCCCTCCCATAATAAACCCATCCCTTTCTCTCTAATCCACCGGTGAATTCTTCTATGAAAAGATTAAACACTCTCATAGTGGCGGCGCGGTTGAAGATGGGTTTATTATTTGGGGGGTGCCAAAAATTGAAGCTAGTTTCTCCGCCGTAAATGGTTTTTACCCCGTGCTCATTTTGA
>JAHQXC010000038.1 GCA_029856525.1 Candidatus Odinarchaeia archaeon
GCTTGAAGACTGTAAAGGCGTAAAATACAGAGAAGGATTCATATGCCCTAAAATACTGAAAAACCTAAAAGAACAGGGAAAACAATAAAAGCTTAAACAGTTAAACAAGTCTAAATTCTAGCGTAAAAAACTTTTATAATAGTAAGGGTTTCTATAAAGCTACAGTAGGTTAACGGTGAAATATAATGGCGGCGTTAACAGATAGAATCAGAGCAGACCGTAAACTTTTAAATAGAGAGGTTAACCCGCAGCAGTTAATCGGATTAGAGAAGCTTTTAACAGAGCCTATTGAAAAAGTATACTATTATCTGAATACATCTGAAAACGGGTTCACATCCGAAACCGCTGAAGCGTTAATCGACATATACGGGTTCAATGAGCTGACAGTTAGAAAGAGAAAGATCAGCGTACTACAGTTTCTAGAACACTTCAAAAACCCGATACTCCTAATACTATTATTCGCCGGTTTAATCTCCATATACTTCGGTGAACTAGTCAACGCGATTATAATATTCACGATCATAGGTGTAAGCGTAACCTTAGACTACTATCAGGAGGCTAAAGCTGATAAAGCCGCCGCGCTTCTAAAACAGAAGGTGACAACCACAGCCACCGTGTTAAGAGACGGTGTTAGAAAGGAGATTCGAATATCTGAGATTATACCAGGAGACATAATATATTTATCAGCAGGTGACATGATACCAGCGGATAGCAGGATTATATCAGCTAAAGATTTCTTCGTAAACCAGTCCTCTTTAACCGGGGAATCCCTCCCAGTTGAGAAGAAACCGGTCTTAGAGAAAGCATATAAGAATATCACAGAGTACAGTAACGCCGTCTTCCTGGGGACAACAGTGGTAAGCGGCACAGCTATAGCGGTCGCGCTTAAAACCGGGCGTTTCACAGTTTACGGTAGAATCGCGGTTAAACTCCTCGCTAAACCCCCTGAAACAGAATACCAGAGAGGTTTAAGAAGATTCGGCTACCTGCTTCTACAAGTCACATTCGCATTAATCATCTTCGTATTCTTCGTCAACGCGCTTATACGAGGTGAAATCTTAAACTCACTAATCTTCGCCGTCGCTTTAGCTGTAGGTTTAACCCCGGATCTTCTACCGATGATACTCTCAGTGAACTTGAGCAGCGGAGCTATTCAAATGGCTAAAAAAGGCGTGATAGTTAAAAAACTGGCGGCGATTCAAAACTTCGGAGGCATGAACGTTTTATGCTCTGATAAAACAGGCACGCTAACAGAGAATAAGATAGTTTTAGTTAAACACATCGACTTAAACGGTTTAGAAGATGAAAAAGTCTTATTATACTCTTATCTAAACAGCTATTATCAGACTGGTTTAAAAAGCCCTTTAGATGAAGCTGTTTTAAAACATGAAGAGCTGAATATAAGAGAGTATAAGAAAATAGATGAAATACCATTCGACTTCACTAGAAAACGTGTCACGGTAGTAGTGGAGTACGGCGGTGAACGGATACTAATATCTAAAGGCGCTCCTGAAGAAGTACATAAAATATGCTCAAGCATAGAGGATAACGGAGAGGTTAAATCTATAAGTGAAGAGTTTAAGAGAAAAATAACAGAGAAATATATAGAGTTAAGCCGAGAAGGATACCGGGTTTTAAGCGTATGTTATAGAGTAGATCGCTCGAATAAAACAGTCTACACTATAACAGATGAAAGAGAAATGGTTTTCCTAGGATTCATCGCCTTCATAGACCCGCCTAAAGAGAGCGTGAAAGAGTCGATAAAACTTTTAAAAGAAGCCGGCATAGAGCTTAAAATATTAACAGGAGACAATGAACTTGTAACGAGAAAAATATGCGAGTATATAGGATTAGAGATTAAAGGAGTGGTTACAGGTGAACAGGTCAGCGAAGCCGACGGAGCCGCGTTAGCTAGAATAGTCGAAGAGAATAATATTTTCTGCAGGGTTACACCGGCTGATAAAGAGAGAATAATCACCACGCTTAAAGGAAACGGGCATGTAGTAGGATTCCTAGGAGATGGAATAAACGACGCTCCATCCCTGAGATCAGCGGATGTAGGCATCTCAGTTAACAACGCTGTTGACGTAGCTAAAGAAGCCGCTGACATAATACTATTAGAGAAGAGACTCCGCGTACTACACGACGGAGTTATAGAAGGCCGGAAAACATTCACGAACACTTTAAAATATATAGCTATAGGCGTAAGCTCTAATTTCGGAAACATGTTCAGCGTAGCCGGAGCCTCCTTCTTCCTACCATTCCTACCAATGCTACCAGGCCAAATACTGTTAAACAATCTATTATACGACGCCGCTCAGATACCTCTACCAACCGATAACGTTGACAGAGAATTCGTTGAGAAACCTAGAAGATGGAGTATAAGCGAGATAAGAAACGCGATGTTCTACTTCGGGCCTATCAGCTCCATATTCGACTTCCTCACATTCTTCATAATGCTATACTTTTTCAACGCTACACCAGCCTTATTTCAAACAGCCTGGTTCACAGAATCCCTGATAACGCAAACCCTCGTAGTCTACTTTATTAGAACAAGCCGCCTATTTTATAAAAGCCGGCCTAGTAAGCCTCTACTAGCCGCCGGGTTAACAGTGATAGCTGTCGCTTTAACACTACCGTACACGATTATAGGAGAAATATTCGGGTTCACAATCCCACCGCCTATATTCTACCCGGTCTTAGCGTTAATAGTAGCAGCTTATCTTATCACAGTTGAAGTCGCTAAGAAAAAATTCTATAAAATATACAAGTATAAGCAGGCTAACAGTAAAATATATGAATCTAATATGAGCGCGCAGCCTAGAATATAAAAAGGTTAAAGGTGAAGCATGCTTGGAGGAGAATATAATAGATTTATTAAAGAGAAATATAGGCGTTGAAGAAATATTTAAAACAGCGTTTAAAAGCGGCGACCTGGAAGTAGAGTTAAATTCTTCAAAGATAAAAGAGGCTGTGAAGCTTCTTAAACAAGAAGGCTACAATCATATAATAACTATTATCCCCGTTGAAGAAGACGGGTTCATCAAGCTCATATACTTTTTAGAGAGAAACGGGAGTCTAGCCGCTTTAAAAATAAGAGTACCATGCGATAACCCTATCGTAGACACAGTCAGCGACGTGTTTAAAACAGCTGAAAGCTTCGAGAGAGAAGCCCGCGACTTATATGGAGTGAACTTTAAAAATTTAAAAGCTGATAGAATAATAGCACCAGACAACTGGCCTGAGAAACCAGTCATGAAGAGAACGTGAAAACCGGATAAAAGTAAAGCTGAGAGGTGGAAAAACGATAATACAGTTAGCAGCCGCAGCCGGTGTTTTAACACCTATAATCTCAGGGTTAGCTGTCACACTTCTATCCAGAGTACTCGAAGATAAGAGAATACTCGCATATATAAGCGTAATCGCGTTAGCCTCTTCTTTCACACTCTTCTTAACAGTAGCTTTACAAGTACACGCTACACCTTTAACCATCCTATTATTCACGTTCAAGATAGACGCGTCAACGGTTAAACTAGGATTACACATAGATTACTTAGCGGCCACCTTCACTCTAGTAACATTATTTATTTCAACTATCACGCAAATCTACAGTTTAAAATATTATTCAGAACAGAATAAAGCCTATAATATAAGAGAATACAACAGGAACACGCCGCTAACCCTATTCTTCGCAGGGTTTCTAGCAGCCGCATTCAACTCCATGGATCTGATAGGATTACTGTTCAGCTTAGAAATGTTAACGATAACCACGTATCTCTTCATAGCCTATCCGAGTGAACAAGTTAAAAATTTGAAAGCAGCGTTTAAAACTCTCATATTAACTCATATAAGCGGTTTAACCCTCCTAATATTCACTTTAATAATGTGGACTGCGACAGGGACAACTCTAATCTCAGCGTTAACCGGTTTAATACCAGCCGGCTCTCCTTTAATCACAGCAGGCGCAGCGCTGATACTATGCACGGCGATGCCTAAAACAGATCAGATACCATTCCATACATGGCTGCCTGACAGTACAGTCACACCAACCCCCTCAATAATAGTATACCATTCATGCGGCTTCCAGATAGGAGTCTATATTATACTAAGATTCCTATTCCAGGTTTTCCGCGAGCAGCTTAACAGTCTACCAGTTATACCATTCCACAGCGTGCTCGGAAACATCACAGTCTGGGGTCTAACAGTTACAGTTATAGGCGCGTTAACCCTCATCATAGGCGCGGTTTACGGTATGCTAGAAAACAATTATAAAAAGATTATAGCTTATACAGCGATCTCTGAGACAGGTTTAATAATAATAGCCGCAGGTTTCACAACCACACTAGCCTTCACAGCATGCATATACTATACGATATCACACGCGTTAATATCAACGCTTCTATTCCTATCATACGGTTCAGTCGAATACGCGACAGGTGAAACAGACATCAACAAGATCGGAAACCTATACCAGTATATGCCTTTAACAGGGATCAGCGCTGTTATAAGCGTGATCGCGATCGGTGGAATGCCGCTTTTAAGCGAGTTCATCGGAAAATATCTGCTTATAAACGCTGCTTTAAACATCAGCGCACTCCCACACATACTACTCATGTTCATAGGCGCCGCTCTACATATTGTAATAGCGATTAGAATACTTAACAGCGTCTTCCTCACAACCACATATAATATCCGAGTTAAAAGCCAGGTTAAAGACCCTCCGAGAGAGATGACAGCTGTAATGCTTCTCATAATAGCAGCTATATTCACGCTAGGCGTAGCCCCAAACCTATTCATAGAGTTCATAGTTAAACCAGCTGTTTTACAAGCCGGTTTAACGTTTACGCTAATAGAGAGCTTCGATCTACTAATAACAGGTTCAGGTTACCTAACATATATTACAATAGCGGTCTCAGCTTTAAGCATACTAGGCATGGTAAGCTATATAATACTGGTTGGCGGTGGAAGAAAAAGAAAGATGAGAAGCCTGGAAGCTGAGAAACCGTTCATAGGAGGAGAAGATATAACAGTCGTTAAATCAACTTACACGGAGCAATTCTACTATTATCTTCTAGACCTTCTTAAAATTAGAAGAGCAGCCAGTCTACTAGACGTGGATAAATTCTTCGATAAAATCGCAGGCGGGTTTAGAAAAATCTGCGAGCGGTTATCGAAGCTAGACGTCGGATCATATTTAAAAGCATTGTTAATGTTTCTAGCAGGCTCCCTGATAGTAGCGGTTATAGCTTTAATAATATGAAATCAAGGTGAGTTAAAGAAGAGAACAGGAGTGGAAGCCTAGAAATGTCTGTAACCCAGATAATATTATATTTAATAGCAGCCGCGTTAACGGTTACAGGTGTAATAGTAAGAGAAAACCTGAAATCTATTAAAATATTAGCCGCCCAGGCGGCTGCGATTATAACAGTGAACTTAGCCTATTATATTGAACAGATCGCTGCTAGCCTTAACCCTCTAGAACCGGCTGCTATAATATCGCTTATAATAGAGGCTTCAGTCACGGTGATAGTCATCCCGCAGCTGATTAGAAAAGTGAAAACACATGTAATAAACGGAAACATGAAAAGTGAAAGCTTAACATATACTCCACCGGTTTTAAATCTGAAAACATTTTCAACTATAAGCTTAGGCTTCAACATATTCTTTCTATTATTCACATCACATTTATTATATGCTAACCTACTGCCAAGCCAACTCCAACTTCTACCGCTAGCAATCCTAGTCTTAGTTAACAGTGTACTAGGCATGGTTTACAACAGAGACGCTGTGAAGATTACAGTAGCTTTGAATATGGCTTTCAACGCTTTCACACCATTACTCTCAAGTCTACCGCTACCATACATATTATTAGAGTTAACGTCGCTTATCCTAGTTAATATCATACTCGTATTCATAGTCTCCGAGATGGCTGAAAAATATAATACGATAAATGTTTCAGAGTGGAGTGTAAACTATGATTGAAGAACTACTCGCAGCCTGCTTCTTCACACCGCTCATCGCCGCACTGTTAGTAGCCCCGTTTGAAGCCGTCTGGGCTAAAAGCAGTAGAATAATACTTTTAACAGCTACACTAGCCGTTTTCACAATAAGCTTACTCTTCATCCCAGCGGTTACAGTTCACGGTATCATATTAAAACATTCCATTCTACCTATGAGCGTTAAACCAAGCAGTGTAGGAGTACTATTATCTATTACACTAGTAGCCTTCCTCTCATCACTATATAATTTTAAAGCCGAGCAGGGCGGGCGTCTTCCCCCACCTGTCTACAGCGGGTTCATACTATTGCTTTTAACTGTGATGATCGGATTAGTAGTATTCGACGACCTAGTAATATTATATATATTAGTTGAGACTACAATCGGAGTTACAGTAATACTCGTCACCCATAAAAAAGGTAAATTCCCGCTTCAAGCAGCCTTCAAATATTTAATAATCACAGCTGTGAGCGCTATACTATTTCTAGCAGGCGTCATAATATTATTTAATTTAACAGGAGACTACTCTCTAATCTCATTATACGAGAAACCCTGGATTCTAAGAGAAAACTCGAATTTAACCCTGCTAGCAGTAGCTTTAATAACAGCTGGTTTAGGAGCTGATATAGGGATCGCGCCATTCCACGGCTGGCTTCCAGACGCGGTTCCAGCTTCACCTGACACTGTTAACAGTTTCACAGCGGTTGAAGGAGTCCCCTTATTCTACGCTTTATACCAGCTGGTGAACCCTATATTCCAAGCATACCCGTCACCTTACATCACCGGTCTACTAGCAGGGCTAGGAGCGGTCTCCGTGATTATAGGGAATCTAATAGCATACCAGCAGAGAGATTATATGAGAATGATCGCGTATTCATGCATCGACGTCTACGGGTATACGGCTCTAATACTAAGCTTATTTAACACGGCAGCTTACACAGCAGGCTTCTTCTATCTCATAAACGCGTCGATTATGAAAATGTCTCTATTCCAAAACCTAGGCGTCGTTGAAAAAAACGCTGAAACAACTAACATGAATAATTTAAAAGGTTTAGCCGGTAAACTCGGGAAAACCTCTTATATTTATCTAGCTTCATTTCTATCTTTAACAGGGATACCACCCTTCGCCGGCTTCTACGCTAAAATCCTAGCCTATAATGTGATATATAATTTTATAGCGGCTTCAAATATTATTCTAGGCGTTCTCGCGTTAACAGCTTTAATAAGCCTCTCACTGGTCGCGTTAGCCTACTTCGCGAACTCTTATCATAAAATATTCTTAGAATCAGCTGAGAAAACAGGCTTAAAAACAGGTGAACCTCATATATTAACCTGGCTTCCGTCTTTAATAGGAGTAGCCGTCTCGCTTATAATAGGAGTTCAACCTCAGCTATTATATGTTTTACTGAGTTAAAGATAATCTTTTAATATTTGAAGCATCCGTCGACCGTTATCTAGCATTCCATCACCGTTATTAAAGAAAACGTAAACTTTATCCGGTTTCAACTCTAAGATTCTACCGGCGGCTTCTTCAAGCTCACGGTCACTGTAGTAGTGGTTATACCATGCGCTTCGACCATGCATCCTCAAATAAACTATGCCGTTCACTTTATAAACTTTTAGAGGAATCTTCGGGCTGTCAACGCTCACGAAGACGACGCCCTGTCTACCAGCCCAATCAGCGTAGTCATCTTTAAACCATTCAACGCTTCTAGCCTCTAAAGCCACTCTACCGGTTAAACCCGTCTGCTTAAAAAAATCTTCTATAATATTCAAGGAGTCAGGGTGAAGTGAAGGAGGCATCTGAAAAAGATAGAAGTCGATTAAACTGTTTAAAGGCTTAAACAAGTTTAGAAAACCATCTAGATAGTTTAAAGATTCACCGGTGAACTTGCATATATGCGTGATCATCCTGTTCACTTTAACAATCCAGCGGAGACCACTGCTTTTATAAACCCAGCTTCGAATAAGCTTATCTTGAGGTAAACGGTAAAAGCTCATATTCAATTCTACAGCGTTAAACCCTGACTCCCTCGCATACCAGTCTAAGCCGCGTTTATTCCAACGGTAAGCCCAACCAGACGTGCCTATAAACAACTCCATAAATATTCTTTAACATATACTTTAAAATTAATTTTTCCCTTCAGCGGATAAAACTCCAATATATTTATAATTAAAGTCGTTTAGTAATACGGATAATAGAATATAATAGTTTTAGAAGACGGTTAAAATATGAATATAACAGGTAAAGCTCGTTTAAAATCACCTTGGCTGTTTCATTTAAACACAGGGTCATGTAACGGATGCGATATTGAAATACTAGCAGCGCTTACACCTAGATACGACGCGGAGAGATTCGGGTGCATGCTAGTAGCGTCAATTCGACACGCAGATATACTCCTCTTAACAGGCCCGGTTACAACTCAAATGCATGAGAGATTGCTAAGAGTATACGAGCAGATGCCTGAGCCTAAAGCGGTTGTAGCGGTAGGGTCATGCGCTGTTTCAGGAGGCGTCTACACAGGCAGCCCTGTAGTCGACGGTCCAGCCGACAAGTTTATGCCAGTAGACGTGTACGTAGCCGGATGCCCGCCTAGACCTGAAGCGATAGTTAAAGGTATCTTAGAAGCCCTCAGAAAATTCAGGTGAAAAAATTGGATGCACGGAACATAGACTACGAGTACTCTAGGCTAATACTACCAGTAGGACCAGTCCACCCTTCTCTAAAAGAACCCGTGAATTTAAGTGTAACAGTTGTAAACGAGGAGATCGTTGACGTAAACGTGAAGTTAAATTACATTTACCGTGGAATAGAATACTTAGCGGAGCGTCGTAACATAGCGCAGACTATTTATTTAGTTGAGAGAATCTGCGGGTTATGCTCTCAAGCCCATAGTTTAACTTTCATTCAAGCTTTAGAGGAGATCGCGAATATTCAACCACCTGAGAGAGCTGAGTTCATACGAGTTATATGCGCGGAGCTGGAGAGAATACACAGCCACATGCTTCTACTAGGCGTAGTAGCCTATGATATAGGCTTAGACACACTCTTCATGTACGCTTTCAAATCAAGGGAGACGGTTATGGATCTGCTTGAAAAAATTTCAGGTAAACGAGTCCACCATGATTTAAACACGATCGGAGGTGTGAGATTCGATATCGACGAGGATTTAAGACGCCTGATAATTAAAGAATTAAAATATGTGAAGAGAAACCTCGACTACATATCCGAGGTTTTAGAAGATGCGACGGTGGAGAACAGGCTGAGAGAAGTCGGAGTGCTCCCTTCGAAAATAGCTGAAGAGTTATCTGTAGTCGGGCCGACTGCACGCGGCTCAGGTTTAACTAAAGACGTTCGATTCAACAGGTCTTATTCAGTTTACCGCGATTACAAGAACAGTTTTAAAATCGTTGTGTTAAAAGACGGGGATTGCCTGGCACGCGTTAAAATAAGAGTTCTAGAAGTATACGAGTCGATAAGTTTAATTGAAACACTGCTAGATAACATGCCGGATACGCCTATAAGAATAGGTGAGAGAATACTTAAAATAATTAAAAGAATACCTGTAGGCGAAGCCATATCAATAGTTGAGGCTCCGCGCGGTCAGCTAGCACACTACGTTTATACGAATGGAGGGGAAGGGTTGAAGAGGCTCTCGGTTAGAACGCCGACGATACCTAATATAACAGCTGTTAAATATATGTTAATGCACAGGCAGATAGCGGATATACCTGTAGTATTCTCATCTATAGACCCGTGTATAAGCTGCGCGAATAGAGTTACAGTCACAGACGCTGCTAAGAATAAAACTATAATAGTTAACTTAGAGAATCTTAGAAGGCGGATGTGAATGGTTGAATTAATAGAGGTTGCAGCTATATTAGCGGCTATCCCATTATTAATATTAGTAAGCCTTTTAGCTGAAGGCTTAGACAGGAAGATCTATGCGAGAATGCAGGGTAGAATAGGGCCGCCGATCCTTCAACCTCTATACGATTTAATTAAGCTAGCCGGTAAAGAGAGGATTATACCGGTGACAGCTAAAAGAAACATTTTCATAATAGCACCTTACATCGCATTCCTCTTCTCTATAAGCGCTTTAGTGATACCGGCGGTCACCTTGATTTCAAACTTGAATTTCACAGGTGATCTAATATTAATAGCTTATATGATGGTTACAGTCACGTTAATGTATATTATAGGAGGAGCTGTTTCAGGGAACCCTTACAGTTCAATAGGAATGTCTAGAGCGATAGTGATGATGCTAGCCTACGAGATACCTTTACTAGCATGCTTCATCATGGTGGCTGTTAAATCAGGTTTAACTTTAGGCTTATATAATATTATAATGGTTCAAATCGAGAGCAGACAGCCTTTAGCGTTTATATATCCTAGTATCGCGTTAACAGCAGCCGTCTTCCTGCTCTGCACACCAGCAGCCGCAGAGGTTCAACCCTTCGATATACCTGTCGCTAAAACAGAGATAATACACGGACCTCTAACAGAGTACACAGGGTTATATCTAGCATTATTTAAATTAGCTAAATCTAATCAAACCCTACTCTTAAATATTTTAAGCGTTATATTATTCTTCTACCCTGTTTTCACACCGTTAAACTCGAATCTGTTAAATTTAATAATAGTGTTAACTATAGCTTTAATAATAAGATTCTTCACGGTGACTATTCCTAGAGCGGTTTTCGCCAGGCTTAGAGTAACTGAAGCCCTTAAATTATATTGGATTACGGCGAGTATACTAATACTGTCAGCTGCGATCTTAACAGGGTTGGGGGTTTAAATTGAAATTATTTAGAGTAGGCCGGATGATAACAGGCGTTTTAAAATCTCTATTCAAGAAACCTGTAACAGTGAAATATTACACGAAACCAGGCGTCCACACACCTATCCCGGATAGATTCCGCGGTAGAATAATATATGATTACGACGGTTGCATAGGATGCGCTTTATGCGTTAAAATATGTCCGGCTGGAGCGATTCTAGCCACACCTGAGAGAAAAGTAAACTTTTATATGGATAGATGCATATTCTGTGGGGAGTGCGCTGAAATATGCCCGGTTAAAGTGATATCGTATTCTAAGGATTTCGAGATCACATCTAGTGATAGAAGCCAGCTGACGGTGAGAAAATAGCGAGGTGAAAGCGTTAATGGGTTCCGATGAGAAAGTAACTTTAAGTATACGTAACGTTGTTTTCACAAGCTATGAGAGTAAATCTTTAGAAGAGTTTTTAATAGAAAAATACGGTTTCAAGAAAATAGAGGAGAATATAGGAGAGCTCACACATTCGGAGGGAGAGTTCGAGCCTCCACCCCAGTTTAAAGCTTATAAAATCCTAGACCGTAAAAGACAGCGATCAAGCTGCACTATACTATATAGCGGAAGATATTTAGAGGAGAGTTTAAGCGTATATTTTCTAGGCGAAGTTGTAAGAGAAAAATACACGGTTCAGTTAACCGAGACAGAGAAGCAGGTAATCCACGTGAATAAATATCAGATGATTAGAATCGAAGGATTCAGCGGACACGCGATACAGGAGTTCGTAGAGCTTTTAAGAGTTCAACTCGGTTTATCCTTCGAGTCAATGGAGTGGAGCTTCCACCCTGAACCTGAAGTTAAAAAATAAGAGAGCGGTGTTGAAGCTCATTGAATCTCGACTGTAAAGCTTTTCTTCTCCTCTTTCTTCGGAAGCCTAACCTCTAGTACACCGTTCTTATAAGATGCTTTAGCTTTTTCAGCGTCTACAGCTGTAGGTAAAGGCAGCTTCCTGTAAAATTTCCGGTAAACTCGTTCACGTCTAATATAGCCTTTCTCCTCCTCTTTCTCCTCGCGTTTAACTTCAGAGGAGATTTCAATACTATCCTCTGAAACTTTTATCTGAATATCATCTTTATTTAAACCAGGCATATCAGTGGTGATCACAAGCTCGCTGTCGGTTTCCATGATATCAACGTCAGGGGTTTTAACCTCTATTTCACCGGCTCTCTCACCTGGAAGAGCAGGGTAAGGCTCCTCCCATATCCTAGACATCATTTCATCCATTCTCTCCCACATGCGTCGAATCTCATCGAAGAAGGATCTCCTCGCCATAGCATCCCTCCTCATCTTAAAACTATAATGAAAATATAGTTTAACATATTATATTAATACCGGTGGAAAATATAAAGGTGACTGCCACCAGTATACTAGTTAATCTATGATAACGCGGACTCCGCTAGGAGTATCCGCTAATATAACGCCTTCAGATCTCAGAATATCCCTTATACGATCAGCTTTAACCCAGTCTCCGACTCTTCTAGCCTGCTCCCGCTCCTTTAACAACTCGCGTATTCGACGCGTTAAAACAAGCCGCTTACTCTCATATTTTAAGCCTAAAATATTAGAAAGCTCGATGAAATTTTT
>JAHQXC010000100.1 GCA_029856525.1 Candidatus Odinarchaeia archaeon
GCGCTGTATTCTCAAAGTGCTTAGAGAAAGGTCTCCTACTAGGTGTTTCAGCGGTAGGCGGTTGGGGTAATGTTTTGAAGCTGAAGCCTCCTCTAGCAATATCCGATGCGGAAGCGGATAAGGGTCTTGCAATAATTGAACAGGCTATCACCGAAGTAGAGAAGAAAATGTAAATAATCCCCTTATTTTTTATTTTTTACAATATTTTTTAGAAATAGGTTAATCTTCAACTATAACAGTTTTGCTAATTTTTTTTTAAAAAAATAAAAAATAGGATTTTTTAGTGGTCGCACCCACATTTCTCATGGTATTCGGTGCCTATTGCATCTGTGGCTAGAATCGCGTCTTTAACCATTTGAGGCGTTATATTCAAAGGCATATTACCCATAGTGTCATGCGGGTCGCATGCTTTTTCAGCCGCCTTCATAAGATCGTTATCACTAGCCGCGCCGATGCCTAACTCTTTTAACGTGATCGGTAAACCGATCTCATGCACCCAGCTGACTATGCTCTCAATCTCCTCTGGAGGTCTGCCTTCAAGTATCAGCTGTGTTATAGTACAGAAGGCGACGAGCTGCCCGTGCTCCACGTGGAGGCCTGGTACAATAGTTAACCCGTTGTGTGTGGCATGAGCTGCAGCTAAACCTGAGCTTTCAAATCCTAAGCAGCTTAGAAGCTTAACCGACTCTATTATTTTCTCCACAGCAGGTGTGAGCAACTGTTTTTTAGCGTCTTTAGCAGCTTGAATACCGTAGGTCATAAGATTTTCAAAGCATAAGTGTGTTAAAGCTACCGCAGCTGCTGTAGATCTCCCTCCGGGTATGTTTTTAGCGTTAGGCTGGGCTGCGCATGCGTCAGCTTCGAACATGCATGCTAAAGCATCGCCCATACCCCATGTTATAAACTGAGGCGGTGCTTTCGCTAATATCTCAGAGTCGACTACCACTAAATCCGGGTTTTTAGGATGGAATAAATATTCCACAAACTCGTGTTTTTCAGTGTAAACCACTGAAAGACCGCTAGCATCAGCGTTAGTAGCGCATTGAGTTGGAACAGTTACAACATTCACCTTCATTTTAGCTGCTACAGCTTTAGCGGTGTCAGCGGATTTTCCGCCGCCTACTCCAATCACTATATCTGCTTTATACTCTTGTCCTATCGAGGCGAGTCTGTTTATCGCGTTGTGAGTGCATTCTTTTACAGTATCATCTTTGTAAACTACTTCAACTCCATTCTTTTTCAGGCTTTCAGTAATTATATCCCCGGTGACTTTCATCGCTGTCGGTCCACCGAATATAACCGCTTTTTTACCTAGCAATTTCACCTGTTCGCCTATTCGATATATAGCTCCCCGTCCTTGCACATATCTAGCAGGTGATACGAGGATTTTAGGTATTTCCACCATTTAATTACACCTCTTAGCGAGTTATCCGCTTAATAAGGATGCGGTTTACCTGCCTCGATGATAACTGTATAGGCTTCATCTTAGCAGGCATCTTAGGCTACTTTAGCCCCGCATCTATATAATCGATTATATTAGAACGCGGTATATAAAACTTTGTTTACCTTTAATTAAATTTAAAAGATACGGGATTTTTAACTCATAAACTAGTTAAATGCTGTTTATTAAGGTTTGATGTGATAATTATTTTATTTTTATAATAATTATCATAAAAAATAACTTTTAAGAAAAACTATTTATACCTTAACCCTAATAATAATAAATTAAAATCCCTAAAAAGGTGAAATCTTGAAATGGCAACTGAGAAAGAAGTCTTCATAAGGAAGGCCTCAGGTCTAACTAGGGTTATAAGCGCGTGGGATGCGTTAATATACGCATTCTGTAACCCTGGTATCCTCTACTGTATGCTCTACATCACCTGGGGTCCTTGGGGTGTTGGTCCAGGTGCTGACATGCCATGGGCAGTCATAACAGTTTTCATGTTACTGCCGATACAAGCACTCTACTGGCTTTTCTCGGTTAGCATGCCTAGAAGTGGCGGCGAATACCTGTATGTTAGTAGGATAATCAGTCCCGCATTCGGCCTATTCGCTTCATGGACTTTAACAATTGTAGGCATATCATGGACCGGTCAATGCACAACCTGGATGATAAATTATGGTATAGGTGGAATGTTCTGGAACGGCGGAATCTTAGCTAGAGACCCGAATCTATTAAACATCGGGCATCTATTAGGTGACACAAGCCTTATTCAATACGGTGGAACCCCTGAAACAGCTGCGATAATATCCGTTATTGCTACAGCATCCTTAGCGTCTACATTCTACATAATGTATAGAGGCGCTAAAGCCTCTATGAGGCTTCAATGGGTATGCACAACTATCGCTACAATCGGTTTACTCTGCTTTGTTGCAATAGCTTGGACCGCGGGTGAAGCAACATTCGTAAACAATATTAACACGATTTGGAGTGACCCGACTCTGCAATCAACCGGCTACTTTGCTTACACCAGCTATGCAGCTTATAGAACTGATGTAATCGCCGCCGGATATCCGGGAGCCCCGTCTCTGATAGGTACAATATTCGCTGGAACAGCTTATGTGAACCTTAACACTTTAGGCTCCACCTACACTACAAGCGCTGCAGGTGAGATTAAAGGAGTCACATTCGCTCAAGGATTAGCTCTACTAGGCTCAATAATAATGTTCATGGGTTACTGGGAGCTATTCTACGGTTCAGCTTATGTAGGAACCGGCTCAGACTTCTGGTGGGGTATAGCATGGGCTGAATCCGCTGGATTAGACTATGCAGCCTTCGGTACAATGGCTAACGGTATAATAGTCGCTCCATACCTGTCGAGTAACCCGTTCCTAGTATGGATGGTTGCCTTCGGATTCGTCGGAGCCACATATGGTAGTGTACTTGGTATGTCCTTCGGCCCTGTCAGAAACATGTTCGCATGGTCATTCGACGGTGTGTTACCGAACTGGTGGAATAAAGTTGACAGAAGAGGTTCACCTTGGGTGTCAGTGTTAGCTGGCGGTATAATCGCATGGGCTTTCGCTATGATATACACGTGGACTTCCCTGCTAATGCTTATCCTATGGACTATCACCGTATGGTTCATAGGCTGGGTAATAGTAGGTATCGCAGGGATTATCTTCCCGTATAGGAGAAAGGACATTTTTGAGAAATCACCTGAACTAGTTAAGAAGAAAATCGGCTCAGTCCCTGTTGTCAGCATATTAGGCGCTCTCACAGCAGGTATCAGCGCATTCACAGTATGGGTTACACTAGCCCCTTCATTCGTATACGGTTGGGGTATAGATCCCCTCTCACTAGGTGGCACAGTGTTATTCTTAGTCGTCTGCCCGTTCGTATTATACTACGCCGCATACTTCTACAGAAAATCTAAGGGCGTTCCCATGGACCTGAGGTTTAAGGAGATACCTCCCGACTAAAACCTCCCCTTTTT
>JAHQXC010000101.1 GCA_029856525.1 Candidatus Odinarchaeia archaeon
TCTATATTCGCCCAGTCACTTGTCTGCTGCTTGTTTTTCTGAATATAAAGTCCACAGGTGTTCTCGGCTCTAAGTTTATGTTGAGCGCAGATTGCATAATTGCAGTTAGGCCCCTGGCAGTAGTCTCCTCCTGGAACGAAATTACACCAGACTATTTTTTTACCTTTATCGTAGCGTATTGTCATAGCTCTCTGAGAACACTTAAAGAAATTGCACTCCTGGGAGCATTTCTTATAGACGGGTCGACTGGTCTCCTCGGCTTTTTGATTGCTTGAAGCAGGTTTTTTAAAACTCATATTTTACACACCATTTTTAGAATTTTATTGAAATATTAGAGGCTCATTTTTTAAAGCCTCTAGGCAAAGCTTATACTCGGTTATTTTATTTCTCAACTCCTTTTCTTTTACTAGATAATTATCTTTATCTAACTGTCCTATTTCATATCTCACCGTCAAAATTTCCAGTTCTTTCTCATATCTGCTCACTGAATCTGTTAAATTAGCGTATAGTCTTCTCATCTCATTCTTTAATTTATTAAAATTATCATCTATTAAGTTGATTTTATTTGAAAACTCGTCTCTTAGCTCATGGTAACTAGCTTCATCTATCTTTCCGCATTCAAGAAGTTTATCTAATTTTCCAATCTGTTCCAGTACTCTTTTTTTCTCTTCAAGTATTTCTTCATAAGGCATTTTAACATCTTTGAGATTAATTTTTTTCTCCTCGCTTTTGATATTTGAAATCTGTTGTTTTAAGTAATTGAGTCGTTTCTCAACTTCTATCAAAGATCCTCTACCATTATGTAACTCTTCCTCAAGCTTTTTAAGCTCCGCTAAATATTTATTCTTCTCATATCTAAGATTAGCGAGTCTACCTTTTAAAACAAGTTTTTTTATAATATCCTCGCTGATACCTTCCACACCGGTTTCTTTATACGGTATTTCAGCGCCACAATACCGACAGTATTTATCCCCTGGTTTAGGTGTGAAACCGCATTTAGGGCAGTGTTCAACCATAAATTATTCAACCTAGCGTGGGCTTATTTCATTCATATCTCATTTAAAATTTCATCAAGTTTACTGGTTTCCACTATTATATGGTCTTTAAGATTAGGTGAATATTGAACTAGGCTTTTCGTTAACTCTTCTATTAAATATAGTAGAGCTTCATCTGCTTTAAGCTCCCTTTTCTCAGCATAGTTTTCTTTAAACATATATGATAATTCTATCCATTTATCCCCTTCTTTTTTTAATAAGTATAAGTAGTCGGCTGTTTTAATTATTATTGAAGATGAGCTCCAAGCTGATTTAATAAAATTTTTAATATCATCCTTATTCAAACTCATTATACTACACCATTAACTAACTTGAAAATTTCAGTAGACTCTTTAACTTATAATATAAACGTGTACTTGCTTCGATTTTAGTGTTATGGTTTAAACCATGTGAAAGCATAGTATTTCGCCTCTTCTCCATGTTTAATAGTCGCTATAATGAATTTTTTCCGAACTGTCGTAGCGAGTCTACCGGCGCGAACCATTTCAATAGGAGGTATCTTCGCTGAGCTAGGGGTTACGTGAACTAGAAAAGGGGAGTGATCGATTCCAGGCCCATGCTCATATACCGCGAAATCGGCTCCAAATTTAAGGCCAGGTCTTACAACGTAACCCCTCCTTCTCAAATCTACATAGACTGTAAGTTTATCTAAAAAATTATCGTAGAGCGCTGCTGCTCTTCTCTTAAACTCCTCTAGGCTTATAGGCGTATTCTCTTCGTCGAATAATTCTATTTTTTTCTCTTGCAGTAAATAAGCTGTTTCAAGAAGTGATAGTTCGAGAGGCCTGTCGAATTCAGGTACCTTCGGTTTTCTTATCCCAACAGGTTTACCGAAAAACCCGTTTTTATATAGATGTGAGCCGGATTTAGGATCCCATACTATTACTCTATTAGTTAAAAGTTGAGCTTTAATCGGCGTTTCTATATTAGAATCCTCCATATTTATCCCTGTTTCACTGTCTTATCGACATTGTGAGTATTCTAACCATGTCCGCTGATGATTTTATCTGATCGGAGGTTTCTTCAAGCTGCTCTATTATATTTGAAATCTTATACATTTTCTTATAATCGTTTACCTCTTCTAATATGTCTTTCATCAAAGCTCTGTGAATTGCATCCGTCTGCTCCTCTGTTTCATCAACCTGCTTTGACAGTTGAGCCGCTTTATCTATATTCTGGTCAAGAGCGATTATACACTCTCTTAGTTTATCCATTGTTACTACAACGGTCTCCATCATTTTTTTAAAGTCGTTTAATATGGTTGAAGGCAGATTCATATTCCCGGATATACTTATTTTATAAGCTACAGCTTCAACGTTGTCCGCGATCATATCTGTTTCAAGCACAAGTCTCATAAGATCTTCTCTGCATATAAGAGTGGTGGCTGTTGATAACTCATCTAAAAGACTCCATTTTATATTATTAGCCTCTTTTTCAAATTTAGAAATTCTATTATGCCGTTCACGAACCTGCTCTGCATCCCCTGCTATCCAATCATCTATTAGTTGGCTCAACTCTTTAACAGCTGAGGATATAACCCGCGCATGATCCTGGGAGATGTAGAGTGCTTTTCTTTCAACGCTTCTGGCCGCTTCATTATTATCGATCGCCGCCATATCTGCTAACCTCTTTAAACTCTCCATTGTTTTGAAATAAGATAATATTTATAAACTATTCGATTTAATTAAAATGAAACTTAAATATTTAAAATATTCAATTTATTTCATAAATTTTAAGATGAGTGATATGTGGTTCTTGCTTGTATTAGCTTTAATCCAGGGAGTGCTTGAATGGCTACCGGTTTCATCTCAAGGCCAGGTAACGCTATTATTGCAAGCCATCGGCGGCCTAGACCCTTCAACTATTCTATCTATTTCAATATGGCTTCATTTAGGAACGTTAGCGGCTGTCTTATTCTATTACCGGAGAGATTATATTAATATTTTAAAGCCTGTTGAGAGCGTTGATAGACGAGTAAGAACTTTTTTGATAGTAGCCACACTCTCCACAGGTATTGTAGCGGTTCCAGCTTATATTTTTCTCAGAGATCTTTTCTCTTTCATGCTCGGGGATTTTTTAACATTGCTAACAGGGATTCTACTAGTAGTTACAGGGATAGTTATTTATTTAACTAGGCGTCAAACAGGCTTAAAGGATATTGGAGGCTTATCTTTAACGGATGCTTTTCTAGTTGGGTTAATTCAAGGTTTCGCCATACTTCCAGGTTTAAGCCGCTCTGGTTTAACGATAGCTATCCTTTTATGGCTAGGTTATAAAAATCAAGCAGCTTTGAAGCTCAGCTTTCTTTTAAGCGCGCCCGCGGTTGCAGGTGCTCTGCTAGTTGACACTATAGCCGCTCCAACC
>JAHQXC010000102.1 GCA_029856525.1 Candidatus Odinarchaeia archaeon
TATAAACTCGTATTCATCAGGTAACTGGCTTGGACGCGCTTGAATCAGCGCTGGAACTGTTAAACCCAAGGTTAGAAGCAGAGCCATGCTAACCGCTAACACTCTCAGAGTTTTCTTATTCATTAAACCACCATACTTATTTTGTTATAATACTATATAAAGGTGGAAGTAAATAAAGTTAAAGGTGGAAATAAAAAGACTCTTAGACGCCGCTAAACTTAATCTTCCGCTCCCTCAACTCGCCTACACCGGCAGCTGCTTCAACCAAGCTGAGAACATTATTATCTATAGCCGTGTTCAATAAGTTAACTATAAAGCCGACCTCTTCAAGCCCTGTGTTTAATCGAAAAATTTTAACTCTGCCAGAAGAAGGTTTAATGAAACCTAAAGGTATTAAGACGCGTTCAACCGGTTTCCGCTCATAAAGCTTCTTATTAAATAATCCACTATACTCTAATATCAGCTTATGATACGTGAACTCGAAGCCACCCCCCTCCACGTATTCTCTAACAACTAGAAAAAGTATGACGGAGGCCTCTAAGCTCGCTTCTTTAAGAAGATTAAAGAATCCTGCTAGATCCCTCTTATTCAAAGAAGCGGTTAAATTATTTTTTAAAACTGTAAGAGGGTTTTCTTCAACAGGCGGCTGGTTTAAACCTGTAGAGTATTCGAGATAAGACCCCTGTAACCAGCTATAAGAGAGGTGAATATAGAAGACAGAGGGAATCAAATTAAATATCATTATTTGAAAATAGATAATAGAATAGTTTAACGTAAACTCGCGGATGAGATTAAACACTATAATACTCCCAGGCTCATAATATTCGAGGACAAGAATCTGAGATTGAAGCAATAATATAATAGAGGTGGAAACCCATAGATAAGCTAGCGCAGTTAGGAGAATCGAGAATAACCTGGATTTCTCACCTGTAAATTTCATAGAACACCTGTAAACTGAAATCATGTTAACCGTTGAAAAAAATATTAAAAGTATAATTGTAACCCAGTTTTGAAAAATAACTGATATAATAAAATCTGGAAGAAGAAGAGTCATAAACGCGTAGCTTAATAGAAACACAGCGATTAGAGAAAACTCTGCTAGATTAAAACGGAGACCGTTTCCTAAACGTTTTCTAAAAAATTTAAACTCTCTTAAACCTGTAAAACTTAGAGTTAAACCGGTGACAGTTAAAGGCACACCTAGAAAAATATAATTATATGAAGGGGTGCTGGTGAAGCGGATTATTTCAAACCTGATCTGCGTGTATTGGAAAGGGGGGTGCTCGCTCACTAATATAATATGCGGTTCAGTAAAGTTAACGTTTACTAACAAGGTTTTATCGATTTGAACAGCGTTTAAAAACATGATTTCAAAGCTGTTTTCAATTGTAAGAGAATAGTTAACTTGTTTTAAAGGAGAGATATATATGAGAAGACGATCCCCTTTGTTTAAGAGAAGAGTCATATTAAAAGAGTAACCGTTCTCCAAGGAGACCGTGTAAAACCCGGTGACTTCAACGCTGGCAACTCTATGATATAACGTTAAAGATAAACCTGAAGCTAGCAGTATAACACCTATTAAAGAGTAGACGCCTATTCTTTTATTTGAAGACAATAAGCTGATCGACACCCCTGTTCAGCTTTAACTCTACCAGTTATATTTCCCATACTAGAATATTAATTATTAAGAATAATTTTCATCTCATTTAAACACTATTATAAAACTGGAGGCTGCGCTGATTGAAAAATTTAAACACGCCTCCTATCCGCCTCCCGGTCTTCAGCCTCTATTATATTCCACCAGCGTCTTCGTAAACCGGTCTTAGAGCGTTTAAACCATTTACTAGTTTTAGGTTCATCCTCTAAAAATTTTTTTAAAACAAGTAAACTGGTTTTTATTCTTTCAACTTCCAGAGGTGTGAGAGTATAATTCTCAATCAAGCTTAAAGATTTATTTATGTTTAAGAGTACATCATAGTATAAACCCCAGTCTTCCGCGCATTTCTGAGCGATATACTTGAAATTAACCACGCCAGGTTTATCCTCTACTCCATAAGGTACGTCTTTGAGAATTGTGAGAATATCGCGAATATCTTTTTCATTTATTTTATGGATTTGAAGTTTAGTTAACAGGATATCGCTTAACGAGATCGTGTATTTTTCTATCTTCAACCTATTCTTTAAATCAATCACATCATGATCCATTTCAAATTTATCCAGGAACACGTCGACGTGCTCGAGGCCATTGCTTGATATAAACTGCATTCGCCTACCGCCGGATGAGATCAGAACATCTTTATTATGAGTGTAACCTAATTCAGTGAAAACCCGTTCGATATCTTTAAGCTGCTCGCTTAACCCGACGAAGTCTATGTCAGAGTAATCTCTCTCACAGAACTCTATTATCTTACAATGGTTTCTAACAGCTAACCCTCCGATGAGCTTTAACATAATGTTTCTCTCAGCTGCTTTATCAATTATTCTTTTAGCTTCACTCACCTTATCTGGGACTGTCATAAACACACCTAAATTATTATTAGGTTAGTGTAAAATATTAATATGCGTCTGGCTCTATGAGAAAAATTTATAACAGTATTATATTTAATATATTCGGGGATTAGAATGAAGGTTACAGTTAAATTTCTAGCGAATATGGGAATATTCATGGGGATCAGAGAGTTAAATTTAGAGTTAGACGACGGCAGAGAGTACACTATTAAAGATATAATCGAGTATATCACTCAGAAAACCGGTAAAGATCTTAAAGGTAAGATAATGGATGAGAGAGGAGAGTCTACTGGTAGAGTTCGAATAGTGTTAAATGGAAGAGATATAGTATCCCTTTCAAGATTTGAGACGAAGGTAGCCGACGGCGATAACATCTCAATGTTCCCAGCGCTAGGCGCCGGCTAACTTCAACAATCTCTACGAAATCTTTAAATTACTGGTGGTTTATTGTCCACCGTGAAAAACTCTATTTCTAAAAATATTATAAGATTCTTAGAAAACAACTTGGCTTTGAAAGAAAAAGAAAGATGCCTTATACTAAACGATCAACCTAACAGCGTAGAGTTTAAAACCAAACCGTTTAGAGAATTGAAAGCGATGTTGAATCGAACACTACTAGCGGTTAAAATATTTAGAATATGTTTGAAAAAATTCACTGATAAAACGGATCTATTAACTTTTCCAAGCACGGGTGTAAGCGGAGCTGAACCACCCTCATATATTTCAGAGTCAATGTTAAACTATGATGTAATAGTCATGTTAACCACTAATTCTCTATCACACACAGACGCGCGGAGAAACGCTACCAGTAGAGGGGCTAGAATCGCTTCAATGCC
>JAHQXC010000103.1 GCA_029856525.1 Candidatus Odinarchaeia archaeon
ATTTCTAAGCCTTTGTTTAAAACCTATACTTTAAGATTTAATAATACGAGAGTTGATATTAAAAGTGCTGGAATGAAAACCAGTGAAGACAGCTTATATCGAATTATACTTAAAACCCCTCAACATTATCAAATAAAAATAAATAAAGCTCTTTTTAAACCTGGTAGACTCCCTGAGATGGTTAGAATAAGCTATGAGAACGGGCTTAGAACCGGTGATCTGTTAAAAATAGTGAAATACTTTGCAGGCGCATGTGTTTTAACGATTATACTTAGATTAAAATCTAATTACGGTGTAGCTGAAGAAAACTATAATCTTAGAATGGAGAAGTTGATCTCTCAACTAGTCGACTCCCCTTTTATAAGAGACCGTATTAAAAAACTCATAGATTTTTTGAAAACTATCGGTCACCCGGAATTTAAAGACTTCACCGATATAGAAACAGTTAGAGTTGGATTAATTCAAGGTCTTATTCTAAAAAACTTTAGCGAGGAGATTATAGGAGACGTTGACAGCGTGAAAAGAATTCTCAGACAGTGGTTTGGTATTCTACAGGAGGGTGAGGCGGCGGAGTCAACCGGTGAAGCCTATTATACGATATACGAGTATAGGAGTATAGTATTGGAAAACGAGCTTATAAAAGCGGTGAGTCGATTAGTCGGTAGAGTGAAGCCTGAAATCGAGATTAAGGAGGTTCTCCTCCACCCGTCTCTTACCAGCCTATATAAGCTTATTCTTAAAAAAGAACCTTCGTTGAACACTTCATATATTAAGATATCCAGTCAGTTAAACGAGCTTCAACTCAAAAAATTAGTAAAAGAACTCAGATATATGAAGATCCAGGAGAGAAAGCTTAATCGCCTAGTAATGTTGAAAGGTTTAATCGAATCGTTAACTGGGGACGAGGAAATAAAATATTATCTAAATCAGTTATATAACTTTAACAGACTAAAATACGATGAAATAGTGAATAAAACAGTAGAGTATGCTTTAACTAAAGGAATAGCTCGAAGTTTAACCGTTTGAAACTTCGGTTACCATACCATAATTTTAAAAGCATTTGAAAATCATTATTAAACAGAACTAATCTAAACAGTTTTATTATACTTCAGATGCTGCCAGGTTGTGAGCTCATGGAAGATTATAATATGAAATTTAACATGAGTGCTAGAATACTCTTCAATAAAGATTTAACAGCCGCCGAAGAGTTTATCGCTCAGCTCGTAGAGGATGCGAATAAAACTATTCTCTTGAAGGGTGTACCCCAGAATCGTGTTGAAGACGGTGCTGTAATAACAGAGTGGTCTGTTAAAGGAGATGAGCTTCATTTAAAAATAGTCTCAGGCAGGTATCTTAGAGCTCACAGTGCGTTGCTGAGACTCTACAAATTATTCTCTAAGGAGATAGGTAGCCGTTTCAAGGCGGGTGCTAGAAGTATAATAGTAGATGAATACACAGCTACGATGAGTATACCATCGGAAATAGAGTTTTCTATACCTAAAATCCCTACAGTTCAATCTATTGAACGAGTGGGTAACACTCTTAAAATAAATTTTGCGAATCTAGATGAAACAGCTTTACGCGGTTATGAAATAGATAGAGCTATTAAACTACTTCAATCTTTAACTTTACCCTCTCTAACAGAGCGGGTTACTAAAATACCGCCAGGGACGGTGATAAGAAGATCTAAGCCTCGTGAACACACGTTTAAAGAAGACCCGACGATTAAAGCGCTTGAATTAGGCTGGCTTGAAGAATTCCCTGGTAAAGGCCAATTCTTCTATACACCTCCAATTACAAAACTATATGAGGCTATTAAAACAGTGTTCGTTAAAGAGGTTGGGGAGAAGCTTGGTTTCCAGGAATGTTTATTCCCTAAACTAATACCTTTAGAAATAATGGATAAAATGAGATATCTTGAAGGTATATGCGAAGGAATGTTCTACTGTTCAGCTCCTGAGAGAAACCCTGAGTTCTTCGAGGATCTTAAAGCTGAACTATATGTAACGAGGAAAATTCCTTTCAAAAAATTAAGAGATGCTTTAAAAGACCCTTACTATGCTTTATCAGCGGCTCAATGTGAACCATTCTACAATTATCTTGGAAATAAAACGATTAAAGTTAAGAGTTTACCTATAAAATTTATGGATCACTCAGGTTACACTTTCCGTTATGAAGCAGGCGGTGCTAGAGGCCTTGAAAGAGCGTTCGAATTTCAAAGACTAGAGCTGGTATGGGCTGCTCTCCCGGAGGAAGCTGAGAAAATTAGAGACGCGACTCTTACCGAGACGGAGAGAGTCGCGGACGAAATCTTAGAACTTGAATGGTGGACTGAAGTAGGAGACGATCCATTCTATCTAGTGGGGAGATTCTCAGAGGATCAGGAGATAAATCTACCTGAAGTACCTAAATATGAGCTGCGCGCTGCTTTACCATATAAAGGAGAGTTTGATAAAAAGAATAGCATAGCCACATCCTCGTTTAACGTTCACGGCCAACATTATGTTAAAAACTTTTCAACGAAGACTGATAAAGGAGTGGATATATGGACAGGATGCACTGGGATAGGGTTAACTAGATGGCTCGTCGCTTTTCTAGCTCAACACGGTTTTGACAGAGATAAATGGCCTAAAAAAATAGTTGAACTTACAGAGCCCTTCCCGCAAGTACCTGATATAAGCGCTTGAAATAAAATAGAGTTTATCATCAAATCTTGGAATAGATCTAGCTATGGAGAAGGAATGGTTTACTATTAAGGAGGATGAGCTTTATAAAGAGCTTAAAACCTCGCCTAACGGTCTCTCCAAAGATGAAGCTAAAAATAGATTATTAGAGTATGGACCTAACGAGCTGCAGAGAATAAAACGGAAATCTAAGCTTAAACTTTTCCTGGAGCAATTCAAAAATATACTTATAATAATTCTGATAGTAGCCGCTTTAATCTCTGTTTTTTTAGGTGAAATACTAGACGCCGCGGTTATAGGAGTGATAGTGGTTTTAAACGCTGTAATCGGCTTCATCCAAGAATATAAAGCTGAAAAAGCGATAGAAGCTTTGAAAGAATTAGCAGCCCCTCAAGCGATAGTTATACGAGACGGTAGGGAAGTTCAAATACCAGCTAAAGAGCTTGTTCCAGGTGATATAATACTAATAGAAACCGGTGATCGAATACCGGCTGATGTTAGGTTGATTTCAGCCTCCGGTTTAAAAATCGATGAATCTAGTTTAACAGGGGAGTCAATCCCGGTTAAGAA
>JAHQXC010000104.1 GCA_029856525.1 Candidatus Odinarchaeia archaeon
CAGACGGGTTAGTTTTCTCAGGTTCGAATGACCTATATGAAATTAAAAAAACATGGCTTTTTAACGGTGTAACTCCGAAGCTCGTATTCTCATTTAAAGCTAGAAAACAGATTGAAATAGAACTTCTAGAGGCACCTGTATTAGTATACGGTCCACCTAATATATCATATTCATTCATCGGCGGGTTAAGATACTCTACAAATAATATATTCGATGTCGTGAACAGGGTTTTTGATTTTCCATATCCCTTCTCAACATATTATAAGATTAAAATACCTCCTAGAAAGATAAACGACTCCTGGTATCGGAGTTTAATATACTGTAAAATGCCTTTAGCCTTATACGCTTCGAGAAAATACTATTTCGGATTGATATTCAACCCTGTGGAGAAAACCAGTTTAGGAAGGGAACTCCTCCACTCGATAAGGTTTGACGGAGCAGGTTTGAAAGAAGAGAATATAGTATCCTTATCCTACTGCTCTCACATGATTTCGTCGAAAAAAAATATCTGGCTAGGTTTCCCTTCTAAACCACGCTGGTTGAAGATAATTTTAAAACCTTCAGAGGAAGTTTACACAACTACCAACATAATATACGGTGTAGGTAAATGGTATGATGCTGTTGAAACCTTCTTTAAAGTAAACCCGGTGCCTGATCAGATAAAAACCGTGAATCCTAAGATTATTGCAGCTAAAACTAAAAACGCTTTTTGGCGAGCATGGGAGAGTAGACTTAAAACATTTCTACAATTACCTTTTAAAAGAAGCCCAGAATTCTTATTTGAAAACCTATTATTCTCATTAACATCCTTCGACTCTGAGCGTTTATCCAACTTCTACGATTACTACATTTTAACAGGTGACCCTGTTTTCAAATACTGGGTGAAGAGTTTAAGAAGCAGTCTTCTAAGCCGGCGTGTCATTGAAATTAAAGATAATCATAAAATCTGGCATAATGGAATCGCATTCAACGGTGTTACAGGTGAAGGCTACACTTATCTCTGGACTGGTTACGCAGGCTACCCGGGCGGTCAAGCTACAATCGTATTCAGACTCTTAGAATACTATTATAAGAAAATTCAATCATCCGGTTTAATAGATCGCCGAGTTTTAAATAATGCTTTAGACGGGTTAGACTGGATTCTCTCAACTCAGAAGCCTAACGGAGCTTGGCGGACCGCTTTAAAAATATTCAGAGAATACCCTGCTAGAAGAATAGACTACTCTATTCAAGAATCAGTCGGTGGAACAGCTGAATGCATAAGAGCTTTAATACTAGCTTTTAAAATAACAGGGGATAGAAAATATAAAGAAGCTGCTGTGAAAGGCTTAAAATGGTTGAATAATAGAGACGAATCAGTTCTAGGATACAACTATCTACGTGATGCCGGTGTCTTCGAAGAGGAAGGAATCTCCGCGATAGTTGCCGCTCATGCGAATCTAGACGCCTATGAGGTTTTAAACGATGAAAAATACTATAAGTATGCTTTAATCTGGGGTAAATATCTTTTAACATGGCATTATCTATGGGAGTCGGATAATCTGAAAATCCGATTCGGATTCGATCCGTTATCCTGGTCTATCACACCCCGCGTAGCCCCATATGAAACCGCGATGGTTCTATCAGTTTACTCCAGATTATACAAGCTTACCGGAGACGAGTTCTGGAAGAAAATATTCGCAAACACTTACGCTAAGCTTTCAGAATTTCAGGAGGCTGATGGAGGATTAAGTGAAACATACTTTTTAGACTACTTGAACGGGTTAGCAGAGATCCCGGTTCAGCAAACATTCGCGGCTAACGAGTTATTGAAAGCTTCAATAGAGTGTATGAACCTTGACAGGAATATTCGATTCAACCTGGATAAAGATAAAATCACCGTTATTGAAAGAAACAGTTTTCTTAAAGAGATAATTAAATCCGGTGAGGTAATTCAGTTAAAACTGGTTAATGAATCCGATCAGCCCAGCGGTTCATTCCAGTTATCTTCTAATATTCTAAGTAAAAGCAGCGTTTTCACGGATGGAAAAGAAATAGTTTCTAGAAGAGGCAGCAAAGTCTACGGGTTGCAGGTTCAAGCTAAATCTGAGAGACAGATAACTGTGAAACTAGAACCATCTGAATCACCTCAACTTTACATGATAGGTGTAGAAGACTTCACCGCTATATATGAAAACAAAAGTAAATTGTTGAGAATTGAATATACAGGCGAGCGCCCGCAAGCATACCTTAAAAATATTAAATTTGAAAAAATGTTTTTGACGATCGACGGAGATGAGACTACACTCACTCCGATTTCACCTGGAAATCTTAAAAATATTAAGTTCACTCTTCCACCTGGCTCTCATAAAGTAGATGTTTATTTCTCAGATAAACATGGTTTAGATGACTGGTTCGATGATAATTCAACTATGAGACTCTCCCTGCTACTTTACCCTAAATCCCCTGTGAAGGGGAGGAGGAGCCTGATAAAAATTAAAGCTGATAAAATAACATTAAACCTGCCTTTCAAGATTAAAAAATCTCTTATAAAATTTGTGAAAGACGGTGAAGAAATCCCGTTCTATATTTCAGGAAGTAATGAAACACTTGAAGAGCGTGATGAAATCATACTAAGCCTTTCACTAGATAAACCTGTTGTAAAAATTTATATGTATTATGGTTCACCTCCTCGAATACAGCAATCCGCTGAACTTAAAACTGCATGCGAAGAAAACTGCGTTAAATTATACGCTAGGAGAGGTGAGCGGTGGTTTAACTACCTTACTGTTAATGATTTAAACCAACCTGAGATAACTGTTAACTACTCTCCTGAAAGAAAATTAACTTTGAAACTATCTTTCTGGGATACGTATTCAAAGACATCCAGGTTTCTAAGCGCGGTTAGACGGGCTTTAAGAAAATACACGCTTAGACTTCTACTAGGATTAGAGAACATAAAAGATCTATTATACGGGGTTTCTGATAGAAAACTACCAGGGGAACCTAATATACAGGCTCTCAATCAAACACATATAAAACGTTGCATAATTAAAACTGACTGCGCTTCAACCTTAAACTACGCTCTGATAGATTATCGCATTGAAACAGATATGCACAGGGTTATCACTAAAATATATGTTTTAAAAGATGGGAGTAAACTCTATTTCATTTTTAACCCTCTGAAAATTAGAGTTCTCCAAGAAGATTTGAAAAGAACCAGACAGGTTTACGCTCCTTTAATCACAGGAGGATTTAAAGAGATCCGCAGGCT
>JAHQXC010000105.1 GCA_029856525.1 Candidatus Odinarchaeia archaeon
GATTAAACCTGCCCACTCGCCCCCTAGATTACTGAAATAAGGGGATACTCGGGTTCAAATCCCGACCGGAGCACCATAAACCAGTTTAACCCTTTTTATCTAGAGATTATTTTTTAGCCAACCAATCCTCGACTAAAGTAGAGCGTTCTCTAATAGAATATTATGAGAGAGAACTCCGACGGTTCATGTGAAAAATAAAATCGCTCTCAGAGGAAATAGGTTACCGTTTATGAGGCTGGATCTAGAACGGTAATAGATTGGCGATATTTGAGATTAATTGATCTATGTTTACACCAGCCCAGTTTAAAATATTTATCACTAATATTATTAGCAGTGCTATCGCTAGAATTGCTAATCCTATTAGAAGACCTTCTTCAACTAGGGGGGAGCCTCCCCTGTTTTTTAAAAGTTTTTTAATAGTGCTCATATTTTAAGCCCTTTGCTAGTGTTTTAGAGTATATTTAAACCCAGCCTTGTAGAATCGTTGAGAGTATTAGAGTTCCTGTGATATAGGCGGCGGTGAATAAGAGTGGGGCTAGCAGGATGAATAAAAGTTTATGTTCGATTTTAACGCTGGTATAGAGGAGATAAGCGTTTAAAACAGATATTACCAGGAACGTTATAATCACGTAAGGGGATGAATGGAGTTTGAAGCTGATGTTGAAGGGGTTGATAATATAATCCGTGTTTAAGAGGAGAGGTGTTATAGAAAACCAGGGGCTTAAAGAGCAGATCATCCCTAAGACTAAACTCATAATATTTACTAGAAATTTTATTTTAAATTCCTGGGATTTTAAAATACTCTGCCTTTTATAGTATAATTGCTGGTTTTCTTTTAACCTGTATAAGGTTTTAATAACTACACTAGCTCTTCGCTTAGCATCGTAGCCTATAAGATCCATTAAATAGTGGAATAGTTGTTTAGACTGGGGGTTATTTAATGAGCTTATTATTTTTTCAACCGCTTCTTTTAAACAGATAGAGCCTGTGAATATAGCTTCAACCGCGTTCTGAAAAATCGGTTTTAAACCCCCGTTAAACTGGTTGACCGCCAGCTTTAAAGCTAGTTCAGGGCTGATATTATTTAACAAATTTTTCGATAATAAGATTAGAAAATCCTCTACTTCGAACAGCTCTTTTATAAGCTCGCTTTCCTCAACGTTCTTTAATCTACTATTTACTTTTAATTTAATCTTCAAAAAGCTCATCTCTCCTTGCCAGTAACCTTCTTTTTAAAACGAGGCTTAAAATTAAGTGAACTGGGATTAATATTAGGAAGACCGGGGTTTCCCCGAAACCCCAGAATATTAGTGCTAAACCTAATATTAAAGGTAGGAAAACGCTGGAGGCTGCTACTATCATTATTTTATTTTCAACCTGCGCAGTAGAATTCTCGTATTCTTCTCTGAGAACTCTATGAGATTCAACACCTAATATCCGCTCGTATGAAGGGTCAAGGCTTTGATTTCTTATTATAGAGAGAAGACTGTTTCTCAGCGTCTCTGAGGGTTGAGTCTCTAAGAATTTCTCTAATAATAGACGCGGGTTATCTCCTAAATTCACTTTATAAATTATCTCTTTAAACTTATCAGATATGACAGGATAACCCGCTTTCCCAACGTATTTTAAAGCGTTAAATAGTGAAGAAGAGGATTTGAAAGCGAATATAAAGTCTTGAGTGATCTGATCAGCGTATTTTGTTAACCTTCTAGCCTCGCTCTCATATATGCTAATAATTTTATAGTAAAAAAGCGAGGAGGATAAGAGCGCTATTATAAATGTAGCTGGCAGTATTATCAGTGAACGGAGAGCTGTGAAAGCTAAACAGCCTGAAATTAAAGTGACGGTTATTAAACCTACACAGCTTGCAGTGATTTCTTCAGGTTTAATATTATATTTATCCCGGTAGTAGTTGCATGCTGAAATTAACCTTTTTGAAATAAGAGGCGTGCCTAGTTTTTTAAATAACGGGATTTTTGAAAAATAAAATGATAAAATTTTATATAAAGCTGTCAGCCTCCCACCTCCTTTTGAAACCATAGTAATACTTCATCCCAGTCTACTCTCCCTTCGATCTGTTTCATTCTATGAATTAACGCGTAGAGTTTTCCGAAGATCAAAGCGTTTTCCTGAATAGAGTAGACTTGTTTTCGAACCAGTAATTCGAATATTGTGCGGTAGGTGTTAAATTCATTGTAAAACTCTTCTCTAGTCAACCGCTCATAGCGTTTTATTTTTTCAATAACCCGGGTTTCATATAAATCCGATTTTAAAACAAGTTTTTCATCTTCAACACTCCAGTTGAATATATCTCTGATTTCAGGATTTATATTTGAAAATAAATGTGGGGGGATTGAAAGCTCTGCGATTCTGACGATCCTCCTTACAGGTGTTCTATGCAAGTCGAATTTTTTAATATGCACTAATAGGTCTAATCCGTAAAAGGATATCACAGGGATCTTATGGTGAACATTCCATCTCACTAGAAGCTCTTCTATACTATTCCCGTGGCATGTGAATAATCCGCTTAACCCTGCGGATAAAGCGTGGAATAGTGCGTTACTATCCTCTTCTGTCTGTATTTCTGATATGAGAAGGTAGTCCGGGGATCTGTGAAGGAGTTTTACTATTTCTTTGGCTTTACTAGCCTGTTGTCTACCACTCTCCAGTGGTTCCACTTGAAATCTAGTTTGATGACGGTCACCGCTCTGGCTGATGCTTTCAATTACATCTTCAACGGTTATCTTACGCCAGAATGGAGGGGTTAAACTATCTAACGCATTAGTGACCGTTGTTTTCCCGTCTCCCGGTCTGCCTAAAACTAAAATATTTTTCTTACGAATCATACAGAAATACAGGTATGCGGCAGATTCAGCTGTTAAAGTATTATTCGCTATAAGCTCGGTTAACGAAAAATATTTTCTTCTAAGCTTTCTAATATCTATGTGAAAGCCGTCGGCTGCTAGAGGATTAACGTCAACTGATACCCTCACATGGAATGTTTTAGTTAAAATCTCAGTTTTCAGAGAGGGGTTTTTAAAGTCTAGTCTAAGACCTGTAACAGCTCTAAGATAGGTGACCATTTTATCAAAATCGTTTTCCCCCATTAGTTGAGTGGTGACGCATCTTCCAAATTTACGGTGGTCTAAATATATTTTAGATCTAGGATTGTCGACGAATATTTCTTCGATCTCATCGTCTAATAAATAAGGAATTAAAGTATTTAATGGA
>JAHQXC010000039.1 GCA_029856525.1 Candidatus Odinarchaeia archaeon
CGGTAACATGATTCTTGTTTTTGGATCCACCCATACCGAAGGGTAACTATTGACTACAGTAGCCTGTATCCTGTACGCCCTCTTGAGAGCTAAGCCTTTTTGTGCTACATCTGATGATAAAACATATCTGTCGCCAGTCTTCAGAAAGCCCTTTTTAATAAGCTCTGTACGCACCCTGTTCTGCCATGCCCCTGCAATTATATTACCACTTATCGCGTTTGTGACCATCTTCAAGCCATATTTAGAATAATTCCTTAAGACACTTTCAGCTTGAGCCGGTTCTAGGTTCAATAAAACTATATCGAAGCTTTCTTCTAGAGCAGTCGGTACAAGTGTAGCATCATACCCTCTTCTGTTTACAAAACTGACTACCGATTGCAGAAAAGCTCTTCTTTCAATTCTCTTTTCGATATTTAAGGATTCAAACCTGATAAAGCATCCTTTAACGTTGATTGGGACTGGTTGTTGCGATTTAAAAATGTTCGTATATGTCATACTACATCAACTTCCTTTGGAACGATTCAAACTTGAGAGAAGGGCCGATTATTTTTTCCACAACATATTTAAGAGTCACTATCTGCTGTTCAAAAGTAAAGCCAGAATTGTAGATCGTAATTATTCCCCTTTTATCAAAACCTACTCTCGCCTCCTCGGGTATTTCTTTCAACCTCACTTTCACTTTGCTTAATGGTTCGCCTCCATAGTCCTCATAGAATTCTGTACTAATTATTTCACGTCCGATACACGAAATCCTGTCTACACGATCCATGCCTGGAATAACGTCTAGCTGGGAAACATCCGGACATTTCTCGATAACGCTCCGCAACGCGCTTTCATCGAATTTTACTTTGCTAAGAACAAAATCACTTATAAAGTGCCTCTCTATGAAGTTAATGACTCGTTGTTCTATGTCCTTTGTGCAGTTGCCTATTAATAAGAAGTTTTCTTCAAGAAGAAATATTATCGGAATCTCGCGGGATGCCTTAACAGACTTCTGTCCTTCAAGGGTTGAATAGGTGAGCTCATATTCGAAAGTAAACATGAACCCGATTGATCCATTGACAACTGCTAGTGTGTCAGGTAATGTACCTTCGCGAAATTCCTTTTTATCCTCTATAGCAGGGAATGACTTGACTTTTTCAGTTATTTCCTTAACATCAATTTTCATCCTGGGCAGGGGAATAAGTACATAGCTAGGCAAGATATTCACCCTCCTGCATGATTTTTAATTGGATGAGAGGTTTTACCTCATCTTTTATGCGGTAAAAATATGAACGCCCAATTCTTTCGAGTTTAATAAATTTGCTTCTATTCAGTATTCCAAGGTGATAGGAAACAGTAGCTTTGTCTTTTTCAAGAATCTCCACCAGTTTTGAAGGCCGCAGTCCACGTTCATCACGCTCTAATAATATATGCTTGAGAATGAGAATCTGGAGTTCTGATAGTTTGCTTACTCTGTCAAAAAAGTTCTCAATGCCCATGGTTCTAGCTGCTAACTCAACAGCTGTTTCGTTGATGTTTTTAGAGCGAGCAAGGAAGGCTTCGCTGAAGGTTCTTATGAAGAGCCCTATAGTCAACTTTGGGATCCCATAGCTAAACGAGTGAATCTTTTCAATAACTTCCGTCTTGAGCTGAAACTTACCGTCACTTACATACTTCAGAATAACTGAAATGAAATGAGAGGTCGCAGCCTCGTCAAGAGGTTCTATGTGGATTTCTTGGGAAGTTTCAAGACATTCTTCTACTTCGTCTTTAAATAAATTCCAATGTTCTGGTGTCCAAGACGTAATGACAACACCATTTTTAAGTATGTTAGCAATCTGTCTTAATGAATTCACTATGTCCTTGTCTTTCTCACATGAATCTATAAATATGACATCAAGATGTTCCCTTTTGAGTTCGTCCAAAACCCGATAAAGTACCTGCTCCTCTTCTTCTCCTTCTAAAATTTCACTAAACTTTGACGCATCTATCAGTTGATGTTTAAGGGAGATGTTTCTTTCCTGGAGAAACGATTTTGTCAATTGAATAAGATGACTTTTTCCAGAGCCGACTACTCCCACAATAGGGATGTGATAGATTTCGCTTTTTTCTTTACTGTAGAAGCCGATAAATTGACCTATTACCTCAATTTCCTTTTCTAGGTTGACGGTAAATTCTGGATTTTCGAGCAAGTATTTCGAAATAGTTTCCACACTGAACTTTAATGGATTAATCCCAAGTGATTTAAGCCATACATTAAAGCTTTCGACCTCTCCACTTAATCCTTTTTCGAAAGCTTTTTCAAATGCTTCAAACAGTCTTCCTTTTTTCATGCTAATCTAACCGTTCAAACTATTAAAATAGTTAAAACTAAAATATTTAAAGTTATCGCTTTTAACGCGACGATATGCGAAGGGTTAAATGTTTGCGGCGCTCATGCCATACTATGAGCGCCTATATTGGTTTGGATGTGCACAAGGATTGGACTTTCGCTACTGTCCTCGACCAAGATGGTCGAGTTGTTGTTTAGAGGAAGCTAGCGAAGATTCAAATCTGGATTCTACTTCTTATATCCGCACCATTAATAGAATCTGTTGTTATAGGCTTATCATTGAACTATTCTAAGAGAGCTTTGAAACCTTTTTATTTGGTATCGTTCTGATTGGAGTGTGAGGATAGTCCTAGGTTAAATATGTTGGAAACGTATTTTAATTCACAGGCGGCGTGATATTATAAATACTGGTTTTGTTTTAATTAAATTCTGGAGGTGGAAGTTTGACTAGGGAGCTTAAAGTATATGAAGTCGACGAGTTTGATAAATGCCCTAACTGCGGGGGTGAGATTTATCGGGGTCGTTTGAATTGTAGATGGGGGATGATTTTCTACTATCGTTTAAAACATGATCTTCTACTTGATAAGCATGGGCGTCCTATTATTTTTGAAGAAAACGTTCGTATCGGAAACCCTGTTAAAAGCCGATTCGATCATGCTGCTATATGCAGGAATTGCCTTTTTTTATTTTTTAAAGCTATTAATTACGATCCGCTTAGAAAAGGTTTTGAAGAACGTTTTAACAAGACGCGAAAAGAACTTTACAAGAAGGCGGTGGAGGAGTCTAAGAAGCCATTAAATTTTGATAAATGCCCGGTTTGCGGTAATAAAATAGATAAAGGGTATTTATGTGATAATCCTCCTTCAGGCTGCACACCCGGGTTAGTCTTCTATATGCAGCTGGATAAGCCTATCGGAGGGAGAAAAGAGGAGCCGATTGTTGTAGCCCAAGACTTTCTAGGACATTTCTATGAGGCATATTTCTGTGATACCTGTTTCACAGCTATCGGTAGAATAGAGAAATTCCTCCCCTTCGCCGATGATTTCTGGGATCGTTTTGAAGCCCCTTCTAAATCAACAGTTATTAAATTAGAACGCCGGCTTGAAAGGTTAGATCAGTTAGAAAATCTTCAAAACCCTGAAAGAGGGGTAGACGCGGGTTTATCAGAGGCTAGAAAAGAATTTGAAGAGTATGAGAATCCGATTGAAGAGGATTCTGAAGACCGCTTATTAGAATCTGTTCTCGATGAAATCTCAATAGGCGGCGGAGACATCCCTGAATTTAAAGTTGAAGATTCAAATGAACGTGTTAAATCAAATGATATCGGTGTCGATGGTCTTGAACTGGAGCCTAAACTACCCTACGAGTATCTTCCTTCAGTGAAATCCTGCCTTGAGCCACCTGACAGGTTTCAGTTCTGTCCTAATTGCGGTGTCGAGAACAGTTCTAAGCAAAATGTATGCCGGAAATGCGGGACTGAATTGCCCTCAATCAAATAATTGTGCATATATCTCATAATTTTTTTCAACCGCTTCCATAATTTTTTTACCAATATTCGAATTCTTTTTAATAATCGTGTAACCTTTTTGATTTATAGTAGCATCGAAAATATGGTTGCCTTCTATATAGAATTTTAGACGTGTATTCGAGAGGTCAGGTCTCACATATATTCGAATTTTTTTTTAAGGGGTTTAACTTTAACTTTAATGTTATCTTTCACTTTCTGAGAGCTGCGGCTTGTTTTCAACTCTTTATCTGAGATTAAAGGTATGACGACAACCTCTTCGCCGTAACTGTATACCTCATATTCTAAACGGTTTGTTTCGAAGTCTCTAACTTCTATAACAGGTCTAGCTAAATCCGCTTGAACCATTCCGGTGGGAATTTTAACAGTTGTACTTATAGCGTACACTTTTCTAATCTCGCCTTCTTCTATAAATATTATAGTGTCTAGAACTCTGCTAATCAATCCTAATTCAATTCTACCTATAAATCTTTGAAGAGCGTCTATCGGTTGGCTTGCATGAACAACGCCGATCATGTTAACACCGCTGAATCTTAAATCAGCGTATATTTTGAAATCATTAGTTTTACGCATTTCATCGTATATCACGTAGTCAGGTCTTACAAGAAGAAGTATATCAGCTGTTTTCTCCATGCTATCGCTCAACGGTGAGTATTGAGTTATATCTGGGCCTACTTGTAAGTCTCTCGGGCTCTCCATGGTCTTCACAATCTTACCTTTACTAGCATAGTATTCAGCTAAAGCCGCGCTGAATGTGCTTTTACCAGCTCCAGGCGGTCCGGCTATTAAAATTCCTTCAGCTCTTTTTTCAAGCCTTGACTCTAATTTACTAGATAAGTTATACGCTTTCAGATCGACTTTAACTATAGGCTTCACCGCTGTTATCTCTAAGCCGTCTGAAAAAGGCGGTCTAGCTATAACTATTCTCATATTCCCTAACTGGATAACCGTTGCTGCGGGTTCATCGATTTCGATAAAACTATCCTTCTCTTTTAAAGCTCTTTCATATATTTGTAAAGCTATATCTCTGAGAAGCTCACCTTCCACAGGTTTATCAGATAATTCAACCAGTCTCCAATCACCAGGACTCCCCTTCTTAGCCTTCGGTGGAACCCCCTCTCTTAGATGAACTGACATCGTATCGCTGTCGAAAAATTTTTCAAGATCTAGCTTTAATGCTTTACCCGGTTTAGCTACATAATTAACTTTAACCCCTTTAATCTCAGCTATATCCGCTTGAACTCTATCACTCGTATATAATTCAGCTGAATTCTCTTCAGCGCATTTAATTATTATCTCATCTAGTTCCCCGCTAGGTCCAAGCTTTACTTCCTCTAAAGTCGGTCTAGCCCCAACTATTTCGACTAATATGTCGCCTTTAGTTGAAAGCTCTCTTAGTTTTTTTAATTCAACTAATCCAGCGAAGCCCGCTGGTTTATGTAAATTCGCCTGGTTCTCTATTTCAGCTATAACAGCGTTTGGAATAAGAATCTTACAGTTTTTTAATTCCCCTTTCTCTATGGTTTGCGAAATATATCCGTCTATTATGATGCTAGTATCAGGTACTATTTTTCTAAAATTCAATACCGGTTCACCACAGGTGTGAGTATACTACTAATCTCCTCAACATTTATTGTATGCTGTTCCCCGCTATCAAGTTTTTTAACAGTGACTTTATTCTCTTTCTCCTCTTTTTCCCCTATAAATATTATAATACTGTAATTATTACTAACCGCATAGGAGAGTGCTCTTTTAATGTTTCTTCTCAAAACATCGACTTCTGTTTTATACCCTAATTCTCTAATTTTACTAGCTGTAATAAAACAGGCGGGTATTTGCCTCGGAGTTAACGGGGTTATTAGTATTTTTTTCTCAAGTGGTTTTCTGAATAAGTTTCTCTCATCCATAGCGATTATTAAACGATCTATACCCGCTGCAAAGCCTACTGCAGGTGTATGCTCTCCGCCGAATAATTCTACAAGCTTATCATATCTGCCACCGCCGCCGACTGCTATGTCAAGTCCTTCGACAAATATTTCGAAGATGAGCCCTGTATAGTATTCTAACCCCCGCGCGAGGCTCATATCCACTTCTATTTTTTTAAAAATATCTAATTTTGATAACAACTGGAGTATTATAGTAAACTTCTCAACTTCTCCTAATACTTCAGGATACTCTGATAATAGATTATTTAACTGGTTTATTATCGTAGTATACTCTTTTCCCTTTAAATTTAATATATTATAAAATAATTTTACCGCGTTCTCTGGAATATTATTCTCTTTCATAATTTCCTCTATTTTACCCATCTCTCTCTTATCTAATAAACCTAGTATTGTATCTTGTAATTCGTCAGGAATTTTTATAACACTGAAAAAGCTTCTAAGCACGCCTATATGCCCTATTTTTATTTTAAACTCTGTGAAACCGAGCTTCCCCATTAGATCATATGCGATGTTAAGGATTTCAATATCGCTCTCAGGGTAGTCTGAGCCGAATAACTCGAACCCTGCTTGCCAGAACTCTCTATATCTCCCTCTCTGAGGGTTATCATACCTGTAACAGGTGCCTATATACCCTAATCTTACAGGTTTAGGCGCGCTTCTCATCAAGTTTTCTATATATAATCTAGCTATAGGAGCGGTCATTTCAGGTCTTAAAGCTAAAAGCCTCCCTCCTTTATCTTCGAATACAAACATTTTCTCCCTTATCTCCGCGCCGGCTTTAGCTGCTACCAGATCAAAAAACTCAACTATAGGTGTGGATACTTCATCATAATTATACTTATAATATAATTCTCTAACTATGCTGTTAACGTAGTTTAACCTCCACCTGTCTTCTTTTAAGTAGTCTCTCATTCCTCTAACCGTTCTAAACATTTTACTCAATTAAACCACCGGTTTTCTTAAAAATAATAGAGTATTACTCGTATTTTTAAAGTTCCACCTCTGAAACAAAATAATATGTAGGCTCACCCTGCCGGTCCACTACCGCCAGAGCGGTCTTCTTCCTTGAACTAGCGCCTATTGAAATAATTTTCTCAAGATCAATCAATGCTAAAGGTATTCCCTCCTCTATCACATATATTAAATATTTTGCAGCCTCTTCGTTCGGAACCGCGCCTCTCTCATAAACTCTAAAATCCATGTCCCCTTCATACCCTAATCCTACAGTATACCCTCTACTACGTAGATCTCTATATACAATGTATTTTGTCCAGATCTTTCGGTCTTTCTTTAAATAGAAGTTGACTAACTGCTTAAAATCAACAGCGTTTTTACTGGTATCCGTGACTTTTATTTTACCGCGTTCTAATAACAGCAGTGCTTCTAAAGGCGTTAAGTTTAGAACATCTTTTTCAAAATAACCGTAGTATCCTTTATTATAGATTTCAGTCTTTCTCTCATCGAATATTTTAACTAATCCATTCTCATCTAAAATAGCTTCAACAGGTTCAGCCTCCTCCTCGGCTTCAACCATCTCCTCATCGCCGCTCATTTCAACACCTTTAACTTATTTTAAAAACACTTTACTCTTCGAAGATGCATCAAATTAGTATTTTAAATGAACTCTATAAAACATTAATTAATATTCATTTATACTTATAACTTTAATACTTGCTTAAACTTATGTTAACAGAGTATACTGGGAAAGGGAGGCTCAGCGGCTCTCAGCCTCCTCCTTCAATCACTTAAATATAGAGTTGAATTACCTGTCTCACTGTCTCTCAGAGGAGTTGAGTTATGAAAACCATTATAGAGCTTTAAGCTGCCTGTTGTTTTGAAGTAAACAGGCTTAAAGCTATAAGCGTTTCACCAAGCAGATTTAAATGAAAAATTCGCGTGGTGGTATTTTGCAGTTTGAAGAGGAGTTTAATGAAAAATTTAAGGATGTGAAAAGACTTGTCATATTAGGAGTCGGCAATATAATACGCGGGGATGACGGTGTCGGGTCTAAGATTATCCGATCGTTGAAAGGTAAACTAGATGAAAGAGTGAAGCTTATAGACGGCGGCCCTGTTCCTGAAAGCTTCACAGATGTTGTTAAAGCATTCAACCCCACTCATATTTTAATAATAGACGCCGCGGATATGGGTAAGAAACCAGGTTGGATTGAATTCATAGGCGAAGACCAGATTTTAAACACATCTTTTTCAACTCATCAAATGCCTTTAAGCCTTCTAGTAGAGTATTTTAAATACGAGACGAAGAGTAGAATATTTTTATTAGGAATTCAACCATTAACTAATTCGTTTGGAGAAAAGTTAACTCCAGAGGTGGAGGCAGCGAAGAATCGGATCGTTAAACTAATACTTAAATATTTTAAAAAACCCTCTTAAGGCGGTGAAGACTATCCTCGACGTTTTAAAAATTCTTAAGAAAAACGGATTCGAATATAATCCTGAACTGTCTCTATATGTTGATTCGAAGACAGGTTTACCGCTCACCTTATTCTTTGACAGAGACGCTGGCAGATTATTTCTATTAGATCAGTGTAAACTCCCATATGAAGTAGCAGCCTGGTCTACTGATAACTGGTATGAAGCTGCTGTTAAAGGCATCAAAGGCATGATAGTTAGAGGCTCGCAAGCTATCGGCGTAGCCGGCGCGTACTCTCTAGCATTAGCATGTATGAGCTTAAATGCTTCGAGTATAAGTGAAGCTTTAAAAATTCTTTTTGAGAGAGGGGAGATCATCAGATCAGTGCGCCCTACAGCTGTTAATTTAAGCTGGGCTGTCACTAGAATACTTAACAGGATTAAATCCCGTGAGTTTTCCAGTCTAGCAGATTTAAAGTTAAATGTTTTAGATGAAGCGGATATGATTTTTATAGAAGACTTTATCTTAAATAAAAGTCTTAGAGCGAATGGTTTACAACTCTTTGAATCCGGGGATGTAGTTTTAACTCATTGTAACGCCGGTTCACTGGCAACTGTTTACGGTGGAAGCGCGCTAAGCATCCTCTCAGAGGCTTTTCTGAGAGGACGGCGATTAACCGTTGTCTCGAAGGAAACCCGGCCTAGAAGCCAAGGGTTTAAACTTACATTATGGGAGCTTAATAGAATAGGAATCCCCACGGTCGCGATCACAGATAATATGGTCTCTAAGAGTATAGAACGATTTAAAATTAATAAAATGCTTGTAGGCGCAGATAGAATAACCGCAGATGGATATGTTACTAATAAAATAGGCACCTGTGATATAGCGCGAATAGCATACATGGAAAAAATCCCATTCTACGTAGCCGCATCCCACTCTACGTTAGATTTAGATCATCAACACGGTGAGATACCTATAGAGGAACGGGATAAAGACGAGGTTAGAGCCGTATACGAGTATGAAATTAAGTATATGAGAGATAAAGGATTATTATCTGAAAGATCTGTTGAAAAATGGCCGCCTGACGATAAAATAACAGATTCAGAGAACCCTATTAATTTTAAGATAAAAATATATAATCCAGCTTTCGACATAACTCCCGGCGACTATGTTAGTAAAATAATACTTGACATAGGCGTTTACTCTCCTATACGGATAAAGCATCTAACTTCAAGGTTAATAGATAAGAAAATCAGCCGGATCATTAAAAGCGAGCTAAAAGACTATGATTAATTTTACACGCGGTATTCACGGTATGAGTTAGGATATTAACAGGTAAATCTATGAGGCGGAGTTTACTCTAGAAATTGGAAATGGCGCCGGGGGCAGGATTTGAACCCGCGAGGTGCAAAGCACCACTGGCTTTCCTGTCCTCTCTCGAGGCCAGCGCCTTAACCGCTTGGCTACCCCGGCATACGTTACCTAATAAATATATTATTTTACTGGAAATAATAAAACTCTATAAGCGTTCTCTCTTATATTTTATAGATAAAATTATTAGAGGTATATATATGAGTTTTGAACTTGAAAAAGAACTTGTAGGTAAACACGCTGCTGAACTAGTGGAAGACGGTCAGGTGATCGGTGTAGGCAGCGGGACCACAGTATCTTATTTTATAAAACACCTTGGCGCGCGTTGTAGAAGAGAAGGTCTTAAAATATTGGCGGTTCCCAGCTCTTATCAATCCTATTTTGAACTTATCAAAGCCGGTGTTGCTTTAACTACTCTCGACGAGTATGATACTCTCGATTTGACAATCGACGGTGCTGATGAAGTGGATGAAGATTTAAATCTGATAAAAGGTGGGGGTGGAGCTCTAACCCAGGAAAAAATAATTGGAACATACACTAAGAAGTTAATTATTCTTGTAGATTCATCTAAATTTGTTAAGAGAATAGGGGGCGCCCCTATACCAGTTGAAGTTTTACCTAAAGCTTTATCCCCTGTCTATAAAAAAATAGAATCGTTCGGTGGTAAACCTGAAGTTAGAATGGCTAAGAGAAAACTAGGCCCGGTTGTCACAGATAACGGCAATTTTATTTTAGACTGTAAATTTGAAGAGATAATCGACCCAGAGTCTCTAAATACGAGAATTAAGATGCTTCCAGGTGTTGTGGAAACCGGCTTATTCATAGGCTTAGCTGATAGGATCCTAATAGGTAAAGAAGGAGCCGTTATTGAAAAAGTAAAGGAGCGGGCCCGACCGGACTTGAACCGGTGACCCCTGGCTTAGGAGGCCAGTGCCCTATCCTGGCTAGGCTACGGGCCCGTTTACATTAGATTATTTGAAACACATCTTCCTGTTTACTCTTCGATTAAATATTTTTAAAGTTTTAATTAACATTTTCTAAAATATCTTTAAATTAATGATTCATGACCCTTATACTCGTTTTAACTATTAGTAGGCTATTTCGCTTTATATAACATTTAACTCTCTCACTGCAGGTGAGTAGCAGTCTTATTTATGAAAATTTTAATTTAACTGTTAAAAAAATACTTGGGGCGCATTCTTATAAAACATTGGAATAACGCCGCTTTAAAATCGCATTATTAATAGTATTTTAGTAGAAATATTTTTTAGATCATTAAAAATAGTTTTTCCGGGGATCGGACTTGTATATACCTAGATGTATGAGTACTCAACACCCTGATAATGTTAACACTCCTTTCTTCGCTGAGGAAAGTGAGCTGAGCGGTGAAGATGAAATTCAGGAAGCCTACTATGTATTCTCTCATCTGGGATGCGACGAGCAGATGTGGGATTGTGAAGGTAAGGAAGTCGATAATTATGTTGTGAAAAAACTGATTACAAAATATCCTTCGTTTTTCACGTCGAAAAGGCTTGGTAGAGATGTCTTCTTAACTTTAAGGGTTCCGAACCCTGCTGTTGAAGTAGCTGAGGCTAAAATACTTTTAGAAACATTGGAGAGTATCCCCAGATCCTTCGATGCTGCTAAACTGTTTTTCAAAGATGATTTACCCCCCATTTTTGAAGTGATACTGCCTATGGCGGCTTCAGCTAAATTCATTGATCGAGTTTACAAGTATTACTGTAACTTCGTGGTAGGTAAACAAGATCAGCCTTTCAGCGAGGGCGATATAACTATAGGTGAATGGGTTGGTAGATTTAAACCTGAGAAAATAAACGTGATACCCTTATTCGAGGATATGAAAAGACTTATTGATTGCGATAATATTCTAAGAGAATATTTAAGTGATAAAGACTTCGATTATCAACGCGTATTTTTAGCTAGATCAGATCCAGCTATGAATTACGGGCTTGTCGCCGCGGTTCTCCTAAATAAGATTGCATTACTCAAGCTTCAAACCCTTTCCGAAGAGTTGAAGCTACCAATATATCCTATTATAGGTGTCGGATCCCCACCGTTTCGAGGTAATCTAACACCTTTAAACGTTGATAATGTTCTAGCAGAGTATCCTAGTGTTCAAACATTCACGGTTCAATCCGCTTTTAAATACGATCACCCACCAAACCAGGTTATAGAAG